>DYIW01000068.1:0-19129 GCA_020723465.1 Phycisphaera mikurensis
GAGACGGCTTCTTCGGCAGCCCCTGCTCGAGGACGAGGCAGCGCGGTCAGCATGGCCGCGTGACGCTTCGCCCGCGGGACCTGTGCCCTGCCCCCGCGCATCCACCGCGCGCCCATAGCGCGCGGCCGCGGCCCGTGGCCGCGGGATCTACTACTCCTGAGAATCGTCGCGCGGCGCGACGATTCTCAGGAGTAGTAGATCAGGACGCCACCGCGGCGAAAAGAGACTCGCCGCCGCGCAGCATCTCGCACGTGTCGAAGGCGTTGATGAACACTCCGCAGATGCCGGGCATCTGGATCGAGTGCCCGGTGAAGAAGAGATTGCGCAGGCGCATGCGCGGCAGCGGCCGCGCCAGGCCCTGCTGGGTCACGTCGTGACTGATGCCGAAGACCGCGCCGTGCGTGTTGAGCGTGTACCACTCGTCGGTGAGCGGTGTCGACGCGTACATGTCCTCGATCAGCTCCGGCAGCTCGGGCGCGAGGCGCACGGTCAAGTCGAGCACGCGCCGCGCCAGGTCGGCCTTGAAGCGCTCGTACTCCGCCCCGCGCCGCATGACCTGTGTCCCGGCCCAGGGCGCGAACGGCGCGTGCTCCAGGAAGGTCATGAGCTCCAGCCGCGCGCCGCCCAGCTCCGTCCCCTCGACCGCGGCGGGATTGGTCACCAGGACGATGTGGATCGGCGGCTCGCGCCGCGCTTCCTCCTCGTCCACGATCATCAGGCACGCCTGGCCCAGGGAGCGCGGCAGCTCCTTCAAGCGCAGGAAGACCTGCAGCGCGCCGCGCGAGTCCTTCATGCGCAGCACGCGCTCCTTGAACACCGGGCTGATGTCCTCGTCGCGGATGCACGCCAGGACCGTCTTGGGGTGGCAGGCGGCGATGAACAGGTCGGCCGCGTGCGCGCCGCCGTCCGCGGTGCGCACGCGCCGCACGCGCCGCTCCGCGCACTCGAAGCCGACGACCTCGGCGCGCAGTCGGAAGTCCACGCCCAGTTCCCGGCCGCGCTCCACCAGCGCGGCGACCAGCGCGCCGCCGCCGCCCGCGATGCGGCAGGTGACGTCGAAGTTCGAGCGCAGAGCGAGCGCGTACTTGACCCACGGCGCCTCGTGCGCCAGCAGGCCCAGGTTGAAAGCCTGCACTCCGAGCACTTGGAGGAGCCAGGGGTCCTGCACCAGCGGCCGCAGGTACTCCGCCAGCGAGACCGACGTGAAGTCGAGGTCGAGCGGGTGCGCGTACGGCTTGTCCCGCGCCAGGTCGAACCACTTGAAGGCCCCGGTCACGGCGACGACGTCCTGGAACAGCCGCTCGAGCCCCGCCCGCTCGTGCGGCCAGGCGGCGAGCGCCTGCTCCTGGAAGCGCTGCCAGCCGTTCGGGTAGGCGAAGCGCCGCGCGCCGTTCACTACCTCGATGGCCGCGTCCTCGGGGAGCGGCAGCAGGCGCAGCCTGTCCCAGACGCGCAGGTACTCCAGGAACTGGCGCATGGGCCGCCCGGGGGCGGTCGAGCCCATGTAGTGGTAGCCAACGTCGAAGAGCGTGCCCTTGCGCCAGAACTGCTGCTGGTAGCCGCCCGCGACCTCGTGGTGCTCGAGCACGACCACCTTGCGCCCGGTCTCGGCCAACAGGATGGCGTCGACCAGCCCCGACAGTCCCGCGCCGATGACGACGACGTCGGCCTGCGCCACGCGCTTACCCGCCCCCTACTGCCGGAAACGCTTCAACACGAGACACGCGTTCGTGCCGCCGAAGCCGAAGGAGTTCGACAGCACGACGTCCGCGTCACCCGTGAGCGTCTCGGCGATGATGTTGATCTCGGGCGTCTGCTCGTCGAACGCCTCGAAGTTGATGTTCGGCGCGAGGAAGCCGTCCTGCAGCATGAGCAGGCAGTAGATCGCCTCGGAGGCGCCCGCCATCCAGCACTCGTGCCCGGTCATCGACTTGGTGGAGGAAACCGGCGGTCCCGCCGCGCCGAACAGCTCGTGGATGGCGGCGGCCTCCACCTGGTCGCCCTGCGGCGTGGAAGTAGCGTGAGCGTTGATGTAGTCCACGTCGCTCGCCGCAATCCCGGCCGCGGCGAGAGCGGACCGCATGCAGCGCAGCGCGCCGTCCCCGGAAGGCAGCGTCAGATGATCGCCGTCCGAGGAGAAGGCGTAGCCGGTGATCTCGCCGAAGATGCGCGCGTCGCGCGCGCGCGCGCTCTCCAGGCTCTCCAGCACCAGCAAGGCGCCGCCGCCGCCGGGCACCAGGCCGTCGCGGCCGCGATCGAAGGGCCGCGAGGCGGCGCGCGGATCGTCGTGGCGCACGCTGAAGGTGTTGAGCGCGTCGAAGCTCACCATCGACACCCAGTTGGTCTCCTGGGCGCCGCCGGCGAAGATCAGGCGCTGCGCGCCCGAACGGATGAGCTGGTAGGCGAGGCCGAGGGCGTGCGCGCCGCTGCTGCAGGCGGCGCTGATGGTGAGGTTGATGCCCTTGGCTCCCAGGTAGGGCCCGAGGTTCATGGACACGGTCGAGTTCATGACCTTGATGACCATGTTCGAGCCGAGGAAGTGCGACTCGCCGTACTTCTGCAGCGTCTCCATCATCTCCGGCAGGCACTCCGACGAGGAGTCGTTGCCGATGATGATGCCCGTGTCGGCGCGTGCCACTTGTTCGCGGCGGAGATTCGCGCTGCGCAGCGCCCGGTTGGCGGCCAGCGCGCAGTAGATCGCGGCCTCGGGCATGAACTTGCGTGCCTTGCGATCGAGTTCCGCCTTGACGTCCACGTCCGGCAGGCGCGTCATCAGCGCCGAGCGAAAGCCGCGCTCCTGGCGCTCCGGCGCGTAGACGACGCCGGAACGACCTTCGCGCAGGCCGCGCGCGATCTCCTCCAGGCTCTCTCCCAGGCAGGAGATCGCCCCCATGCCGGTGACGACGACTCGCTGTTCCAGGCTCACGGTTCTCTCGCCGCCTTGTGCATTGCCACCCGGTCGCGGGCGGCTGCGCCATCATAGCCCAGGGTCTGGCTCCCGTTCCCCTTCCTCGGCCGCGATCACGACCTCGAGACGCGCGGCAGTCTCCCCGCGCCGGGTGCAGATCGCCCGGCAGGACCAAGGCGGCGCCCCGCCCGCGCCCTCCACGTCCACGCGCACGCGGTCGCCCGGCAGGACCGGCGCCGTGAAGCGCGCGTCCCGCACCTCGACCAGCCTGAGGGAGAGGCCGCAGGCCCGCTCCAGCGCCGCGCGCACCGCCTCGACCAGAAAGACTCCGGGGACCAGCGGAGAACCCGGGAAGTGGCCGGCGAACACGGGAAGATCCGGCGGATAAAGGAACGTCGCGCTGAGGGCGCCTGCGCTGGACTCGAGGGCGGTCAGGCAGCCCGCCGCCTGCGCGCGCAGCCCCGCCGCCCCACCCGGCTCGCTCATCCCGCGACCATCCGCCCGGCGTTCTCCGCCAGGAAGCGCTCGAAGAAGGGAGGCCGCGTCAGCACCAGGGTGCCGTCCAGCTCGGTGAAGAGCTGCACCGACGACCCGGCCGCGAGCCCGCGGCCGGCGCCGTCCGTGATCAGGTAGGAGTAATCGAGGCGCGCGCCCGCAGCCGGGTAGAGGCGCGTGCGCACGGTGAGCACGTCGCCGTAGCGCGCCGGCGCCAGGAAGTCGATCTCCACGCGCACCAGGGGCGCCACGTAGCCCGCGGCCAGGATCTGCTCGTAGCCGAAGGAATGCTCGCGGCCGAAGGCGGTGCGCCCTTCCTCGAAATACGTCAGGTAGTGGCCGTGCCAGACCACGCGCAGGGAGTCGACCTCCTGGAAGCGCACGCGCACCGTGGTCGCGGCCTCGAGGCAGGCCCCACGCGCCGCTTCGCGCCGCCGCCTCACCCCTCCTCCTCCCGCTGGTAGAACTTCAGCTCACCGCGCGCCAGCACCTCCTCCCCCACCGACGCCACGCCGGAGAGCAGGGTGAAGGGCGCGAGGCGGCGGACGAGTTCGACCGCGTAGCGCACGCGCTCGCCGGCGCGCGCGCGGCGCCGCACCGCGAACCCGCGAATCCCGACGAGCATGCCCAGGACGGGAGGCAGGTCGCGCCGCCGGCGCTGTGCACCGTGCAGCACGGCGGCCGCCTGCGCCAGCCCCTCGATCAGCCCCTCCTCCCACATCTCGCCCGCGGGCGCATGCGGCCCGGCCTGCACCAGGCCGGCGCAGACCACGCGCTCCTCCTCCATCTCGACGATCTCATCCACGCAGAGGATCGGCGGCCGGTGCGGGATGAATGCCTCGGGAGGCTCGGCCGCGCCGCTCAAGCACCTCCTCCGTCCGCGGGCGCGGCGGCGCCGGCGAGCCGGGAGCGCACCTTGACGTAGATATCCCCGAGCGTCTTGATGCCGCGCGCCTCCTCCTCGGCGATGCGGCAGCGAAACGCCTTCTCCAGCGCCACCACCAGATCGACGCCGTCCAGGCTGTCGAGGCCGAGGTCGTCGTTCAGCAGGGCCTCGGGCTTCAAGGCCGCCTCCGCGCACTCGAACTCGTCGATCATGATGCGGTTCACCACGGCCTCGATGCCGGGATCCGCCGACTCGGAACCTGCCACTAGACCAGACCTCCGTTCACCGCAATGACCTGGCCGGTGATGTAGGCGGCGCCGCCGGAACAGAGGAACGCGACCAGGGAAGCGACTTCCTCCGGCCTGCCGAAGCGGCCGAGCGGGATCGCCTTGCGCAGTGTAGCCGTGTCGAGCGAGCGAGTCATCTCCGTTTCGACGTAGCCCGGGGCGACGGCGTTCACCGTGATGCCGCGCCGCGCCACCTCGCGCGCCAGGGCCATGGTGGCGCCGTTCACGCCCGCCTTGGACGCGGCGTAGCTCACCTGGCCCGCGTTCCCCTGCTGGCCGGCGATCGACGTGACGTTGACGATGCGGCCGCGCCGCGCCACGAGCATCTCCTTCAAACAGGGACGGGTCACGTTGAAGAAACCGGTCAGGTTGGTGCCGATGACGCCCTCCCACTCCGCGGACGTCAGCCAGACCATGAGCTCGTCGCGTACCACGCCAGCGTTGTTGACCACGGCGTAGGGCGCGCCGTGGCGTTCGATCAGGCGCAGCACCTCGCGCTCGGCGGCGGCCGCATCCGCCACGTCGAAGCCGCACGCCTCGGCCGAGCCGCCCGCGGCGCCGATCTCGGCCACGACCCCCTCAGCCTGCTCGCGCGACGAGCGGTAGTTGACGACCACGTGCGCCGGCAGGCGCGCCAGCGCCAGCGCGATCGCCCGCCCGATCCCCCGGCTCGCACCGGTCACGAGTGCCCAGTCCATGTTCGCCCCTCGAGGTTACGTGCCGCGCTCGGCCTCCACGGTCGCGAGGTACGCCTCCATCGTCCGCTTCGAACGGCCGATGTCGGACAGCTTCCACAGCAGCGCCCGCTCCGAGTGCGAGAGCCCCAGGCCCCTGGTCGCGGCGAAGTCGTCGTGGAGGAAATCAAAGGTGCTGAAGCCAACCAGGAAGTCGGCAAGGTCCAGCGGATGCAGGTCGACGTCGAGCCCGATCACGACGGCGGTGAGCGAAACGCCGACCGCCCAGTAGTCGCGGTATTCCTGGTACAGCTCGGCGGAGGGCGAATGGACGCCCGCGAGGGCGTCCCCGACCGCGAGCAGCCCGGACGTGCCGGCCAGCGCGCCCAGGTACGCCTGGGCGCCGACTCCGGGCAGCACGAACTCGCTCTCCGTCTGCGCCAGCACCCCAAGCGAGCGGTGGTCGTGCCAGCCGATGCCCCCGGTGGCGCGGCCGCCGGCGCCGATCTGCACCGCCCGCGTGACGTGCACGTTCACCAGCGCGCCCAGGCCGAGGTGCAGATCGAAGGAGATCACGTCCAGCAGGTCGAAGAACCGGTCCGGGAGGTAGAGGCCGATGCGCGCGCCGACCGAGCGGTCTACCGGCATGCGCCGCGCGCGGTTCGAGCCCACCGGGCTGCGCCCGAACAGGAACCTGACGTTCGACGAGGACAGGGACTCCCTCACCCCGCGGGCGGCCGGGTGCCCCGGGTCGATGCGCAGCACGGCCTCGGTCAACTGCTCCGCCGCCAGCGGATTCCTGCGCTCGACCTGGATCTGTGCGGCGTGTACCGCCTGGTTCAGCGTCGCGGTGACGTCCTGCGGCGGGTAGTAGGCGGCGCAGCCCAGGGCGAGACAGGACAGCGCAAGCGGTAGACAGCGCATCGGCATCAATCTCCGTGGTACAGGCCGGCACGCGCCGGCGGGAGGGACATCTTATGCGCAGCCAGGACACTGCCCCCCGGGAAACCGGTGTCGCGGCCGCCCGGACCCTACTTGCCGTTGCGCGCCAGCGCGGCCGCCAGATTGGCGACGTTCCGCCGCATCACCGTGAGGTAGTCCTCGCCGGCGCGCCGCGCCTCCGCCCCGAGCAGCTCGCAGGGCGAGAACTCGACGCTCTCCAGGCCGAGGTCAGCCCGCAGGCGCGCGCTGATCTCGGGGAGCGGCGCGGCCTCCCAGAGGAGGATGCGGGCGGGCGCGGCCGCGAGCCGCGCGGCGATCTCGGCGAGAGCCTCGGGACCAGGCATCTCCTCCGGGTCGAGATCGAGGCTCACCACGCTCAGGCCGTAGCGCCGCGCCAGGTAGTTGTAGGCCGGGTGCGAGGCGTAGAGGCTCTCCTGGCCGATGCGCACGGCGAGCTGGCGCAGCGACTGGTCGAGCCCGTCCAGGTCGGCCGCGAGCGCGGCGCAGCGCTGGCCGAGCTCCTCTGCGCGCTCCGGCAGGAGGCGGACGAAAGCCTGGTGGATTTCGCCGGCCTGGACCTTGGCGTTCTGCGGATCGAGCCAGGTGTGCCCGTCGACGCCGGTGTGCGAGTGCGCGCCCTCGCGGCCGTGGCTGTGCTCCGTGCTGCTCTCGTACACGAGCAACTCGCCGCGCAGCGGCCGCGCCGTGTCCACGAGCGTGGCGCGCGGCAGGCTGACCTGGAAGACCCAACGCTCGAACGAGGCGCCGTTCACGAGCACCAGGTCAGCGCGCTGGTAGGCCTGGATCGTCTCGCGCGCCGGTTTCCAGAAGATGGGGTCCTCTCCCTCGGGCACCGGGCAGACGACGGACACGCGCTCGCCGCCGATGCGCTCGGCGAACCACGTGGTCGGATAGAAGGTGGTGTAGACCACGGGCCGCCGCGCGCCGCCTGCGGCCAGGGCGGCCGCGGCCAGGATCAGGACCAGCGTCAAGCCGCGCCCCATCAGACCAGCCCCTGCCGCAGCACGGCCACCAGCGCGCCGGCGAGCAGCGCGGCGAGGGCCAGCCCGGCGCTCACGGTGATGAGCAGCTCCGCCGCCACCAGGCGCGCCACCATCAGGCGCGCGCAGCCGATCTTGTGCAGCGTCTCGAACTCGCGCTGGCGCACGCGCAGCCACAGCAGCACGATCAGCAGCAGGAAGAGCGCGGTGGCGGCGGAGACGAGCACGAGGTTCGCGTCGAAGAAGCGCTTCACCCGCAGGACGAAGCCGAGGATCTCGTCGATCACCTCGATCGGCTCCAGGAGCTGCGCCTCCTGCGACACGCGGTAGCGGCCCTTGAGCAGCGTCGCCCCCTTCTCGTCGCGCGGGACGACCAGCACGGCGCTGAGCGGGAACGCGTCCACGTCGCCGTGGAAGTGGAAGGAGTCGATGTTCTCGGGCGTGATCTCCACGTACTCGACCACCGACGAGTCGAAGACCACTTCCCCCGCGCTCCTGGCCAGCAGCCGCTCCTCGGGCGCGGTCGCCGCCTCCTCGTGGCCGTGCCCCAGACCGGCCGCCACCCACACGGTCTTCACGTCCGCGAACACCGCGCCGTCGTCGGCCGTGCCGGTCTCGCGCAGCACCCCGACCACGCGCAGGCGCAGCGGATAAGAGAGCGACAGGTCGTAGAGGCTGCCGCGGTCGGTGAGCAGCGCGTCTCCGGGTCCGAGGGACAGCTCCCGCGCCACGCGCGCGCCGAGCACCGCGTCGCCCAGGATGAGCGGAAAGGTGCCGCCGTCGAGCACCAACCCGCGGAAAGCGAAGTAGTCGTGCGACGTGCCGATCAGTGGGAAGCCTCGGGCGCTGCGGCCGGCGAGCAGCGGGATGGCGAGGCCCAGGCCCGACTCCTGGATGCGGTCCGCCTCTCCCATGGGCAGGTCGCGGGGCACGCGCCCCTTGAAGTACAGGGAGTTGAGCACCAGGTCGTAGCGGCTGCCGAGCGCGCCCGCGACGAGAGGCGTGGCCCGCGCGCGCGCCGCCAGCGCCGCACTGTAGTGGGCGACGAGAAGCTGCACCGCGACCGGCAAGAGGAAGATGAGCGCGATGCAGGCCGCGAGGATCGCGCTCTGGCCGCGGTGGTGGGAGAGATGGCGCCAGGCGAGCAGCAACGTGCTCTTCATCCCTCTCCTCCGCCCGCCAGTGCTGCCAGGTCGAGGACCTGGTCGCAGGCGGAGAGCTGGCCGCGCTCGTGCGTGACGAGCACGAGCGTCGCGCCGCCTGGCCCGGCCGCGCGCAGGAGCAGCTCGAGCACGGCGGCGGCGGCGGCCTGGTCCAGGCTGCCGGTCGGCTCGTCGGCCAGGAGCAGGCGCGGCGCGGTGATGAGCGCGCGGCACACGGCGACGCGCTGGCGCTCGCCGTGGGACAGGACGCGCGGCTTCCTGCGCAGATGCCGCTCCAGCCCGGCGGCGCGCGCCAGCTCGTCCAGGCGCGCGGCCACCCCCGCGTCCCGCATGAGCGCCGGGTTGACGAGGAAGGGCAGCAGGATGTTCTCCCGCACCGAGAGGTGCTCGAGCAGCTCGAACTCCTGGAAAATCAGACCGATGCCCTGGATGCGCGCCTGCCTTCGCGCCGCGTCGCCGAGCCCCGCCAGGTCGACGCCGCCCACGGCGACCTTGCCGGCCGCGGGCACCAGGATGCCGGCGAGCAGCTGCAGGAAGGTGCTCTTGCCCGAACCGCTCGGCCCGATGCACGCGACCTTCTCGCCGGGCGCGGCCGCGAAGCGCGGCACCTCCAGAGAAAAACCGCCCGCAGCGTAGCGGAAGGCCAGGTTCTCGACCTCGATGGCGTGGCCGGCGCCGGAGGTCACTCGTTCTCCAGCCTCTCGTGTTCCAGGACCTTGACCGCGGCGATCTTCCAGGAGCCGCCGTCGTGGCGCACAGTGTAGCGCGCACGGTAGTGGTTGGTGCGGCGGTGCACGTGCCCCCAGTGTGAGACCACGCCGCGCACCCGCCAGTTCCAGTCGATCTGGAACTCCGCGGCCGCGCCGGCGCCGTACGAGGCCGGGTCCACCGCCCCCTCTACCACCTCGACCTCGTCGATGCCGCACACCGCGCCGCCCTGCTCCCGGAGGACCAGGCTCTCGTAGATCTCGCCGTACAGCTCGTCGAGCAGGCCTGAGTCCACGCTGGTCGCCAGCAGGTCGTAGATAGCGTCCTCGCTGCCGGCGGAGAACGCCTGGTAGACGTTCTGGTGCAGGGTGGCGAAGAGGGCGCGCGCCTGCTCGGGCGCGGGCAGGGCCGCGCTGCGCGTGAAGGGCAGGGGCAGCGTGACGCGGCCGCTTCCCCAGAGCGCGCCGGCCAGCGCCAGGCCGGCCACGGGCACGGCCACGGCCGCGGCGCGCGAGGGCAGCAGGCGGCGCCGGAAGCAAAAGAAGAGAGCCACGCCCAGGACGAGGAGGGCGGAAGGGAGCGGCAGGAGCAAGCCGCCGCGCTCGCCGCGCACCGGAGCGACCGGCGCCGGCCGCGGCCGGCGCGGCCCGCTCTCCGCGTGCCAGATGTACTGCGGCTCGTCCGGCCAGAGCGAGAACATGCGCGGCGCGGCCTCGGGCGCGCTCTTGATGGTGATCGGGATGTAGTCCACGCCCTCGCCGTCGAAGCCGTGCCAACTGATGGACATTTGGCGCGGCCAGCCCGCGTACGGGTAGTGGAGCACGATGCGCGCCGCGCGCCAGCTCGCCTCCTCGCGGGCGCCGTCCTGGATGATCAGGTCCTCGAGGCGCGGCACCGAGCGCTGGCCGTCGATGAGCACCGGCATGTGCTCGGCGAAAAACGCGGCGATCTCCTCCCTGAGGCGCAGCGTCACCGCCTCGTCCAGGGGGCCGAGCAGGAGCACGTCGAGCCCGAGGTTCGTGGTCAGCGGACCGGCCGCGCCCTCGATCATGAAGACCATGTGGTCTTCATGCATGACCATTTCGCCCCAGATGGAGGGGCCGGGATGCGCTCCCTGCGCCCCGGGCGCGGGCAGCAGCAGGAGCAGCAGCAAGGCCAGACGCCGGCTGTGCCGGGCTCTGGCGCGCCCCGCTCTCCGTTTTTTTTCCAGAATCAACGCAACGACCCGCGTTCCATGCCATCAAAAGGGGCGCGCCTCCCCTGGGCCCGGCGCGGCGGGCCAGGCGGGCGCTGCCGGCAAGAAAAACGGACCTATCGCGGCCCGGCCGGCTTCGGCTACAGTAATCCGCGGAACCCGGCGGCGAAAGGCCGGTCACCGGTGGCAGGCGTCCCCGCAAGGCACGCTGCCGCGGGGCCGGTCGCGCCGAACGTGGAAGGAATGATCGTGCAAGGGTCGGAAAGGAAGAGGGAGTATCCCATGACATCGAAGACACTCCGGCTGGCGCTCTGCGCCGCCCTGTCCTGCTGCCTGCTGCCCGTGCCGGCTCTGGCCGGCAGCTCCCACGTGAACGAGGAGATCGGCTACCGCATCTCGCTCCCGGACGACTTCGAGCTGAAGCCGGACGCGAGCGGCCTCGCCGGGATGGTCCTCGACTACTACGCGGTCGACACGTTCACGTGCAGCAAGCTCCTGCCGAGCAAGATCGGCTGGACGTTCGAGCGGCACATGGCCACCTACTTCTTCCCCGAGCGCTCGGCCGCGGACCTGGCCAAGGCTCAGGAGGAAAACCAGAAGGGAGCCACGGAAGAGGGCAAGAGGCGGGTGACCTGGCTCATCAACGGCCGCGTCTACCGCACCTTCCAGGAGTACGCCTCGGACCAGATCTCCGGCTTCTTCTTCGACGGCGAGAAGAAGGCCCAGGTGGCCGGGTTCGACGCCACGATCTACGAGATGAAGTTCGAGAAGGGCACCGAGATCCCGCAGCGCTGGATGGCCTGCGCCATCAAGGTGCCCAACGGCGAGTTCGCCATCCTGTTCTCCTGCACCGAGCAGCACTTCGCGGACCTGACCTCGGAGTTCAAGAAGACCTTCAACAGCTTCAAGCTGCTGGATAAGGCCGGCCTCAAGCTCAAGGACACGGGGAGCACTTCGGAGGAAGTCGACAGCGTCGACGAGGACAAGCTCTCGGTCGAGGAGGTGCTGGCGCGGCGCAAGAAACAGAAGGAAGAGGCCTTCAAGAAGTGCATCGACGGCCTGCCCGCGGGCTGGAGGAGCTTCGAGACCAAGCACTTCCTCATCGCCCACGCCTGCCCGGTGAAGTACGCCAAGGAGGTGAGCCAGCACGCCGAGGCAGTCTACGACTGGATGGAGGAGCACTTCGGCTCGGTCGGTTCGGGCCAGGTGCAGTCCATGATCATCCGCGTGTACGAGAAGGAGGCGGACATCCCCAGGGTCGCGCGCGTGATCCTCGTGGTCCCGGGGATGGTGCGTGAGATCGAGTTCGCCAAGCCCGACAGCGTCGGCTGGATTTCCGAGTTTCGCGGCCTGTCCACGGACATCACCTGCAACTTCCTGGAGGGCAAGAACGACCAGCTCTGGGACAGGCTGCCGCGCTGGCTCTCGTGGGGCCTGCAGGAGTACGTGAACAACGGGGTGCTGAAAGGCTCCAAGCTCGTCTTCAATCCCGAGCAGTGGGAAGAGGACGCGTTGAACGATGCCATGATGGAGCAGCGGAAGTTCGAGGGCTCGAACCCGGCGCTGGCGCCGATCAAGCCCGTCAAGACCCTGATCACGACCACGCCGGAAGAGCTGTGGCAGGGCCAGCTCGGGCGCTTCACCCAGGCGCAGTGCGCTTCGGTGGTGCGCTACCTCATCGAGGGTCCGGGCAGCAAGAACAAGAAGACCGGGTCCCTCGTGACCCACTACATCGGCAACTTGTACGACTTGGTGCAGCAAGTCGACGCCGAGCTGGAGAAGGACAAGAAGGCGTCGGCTGGCGGCAGCAGCGCGGGCGCGTCCGAGGAGGAGCGGCTCAAGGCCGAGGACGAGGAATACCGCAAGCGGCGCGAGCAGGCCTACGAGAAGGTGGCCGAGCGCCTGCTCGAGGACGCCTTCCAGCTCACCTTCAAGGACTGGGACGACGGAGACTGGAGAAGCCTGGACAATTCCTGGGCCAAGTACGCGGAAGGCCGCACCAAGTAAGGGAAGGACGAGTCATGCGCGCGCGAACGAAACTGTGCACGTTGGCTTTGTGGTGCGCCGCCGCGGCCAGTGCCGCGGGCGACTCGCTCTACTTCAAGGATGGGCGCTACTACGAGGTCCCCAAGCTGGTCCAGCGCGAGAAGGACTTCGAGGTGGTCTACCCGCACGGTTCGGTCATCGTCCCGAAGGAGCTGGTGCAGGACTTCTTCTGCGCCGAGGGAAGCGGCAGCGTCGAGCCGCGGACCCCCGAGGAGGCCGAGAAGCTCGCCCAGGGCCTGGTGCCGTACGAGGGCAAGTGGATTACCAAGGCGCGGCGCGACCAGCTCGTCGAGAAGCGGCAGCAGGAGCGGCGCGCGCAGCTCGACGAGTCCCGCAAGCACCAGGAGTGGCGCGACCGCTACCAGGAGGAGACCAAGCACTTCGCCTTCGAGTTCACCGTGCCCCTGGACGTCGGCCATCAGTACATGGACATGTTCGAGGTCTACTACGAGACCTTCGCCAAGGAGTGGAAGGTGCAGCAGCCCAAGGGCAAGAAGCTCAAGGTCTGCTTCTACAACAAGAGGGAGGACTTCGAGCGCATCGGCGCCATGGGCCCGGGCGTGGCGGGCTACTTCCGCTTCGTCGATCCGATCGAGCTGAACTTCTTCTACGAGCGCCAGGACGAGCGCTTCACCCTCGACGTACTCTTCCACGAGCTGAACCACTACCTCTTCTTCCTGCACACGAAGAACAACTGGCAGCTCGAACCCTGGATCGAGGAGGGCATGGCCGAGTACTACGGCGCCAGCCAGTGGGATCCGGCCACGAAGCAGATGTCGCTCGGGCACCAGCAGGAGGGGCGCCTGGTCATCCTCATGGATCAGATGGACGGCGGGGATATGCAGGACCTGGAAGGGCTGCTGCGCGACAGCAACTTCCAGGACGGCATCAAGTACGCCTGGGCTTGGTCGCTGTGCCACATGCTCATGCAGGACGACAAGACCAGGTCCAAGTTCAGGGGCTACGTCGACAAGCTGGCGAAGGGCACGGCCGAGCGCGAGGCCAACCCGCGCAACCCGAACTTCATGTGGGTGAAGCGCGACTTCGCCATCGACCTGTTCAAGAAGACGTTCGGCATCAAGGACATCGAGGACTACGAGCAGCAGTGGTACACCTACATCGGCTCGAAGAAGGTGGAGTCGGCGCGCGGCTACCACTCGGCCGCCATGTTCTGCAAGCGCTGGGACCGCCCGCTCCGCGCCGGCGTGTACTTCAAGAAGGCCATCGACCTGTACACCACCAACCCGAGCACCTACCTGAACTACGGCGAGCTGCTCGCCGACGACGAAAAGGACCCCAAGCCCAAGGAGGCAATCGAGGTCCTTCAGAAGGGGATCCCGCTCGACCCCATGAACCCGCGTATGTACCGCCAGCTTGGCGAGGCGTACCGCAAGCTCGGCGATGCCGACTCCAAGGAGACGGGCAAGAAGTACCAGCTCCTGGCCATCGACATGGACCCCTACGACAACACGCTCACCTGGGGTCTGGACAGCGACGTGCTCGCCGAGCTGGTTGGCGGCGGGGGCTGATGCCGGGCCGCGGGCGCCCGCCGCCCGGTCACACGGTGCGCGAGAAGAGCGGCCGGTCGCCCGGCCGCGGCAGGCGCGCGTCGAAGACCATGCACACGTTGCGGATGAAGAAGCGCCCGAGCGGCGTGACGTCGATGGCGCGCGGCGTGAGCTCGACCAGGCCGTCGGCCGCGAAGTCGCGCAACGCCTCGAGCTCGGCCGCGAAGTGCTCGGCGAAGGCGACGCCGTGGCGCTCCTCGATGCGGCCGACGTCGAGCGTGAAGTTGCAGAGCAGCCCCAGGATCACGTCGCGCCGCAGCCGGTCCTCGGCCGTCAGCTCGCAGCCGCGCACGACCGGCAGCCTGCCCTCGTCCAGCAGGCGGTAGTACTGCTCCAGCTCGCGCGCGCTCTGCGCGTAGCAGCCGGCCACGTCCGAGATGCCGGTCACGCCGAAGGCGAGCGAGTCCGGCGCGGGCCGCACGGTGTAGCCCTGGAAGTTGCGGAACAGGTAGCCGCCGGCGCGCGCGCGCGCCAGCTCGTCGCCGGCCAGGGCGAAGTGGTCCATGCCGATCTGGACGTAGCCGGCGCCGAGAAAGCGGTCGTGCGCCGCGCGGAAAATGGCGGACTTCCGCCGCGCGTCCGGCAGCGCGTAGCCCTTCCGCTCGAACGAGGCCTGGGCCGGCTTGAGCCAGGGCAGGTGGGCGTAGGAGAAGAGCGCCACGCGGTCCGGCCGCAGGTCGAGGATCACGTCGAGGGTGCGCGCGAAGTCCTCCTCGGTCTGCTCCGGCAGGCCGTACATCAGGTCCACGTTGACCGAGGCGAAGCCGAGCGCGCGCGCCGTCTCGGCCGCGGCGCGCGTCTCCTCCTCGCTCTGCGGGCGATGGACCGCGCGCTGCACCCGCGGCGAGAAGTCCTGCACGCCGAGCGAGACGCGGTTGAAGCCGAGGGAGGCGAGCGCCTCGAGGTGCAGGCGCGTGGTGACGCGCGGGTCGATCTCCACCGCCATCTCGGCGCCGGGCAGGATCTCGAAGCGCGCGCGGAGCGCCCCCACCAGGCGGCGGAGCTCGTCGGGCGCCAGGTAGGTAGGCGTGCCCCCGCCGAGATGCACCTGCGTGGCCGTGCGCCGCTCCGCGATGCGCGCAGAGACCAGGTCCAGCTCGCGCTCCACGTGCTCGAGGTACGGCGCCACGACCTCGCGCCGGCGCGTGACGATCACGTTGCACGCGCAGTAGAAGCAGAGCGACGCGCAGAAGGGGACGTGCACGTAGAGGGAGAAGGGCTGAGCCGCGGCCTCCCGTCCGGCGCGCTCCAGGCGGCGCGCGTAGTCCTCGGGGCGAAAGCTCCCGCTCCACACCGGCACCGTGGGGTACGAGGTGTAGCGCGGCCCGGGCCGGTCGTACTTCTTGAGCAGCTCCGGGGTCACGGCGGCGCTGGCGGGACGCTCATCTCCAGACATGCCCTGCGAACGTAGCACGGGGCGGCGGGGATTTCCTCCCAACAGAGGGGTACCCGCGCCAGTAAGGATGGTCCCGCGATGGCTCGACCCGGCCGGCCGAGGTAGATTGCCGGGCTCGCCGCCCTCTCGCCAACCTCTGAGGAGCCCCTATGCCACCAACCGCCAGGATTTTCGCGTGGCACGAAGATCCCCTGCAGGATCGACGAGCAACCGTTTCTGCGCCCCGAAGCAACGAGACAGACCCGAGCAATCGGAACAGCCCTTCGAACTACCGACTTCGAACTTCGAACTCGCGGCGGCATGAGCCTCGCCAAAGCAGGGACCGATCCGGGTGCACAAGCTCGGACTCGGGCCGCCAGGTTTGGTTGCGGCGCCGCCGCGATGTGACCGGAGCCCGCCCGTCCCGGTGGCGCGCCGCCTGCGTCGCCGCCTTCTTCTGCCTGACCGTTCCCGCCGCGAGCGCCCGGCCCGACGACGAGACCCTGCTCCTGCAGGACCCCGCGGTCTCGAACGAGCACGTGGCCTTCGTCTACGCCGGGGACATCTGGATCGTCTCGCGCGCGGGCGGAGAGGCGCGCCGCCTCACCAGCAGCTCCGGCGCCGAGGGCGCGCCGCGCTTCAGCCCGGACGGAGAGCAGATCGCCTTCTCCGGCCAGTACGAAGGGAACACCGACGTCTACGTCGTGCCCATCGAGGGCGGGGCGCCGCGCCGCCTGACCTGGCATCCCGGCGAGGACCGCGTGCTGGGCTGGCATCCGGACGGCAAGCGCGTGCTCTTCCGCAGCATGCGCGCCTCCGGGGCGCCGGCGCCGCGCCTCTTCCTGGCCGAGGACGACGCCGGCTCCACGCCGGCCATGCTCGACATCCCCAAGGCCAACCACGCGGCCTACAACGCCGACGCCTCGCGCATCGCCTACACCCCCATCCGCGACGCCTTCCGCACCTGGAAGCGGCATCGCGGCGGTACGGTCCCGCCCATCTGGATCTACGACCCGGCCACGCACGAGGTCGAACAGGTCCCGCACGTGCACGCCACCGACACCTTCCCCTGCTGGCTCGGCGGCCAGGTCTACTTCGCCTCGGACCGGGACGACCACATGAACCTGTGGCGCTACGCGCCCGGCTCGGGCCAGGTCGAACAGCTCACCTACTTCACCGATTTCGACCTCCGCTCCCTGAGCGCGGGCGGGGGTGTGATCGTGTTCGAGCAGGCCGGGTCGCTGCACCTCTACGATCCGGAGCAGAGGACCTCGCAACGCCTCAGCATCCGCGTCCGCGCCGACGACCTGGCCGCCCTGCCGCGCTGGCAGGCGGTGGGCGGCGCGGTGCGCGCGGCGGACGTGGCGCCGAACGGCAAGCGCGCCGTGTTCGAGGCGCGCGGCGAGATCATCACCGTGCCGCGCGAGCACGGCGACGCGCGCAACCTCAGCAACTCCTGCGGCGTGCACGAACGCAGCCCCGTCTGGTCGCCGGACGGCGAGCAGGTGGCGTGGCTCTCGGACGCGAGCGGCGAGTACCAGCTCATGGTGAGCGACGCGCGCGGCAGGAAGCCGGCGCGCAGCTACGACCTCGGCGACGGCGGCTTCTTCTACGACCCGACCTGGAGCCCGGACGGCAAGCACATCCTGTTCACGGACAAGGGCAACCGCCTGGCCTTCGTCTCGCTCGAGAGCGGCGCGCTGACCGAGGTCGGCAGCGTGCAGGGCTCGCTCGGCGTGGTGCGGCCCACGGCTGTCTGGTCGCCCGACTCCAAGTGGATCGCCTTCGAAAGCCGCAACCTGCGCACCCTCTACGACCACATCGCCCTGTACGAGCTGGCCGCGCGCGCGACCACGTCGCTCACGGACGACTTCGGCGCGGCCGGCAGCCCAGCCTTCTCCCGGGACGGCAAGTACCTGTTCTTCACCGCCTCGGTGGAAGTCGGGCCGCGCATCTTCGGCCTGGACATGAGCACCTCGGCTCTGCGCCCGCCCGAGTCCAGCCTCTACGTGGCCGTGCTGAAGAAGGACGCGGAGAACCCGCTCGCGCCGAAGAGCGACGAGGGCGTGGAGGAGAAAAAAGAAGAGAAGGACAAGGACAAGAAGACCGAGGACAAGAAGGACGAGGACAAGAAGGACGAGAAGAAGGAGGGTGACGGCGCGGCCGCGCCCGCCGGGGCGGCGCCGCAGGAAGGCGAGAAGACGCCCGAGGGCGAGGCGCAGGCCGCCGAGAAGAAGGAAGAGACGCCCAAGCCCGAGGAGAAGAAAGAGGAAGAGAAGAAGGAGGAGAAGCCCTCCATCGACCTCGAGGGCCTGGACCAGAGGATCCTGGCCCTGCCGCTCGGCTCCGGCGCCTTCTACAACCTGTCCTGCAGCAAGGACAAGCTGCTCTTCATCCAGGTGCCGCGCGGCGGCGGCCCCGAGCTCAAGAGCTTCGACTTCGACTCGCGCAAGAGCAACACCCTGGCCGGCGGCATCAACGGCTTCCGCGTGTCCGGCGACGGCCAGTGGCTGCTCACCAGCGAGGGCGGCGGCTGGTCCATCCGCAACGCCGCGGGCCAGGACGCCAAGGGCCTGAACATCGGCGGGGTCACGGTGCGCGTCGAGCCCGCCGTGGAGTGGCCGCAGATCCTGCGCGAGGTCTGGCGCATCGAGCGCGACTACTTCTACGACCCGAACATGCACCACATGGACTGGCCGGCCATGTGGCGGCGCTGGTCCGCGTTCCTGCCGCACGTCAAGCACCGCGCCGACCTGAACGTGCTCGTCGCCGAGATGATCGGCGAGCTGTGCTGCGGCCACGAGTACTGCGGCGGCGGCGAGATGCCCGGCCCGCCGGGCGGCGTGTCCGTGGGCCTGCTCGGCTGCGACTACGACGTCGACCGCCAGCGCTACCGCATCTCCCGCATCTACCGCGGGCAGAACTGGAATCCCGGCCTGCGCGCGCCCCTGACCGGACCGGGCGTGGACGCGCGCGCCGGCGACTACCTCATCACCGTGAACGGCCGGCCGGTCATGGCGGACGAGAACCTCTTCCGCGCCTTCGAGAACACCGCCGGCCGCCAGGTGGAGATCACGCTCGCCGGCAACCCCGACGGCAACGACGCGCGCACCATGACCGTGGTGCCGATCGGCGAGGAGTTCGGCCTGCGCCACCTGTCCTGGATCGAGTCGAACCGCCAGCGCGTGGACGAGCTGTCCGGCGGGCGGCTGGCTTACATCTACATGCCGGACACGGCCGGCGGCGGCATGGCCGCGTTCGACCGCGACTTCTACAGCCAGCTCGACAAGCAGGGCGTGATCCTGGACGAGCGCTACAACGGGGGCGGCCAGGCCGCGGACTACGTGATCGACGTGCTGTCGCGGCGCGTCATCTCCTTCTGGATGAACCGCGAGCGCTGGGTCGGCCAGACCCCCTTCGGCACGATCGAGGGGCCGAAGGTCATGATCATCAACGAGTCGGCCGGCTCGGGCGGCGACTGGATGCCCTGGGCCTTCCAGAAGGAGGGCGTGGGCCCGCTCGTGGGCACGCGCACCTGGGGCGGCCTGGTCGGCATCTCCGGCTACCCGGCGCTCATGGACGGCGGCTTCGTCACCGCGGCGAACTTCGGCGTGATGGACGAGAACGGCGAGTGGGCGGTCGAGAACGTGGGCGTGGCCCCGGACTACGAGGTCGTCGAGTGGCCGAAGGAGGTCATCGCCGGCCGCGACCCGCAGCTCGAGAAGGCGGTGGAGCTGGCGCTCGCCGCGCTCGAGCGCGAGCCGTCGCGGCCGCGGCCCGAGTACAAGCAGCCGGTCGCGCGGTAGACGCGCGCAAGGGCTGGCGGCGCCGCGCGGGCGCGCGTACAGTAGCGCCTTCTCTTGCCGCGGAGCACGCCAATG
>DYIW01000068.1:19139-21921 GCA_020723465.1 Phycisphaera mikurensis
AGCCACGCCTGACCGTCGACCTCGTCATCCAGGTCGCGGATGGGGTCGTCCTGGTCGAGCGCAAGTACGAGCCGTTCGGCTGGGCGCTGCCCGGCGGCTTCGTGGAGTGGGGTGAAACGCTGGAGCAGGCCGCGGTGCGCGAGGCCAAGGAAGAGACCGGCCTCGACGTCATCCTCGGGCGCCAGTTCCACGCCTACTCCGATCCGGAGCGCGATCCGCGCGGCCACACGGTGAGCGTGGTCTTCCTGGCCACGGCGGACGGCGAGCCCAAGGGCGGGGACGACGCCAAGACCGCGCGCGCTTTCCCGCTCGACCAGCTCCCCGAGCTGGCCTTCGATCACGAGGCCATCCTGCGGGACTACGTCCAGCGCCGCCACTGAGGCGCGGGGCGGGAAGCCGCCGCGCGAGCTCGCTCAGGCGCGCTTGTTCTGCAGGTCGATCAGGGTGCCTTCCAGGGCGCGGTAGAGCTTGGCCGTCGCGGCCGCGTCGCGCAGGCAGTAGCTGGCGATCTCCTCGATGCGGCCGTCGCGGTAGAAGGCGTTCACCTGGGAGCCGTCCAGGCCCTCGGCCTTGGGCGAGGTGATGCCGAAACGGCGGCACCAGTAGTCGAGCGAGAAGCGCTCCTGGGCGGCGCCGAAGAAGGTCAGGACCTCGGCCAGGTCGCAGTGCTCGGCGATGGAGTAGCGGTTCCCCAACACCTGGCGGCTCGGGCGGATGCCGTGCAGAGCGGAGCGCAGGTACACGTAGGGCAGGTCGAAGCCGCGGCCGTTGTAGGTCACGATGCGGCCGTAGCGCTCGAGAAGCTGCCAGAACTCGCGCAGGATGGCCGCCTCCGGGCCGCGGAACACGCGCGTGGCGTTGGGCTCGGTCGCCAGCCAGCCCTCGGTGCCCTCGTAGAGCAGCGCGCCCTGCTCCGACTCGAGGTTCACCAGGCCGATGGCGATGACCCGGCCCGTGCCCGCCGAGAGGCCCAGGGCCTCGCGCGCCAGGGCCTCGGCGCTGCCGTTGGTGATGCCCTCGCGCCCCATGCGGCGCGTGGCGCGCGTGACCAGGTAGGCGCGCGTGGGCTCGTCCAGCTCGTCCCAGCCGACGCCGACGGTCTCGATGTCCAGGGCGATGGCGGGTCGGGACATGTCTCTCTCCTTCCGACTGCGGCGGGCGTGCTTTCCCGCGGAGTCAGGACATGGCACACTGCCAGCCGGCCACGGCGACCGCTACAGGAGTCGTTCCGTCATGATAGCGCCCCTTCGCTGCCTTGTCGTCCTGGTGCTCCTGGCCTGTGCGCCGGCGCGGTCCGGGCTCACCGTGGCCGAGTTCACGCGCGCCGAGGAGGGGGTGCGCGGCGTGCTCGCCGAGCAGGAGCGCGCCTGGAACGTCGGGCTCATCGACGAGTACATGAAGGGCTACCTGCGCTCGCCCGAGCTGATGTTCGTGTCCGGGGACACGGTGCGCCGGGGCTGGCAGGAGACGCGGGACGGCTACCAGGCGAACTACAGCGAGCCCGGCCGCATGGGGACGCTTTCCTTCTCCGACCTGGAGGTGCGCGTGCTGGCCGAGGACGCGGCCGTGGTCACGGGCGCCTGGCTCCTCGAGCGGACGGAAGACCAGCCCCGGGGCAGGTTCACGCTGCTCTTCCGCAGGGTCGGCGAGGACTGGCGCATCGTGCTCGACCACACGTCGTCCGCGGAGTGAGCGCGCGGGCCAGCCGCGGCTCGCCCCGGCTCTCGGCCGCAACGCCCGATGCTCGCCGGCGCGGAGTCCTGTAGCATGCAGGCAGCACGCGCGATGTCGCTCGACGCGGAGTGATCCAGCCATGGCACCGCTCACGATCGAACTGCCAGAGAACGTCTTGCTCTCCACCGGACAGTCCCGAGAGGAGTTCCTGAGAGAGGCGAAGTTCCTGCTCGCTCTGAAGCTCTTCGAGGTGGGCCGAGTCTCGTCGGGGAAGGCCGCCCTGCTCGCCGGCATCAGCCGGGTCGACTTCCTCGTGCGCGCCAGCCGGATGGGCGTCGCCGTGGCCAACCTCGACCGCGATGAGGCCGTGCGGGAGTGTTCTGATGGCTGAACGCGGGCCCGTCGTGTCCAACACCGGCCCGCTTGTCGCCTTCGCGGGCGTCGGCAGGCTCGACTTGCTCGCGCGATTGTACGGCAGGGTCCTCGTTCCCGAGGCCGTGTGGCGCGAGACGGTTCTCCAGGGAGAGAACCTCCCGGGATCCAGGGAACTGACGACCGCGGACTGGGTCGAGCGTGTTGAGCTGGAGCGGCCCCCGGACTCGCTGCTGGCAGAGGATTTCGGCCCTGGTGAGGCCGAGGCCATCACCCTCGCCGCGCGGCGGAGCGCCAGCCTCCTTCTGATCGATGACCTGCGGGCGCGGCGCGTGGCCGTCCTGGCGTATGGCCTCCGTGTCCGAGGCGTCGTCGGGACGGTGGTCTCGGCTCGCAGGAGCGGGCTCGTCGCCGCCGTTGGACCCTTGCTCCGGGCCGTCCGAGAGAACGGCTACTACATCGCCGACTGGCTCATCGACTTCGCGTGCCACGAGGCGGGCGAGACCTGAGGTTCCGCTCCTTCCGCCGCAGCGCTCTGCGGCGGCCCCTCACCGCAGCGGGGATTTCTCCCCGGCCGGCGGCCTGAGAGCCTGAGCAGGTATCTACCGGTAGCCGCGCCGGGTCGAGGAGCGAGCAGGGCAAGGCGCGAGGAGGAGTCGTGTCAACGGAGAGACACGCCGACGAGTGCGACTGGCACGACCATGAGATCGGAGGTGAACCGAGATGTCGGTAAATC
>DYIW01000069.1 GCA_020723465.1 Phycisphaera mikurensis
GCAGCGGCTGCTGGAACAACAACCGTCCTACTCGGGGAGCGACGCCATCTCCACTCTTGGGTTGCGGGCGAAGCCCGCGCTAGGAGCCTGAGCAGGTATCTACCGGTAGCCGCGGGGGATTCCTGCTCAGGCTCTGAGACCACGGCGTCCCGGCACTGTCAAAGTGCCGCGGTCTGCGCGGCGCAGCGCCAACATGACGCATTGAGGTGAGGGGATGGCCGGGGACGACCGTGTTTTCCGCCTGGTGGCGCGGCATTCCGCGTGCTGATTCTCCTGGCGAGCACGCGGAGGCCAAGGCCATGCGGTTCGAGAAGTTCACGATCAAGTCGCAGGAAGCGCTGCAGGCGGCGCAGAGGCTGGCGGAGGCGCGCGGCAATCCCGAGGTCGGCGCGGCCCACCTTCTGGCGGCGCTGCTCCAGCAGGAAGAAGGAGTGGCGGTGCCGCTGCTCCGGCGGCTGGGCATCGACATCAGCGGTCTGAAGGACGAGCTGGAGCACGCTCTCGAGGGCCTGCCGCGGGCCAGCGGAGTGGGTCTCGAGATCGACGTGGCGCGGGCGCTCACCGCGGTCCTGAAGTGCGCGTTCGACGAGGCGGCGCAGCTCAAGGACGAGTATGTCTCCACCGAGCACCTGCTGCTCGCCCTGACGCAGCATCCGGATTCCTCGGTGCGCGCGCTCTTGCACCGCCGCGGCGTCACGCGCGAGGCCTTGCTCAAGGCCCTGGTGGAGGTGCGCGGCAGCCAGCGCGTCCAGGACCAGGATCCCGAGGGCAAGTACCGCGCCCTCGAGCGCTTCACGCGCGACCTGACCGACCTCGCCCGGCGCGGCAAGCTCGACCCGGTCATCGGGCGGGACGAGGAGATCCGGCGCGTGATGCAGGTCCTGTCGCGGCGCACCAAGAACAACCCGGTCCTGATCGGCGAGCCGGGAGTGGGGAAGACCGCGATCGCCGAGGGCCTGGCGCGCCGCATCGTCGCCGGGGACGTGCCGGAGGGGCTGAAGGACAAGCGCGTGCTGGTGCTCGACCTCGGCGCGCTGGTCGCCGGCACCAAGTTCCGCGGCGACTTCGAGGACCGCATGAAGGCGGTGCTGAAAGAGGTGGAGGGCGCCGCGGGCAGCGTCATCATGTTCATCGACGAACTGCACACGCTGGTCGGCGCGGGCGCGGCCGAGGGCTCCGCCGACGCGGCCAACCTGCTCAAGCCGGTCCTGGCGCGCGGCGAGCTGCGCTGCATCGGCGCGACCACGCTCGACGAGTACCGGAAGCGCGTGGAGAAGGACAAGGCGCTGGAGCGGCGCTTCCAGCCGGTGTACGTGGGCGAGCCCTCGCTCGAGGACACGATCGCCATCCTGCGCGGCCTGAAGGAGCGCTACGAGGTGCACCACGGCGTGCGCATCCGCGACGAGGCGCTCGTGGCCGCGGCGCGCCTGTCGCGCCGCTACATCCCGGAGCGCTTTCTGCCGGACAAGGCGATCGACCTGGTGGACGAGGCGGCCTCCAAGCTGCGCATCGAGATCGACTCGCTGCCGGCCGATCTGGACGAGATCGAGCGCAGGTCGCGCCAGCTCGAGGTCGAACGCCAGGCGCTGAAGAAGGAGGCGGACCGCGCCTCGCGCGAGCGGCTCGCGCGCCTGGAGAAAGACCTGGCCGAGATCAAGGAGCGGGGCAGCGCCATGCGCGCGCGCTGGCAGGCGGAGAAGGAAGCGATCCAGCAGATCCGCTCGCTCAAGGAGCGCGTCGAGGGCGCCAAGGAGGAGTCCGCGCGCTTCGAGCGCGCCGGCGACCTGGCCAAGGTCGCCGAGCTCCGCTACGGCACGCTGCCCGATCTGGAGGCGCGCCTGGCCGCGGGCCGCCAGGCCCTCGCCGAGCTGCAGCAGGAGGGGGCGCTGCTGAAGGAGGAGGTGGGCGAGGAGGACGTGGCGGGCATCGTCTCGAAGTGGACCGGGATCCCGCTGGCGAGGCTCCTGCAAGGCGAACGCGACCGGCTGCTCCGCTGCGAGGAGGAGCTCGGGCGCCGCGTCGTGGGTCAGGAAGCGGCGGTGCGGGCCGTCGCGAACGCGGTGCGCCGCTCCCGCTCCGGACTCGAGGACCCGAACCGCCCGTTGGGTTCGTTCCTGTTCCTCGGGCCGACGGGCGTGGGCAAGACCGAGCTGGCGCGCTCCCTCGCCGAGTTCCTGTTCGACGACGAACGGGCGCTGGTCCGCATCGACATGTCCGAGTACGGCGAGAAGCACACGGTCGCGCGCCTGATTGGCGCGCCGCCGGGTTACGTGGGCTATGAGGAGGGCGGGGCACTGACCGAGGCCGTGCGCCGCCGGCCCTATTCCGTCGTGCTCTTCGACGAGATCGAGAAGGCCCACGCCGACGTGTTCAACGTCTTCCTGCAGCTTCTCGACGACGGCCGGCTGACCGACGGACACGGCCGCACGGTCGACTTCCGCAACACCATCGTGATCATGACGTCCAACCTGGGGTCCGAATTGCTGGCTGAGCTCGTGGACGCGGACGAGCAGACGCGGCGGGCGGCCCTGACGAACGCCCTGCGCCGCACCTTCCGGCCCGAGTTCCTGAACCGCGTGGACGAGGTCGTGCTGTTCGACCGGCTGGACCGCGCGGCGCTGAGAAAGGTGGTGTCGATCCAGTTCGAGCGCCTGCGACGGCTCGTGGGGGAGCGCGGGCTGGAGCTGGAGCTGAGCGAGGCGGCGGCGGACCTCCTGGCCGAGCTGGGCTACGACCCGGTGTACGGGGCGCGGCCGCTCAAGCGCGTGCTGCAGGAGCGGATTCTGAACCCACTGGCCACGGAGCTGCTCAAGGGGGCGTTCGGCGAGGGGGACCGGATCACGGTCGACACGGCGGGACGTGAGTTCGTTTTTCTCCAGGAAGGGCGGGTCCGGTGAGATGTTGGAGGGGGAGGCGTTGCCGCGCCCCCCTGGTTCGGTATAGAATCCCATTCGAACACGAGTGTTTGTCCGTCCGCCCGCGCGGCCGGCAAGGCTTGGTAGTGCAGCCATGTCTATCCTCCCCGGGACAGAAACGAGCTTGCCCTCCCGCCGCACGATCCGGGTCCTCGGCCTCCTGCTGCTGGTCGTCCTGATTCAGGACGGTGTGCCGCCAGGGTCCGAGCTCGAGGCAAGCGCGCCCGCGCTGGTTCAGGATTCGGATCACGACGGCCTGTGCGACGCGTTCGAGACCTATCTGTCCACGGCGAGCACGGATCCGGCGCTGGCGGCGAATCCGCTGAACGCAGACTCGGACGGGGACGGGCAGCCGGATGGCTTCGAGTACGTCCTGAGCGAGCGCAAGGAGGTCTTCTCCTCCGGAAAGCTCCACTCGGTCGTGCCCAAAGTCGCGATGGGATCGCATCAGGTCGGGAATCAGCTCATCCTGAGCCTCTACGTGATTCCCGCTGATCTGGCGGCGGTCGACCGGTTCCACTTCCTGGTGTCGGTGCCGAGCGGGCACGGCACGCCCTACGTCTTCGACCTGACCGATCTGCTCGCCGTGAACATCACGGCGGTCGGGGTCACGTCGTACGGCCCGTATTCCCTGGCCGTGTTCCAGACGAGCATTCCGGTCGAAGTCATGGCCCTCTTCTCCTCTTTCGCGATCGCCGCCCTCGGTGAAGTCGCGGGTGTAAAGACTGGTGACAGCGGCACCTACACCGTTCACAACGGATCGGTGTACCGCTGGCAGTACACGCCCGTCGCGCCGCCTCCGGGAGGCGGGCAGTCCGGGACGGAGTCCGCGGAAGGGGAAGCACAACCGCAGCAGAGCGAGTCCGGTCCGGGCTCCCAGTCGGTCCAGGTCTGCCTTTCGACTGATTCCCGGGAGCCGACGGGGGTGCCTGGGGTGCTGCAGAGCATCGTGACGTCCATCGGATGCAACAGCGGAAACTGGGCCTGCATCGCCAGCGTGTGCTCCGCCGGAGGGGCGGCCGCGCAGCCGAAGGTGGTGATCGACCACCTGGAACTCCTGAAGTAGCCGGAAAAAACGGCGCGCAGCCCTCAAGATCTTGGGAGAAAACGGCTTCGGAGACCAGGCCGCGCGCGGAAGGGACGCATTACAGGGGAACAGCCCGGCCTCGGAGCCCGTCAAAGACCCGGCATCGGCAACCCGGATGAACCAGGACGCGGATTACGAGCTGGTCCGACGCTGCCAGTCGAGCGATCCGGACGTGTACGAGGCCGCGTTCGAGGAGCTGTATGCTCGCTACCGGGATCGGGTCTTCAACACGGCGTACCGTGTGGTCGGCAACGCTTCGGACGCGGCCGACGTGTCCCAGGAGGTGTTCCTCACCATCTTTCGCAAGGTGGGCGAGTTCCAGTTCGTCTCCCGATTCTTCACCTGGCTGTACCGCATCACCGTGAACCTGGCCATCGACAAGAAGCGGCGCGCAAGCCTTTCGCCCCCGACCGTCAGCGAGGGGAGCGAGGGAGCGCTGCTGACCGGGGTCGAGGACGTCGCGTCCGAGGCGCCGGGAGCGTGGGCGGACGCGGAGTTCCTGGAAGGCAAGGTGCAGCAGTCGATCGGGCGCCTGAGTCCGAAGCTGCGCGCGATCGTGGTGCTGAGATACGTGGAGGAGCTGTCCTACAGCGACATCGCCGAGGTCATGGCTTGCTCGATCGGCACGGTGAAGTCGCGCCTGAACCGGGCGCACCGGAACCTCGAGGCGCTGCTCAAGCCGGTCATCGAGGCGCTGGCTGAGAAGGGCGAGAGCTGATGGAGCCCGCCGGTCATTCGCCGGACGACAGAGCCGTGGCCGAACGGATCGTTCTCTACGTCGACGGCGGGTTGGATGCGCAGGAGCGCGCCGCGTTCGAGGTGCGCCTCGCGCAGGAGCCGTCGCTGCGGGCCGAAGTGAAGAAGGCGCGCGTTCTGCGCGGCCTGGTCGCCGGCCTGCCGCGGAAGAAGGCCGCCCTTCCCACGTTTGACGCGCTGCTCGAACAGCTCGACGCGGAGCCGCCTGCCGGGTTGCGCGCGGCGCTCGCCCTGCTGCGGCGCGCCCCCGCGCCGGACGAACTGCGAGAGCGCGTGCGCGCCGCCTGGCGCCGGCGGCCGCGCCGGGGCACCGCGCGCTGGTGGCCGGCGGTGCTCTCGGCGGCAGCGGCCGCGCTGCTGCTCTTGAGCTCGCTTGTGCTCCACGGCGGCCTCAGGCCCAAGCGGCCGGAGATCGGGCCGCGCGATCCGGCTCTGGCGAACGTCCAGTTCAAGTTCGAGTTGGACCGCGGCGGACCGCGCCCGGCCGGGGGAGGCTGGTGATGCGCTCTCTCCTGCTCGCCGGCGTCCTCGCGTGCCTGGTCCTGTCGGGCTGCGGGCCGGGCCCGGCGGATCCGGCCCTGGCCATGTTCCAGACGGCCATCGATCAGGCGCAGTCGGGCGAGGACGTCACGTTCATCGCGGAGCGGCGCTACACGGACCACGCCGGCAGCGAGTTCGGAACGTACACCGAGCGGTTCGTGCAGGGGCAGGACGGCCTGTTCCGCGTCGATCTCCTGACCCTCGACGGTCTGACCCGCGCGCAGCTCAGCAGCCAGGAGGCCGTCGACAGGTTCGACCGCACGTGCGCGCGCTTCGCGGCCGGCTTCGGCACGTACATCGCCCGCGGCCGCGACTTCCGGGCGCGCGACCCGGGGCTGCTGGGCGCCAACTACTCGTTCGTGCTGTTCGATGCTCCCGCGCTGGTCGCGGGCCGGCCGGTGCACGTGGCCGAGGTCAAGCCCAAGCTCTTCGACCGTCCCTGGTACCTGGTGTGGGTCGATCAGGAGACGCTCGTCACCCTCAAGTACCTCGAGTTCCTGCCGTCCGGCGTGCTCGCCGCCGAGATGGAGACCCTGGTCATCGAGTACGACCCGGATCTCACGCAGGAGACCTTCCAGCTTCCTGCGCACACCGAGCAGGTGGAGCTCGATCCGGCGCAGCTCGTCGCCTTCGTCCCCTTCAAGGTCCTGGCGCCCACCTACCTGCCCTCAGGCTTCGTCCTCTCCTCGTGCCGCATGAGCCGCAAGGCCGACCAGGACGTGGTCATGTTCTCGTACACCGACGGCCTGCAGGAGCTGTTCGTGGCCGAGTACCAGGAACTGCCGGGCGGCGCCGCGCCTCCCTCCGGGTCCGAGCCCATCCGGGTGGGCATGGCGCGCTACGGCGCGGCGCACGACGCCGAGCTGGCGCTCCTTGGCACGCAGCTCCACTTCACCGGCAAGGTGGACGCTCAGGAGCTGATGCTGGTCGTCGAGTGCCTCGACCTGCTGAAGTAGCCGCCGCTGGCGCGGCGCCGCACCCGCGCTACTTGCCGCTCGTGCCGCCCGTGCCACCCGACTCGGCCTCGTAGGCGGCGCGCACGTACTTCTCCCAGTTCTCGTCGAGCTGCTCGCCCGTCCAGTCGAACGTCTTCTTCAGGCAGTCCGGCTCCTCCTTGAACTGGCGCAAGCTCAGCAGGTAGCTCTTGAACTGCTCGCGGTGCTCGGCCATCAGGAAGTCCACGATGCTCCAGGACTTGGCCAGGTCGGCGTAGTCGAGCTGGTTCAGGGACTTCTTGACCACCTCGTTCCAGGGGTAGCGGTAGCCGTCTTCCATGCGGCCGTCGAGGATGTCGAAGCAGACCATTTTGAACATTGAGTCGGAGTGCTTGTCGGCGATCTCGACCTTGTTGGCGTACTTGGTGTTGGTCTGGCAAAAGACCCGGTTGGAGCCCAGCTCGTTCACGGAGGTGTACGCGGCGAAGCCCTCCTCCAGCCAGGGGCGCGCTCCACCCGCGGAGAACCACTCGACCCAGGTCTGGCCAACCCAATGGGCGATCGAGTACTCGAGGGGAGTCTCGGACTCGAGGGCGGCGGAGACCGGGCGGGGCCTGGAGATGTTGAGACCGCCGCTGCTCTCCTTGATGAACTTCTTGTACTCGGTGTCGATCTCCGCCAGGTTCTCGTCGATCCAGTCGATGAGGTCCTGGAAGGCGCCCTTCTGCTTGACGTGAAAGAAGATGTGCTGATCCGGCCAGAAGCGCTGCTCCGGGTCGAGGCCGAACAGGGCGTTGTTCTGGGCGTAGAGCTTCTCGGCGCGGGCCACGTGGCCGTTCACGTCTTCCGGCGGGAGCTGGGCGCGCAAGGAGAAGTGCTCGCTCGTGGCCGCGGAGAACTTCTGGGCGAAGAAGTCCTCGAGCATCTTCGCCACCTCGGCGTCCTTGTCGCGGTTGGCCTGGATCGGCTCCAGGAACTTGGCCACGATCTCGGACACGTCGCCGACGCCCTCGAGCGGCGACTGGCTCGCTGCGGAGCCGCTGTCGCCCTTCTTCGCGGCCGCGGCCGCTTCCTTCGCCGCCTTGCGCTCCTCTTCCTTGCGCGCCTTCTCGGCCTTGTCGAGGTCCTTCTTGTTGACCCACTTGCCGTCGACGTAGAGGTCGCCGAGCGCCTTGCGCGCCGTCTCGTTGTCGGGCTCGACGCGGATCACGCGGCGGTACACCTTGAGCGCCTCGCGGTTCAGGCTGTTCTCGTTGCACCAGTCCGCCAGGTCGAGCAACGCGATGGCGTCGTCCTGGTCGACCGTCTCCCAGCGCTCCTTGAACTGCTGGACCAGAGTCTTGCCCTTCTCGATGCGCAGGATCTGCGCGCGCGGGATGGTGATCGGGCCGACCTTGGTCTGCACCACGACCTGCTGGTCGGTCTCCTCGATGATCTCGCCCTCGACCGAACGGCCGTCCCTCTTGTAGACCGTGTCGGCCTGCGCCGGCGGGGCGCCGACCGCGCACAGGAGAGCGGTCCAGGCCAACAGCGTCGCGGCGAGTCCACGTCGGCTAAGCATCGGGTGATCCTCTCCTTGCGGTCCAACGGCAGATGGCGACTCTGCGATTATAGGCCCGCCCGGCGCGGGTCTCAACTCGGCTGCAAGATGTCATAGCGGCGGCCGCGGCGGGATCTGGGCGACCCACTCCTCCCACTCGGCCTCCAGCTCCTCGCAGGACACCTGGAACGAGGTCGTGAAGGCCTCCTCCTCGGTGATCCGGATCCTCGATTCCGGCTTCTCCCGGAAGGCCGCGCGCACGTAGTCGACGAACTGCTGCGGTTTCGTCTCCATGAGCCAGTAGACCACGAAGTAGCCCTTGACCAGGTCGAACGCGTTCAGCTCCTCCACGATCTTCGGGCGGATCTCGGCCAGGGCCGGCAGGGTGCGGCGGAAGTCCGGGTCGGCCACCTTCTTGTACCACTGCAGGAAGTTCTGCAGCGTTATGTCCCATTTCTCGATCTGCTCGTAGCCGACGTACTCGGTGATGGAGAGCGTGCGGTAGCCGTTCATCAAGCCTTCGTAGTAGTGCGCCACGCCGGCCTCCACCCAGCCCGGGAGCGCGCCGCCGCGCTTGAAGCGCCGCACCAGCACGTTGCCCAGGTAGTGTGCGATGAAGCCGTGCAGGCTGTCGATGCGCGACTCGCCGCCCTTCAGGTGGCGGCCCTCCGAGGTGACGATGAGCGGCCGGGGGAAGAAGAGGGGGAAGGAGTTCGCGTCCACGTAGCGCGACTCGATGTCGATGGGCGGGTTGTAGAGCTTCTTCATGTACCCGTCCGGCTCGACGAACTTCCCCACCAGGGCGACCTCGGGCAGCACGTAGATCGCGATGGGGTAGAAGTCCATGATGTACGCCTCCGTCTCGTCGGGTTTGAAGACGGAGAAGAAGTGGGTGTGTTCCTCCTCGGCCAGGTCGAGGACGTCCTTCTGCGCGTCCTCCCCCAGGCTGGAGCGCAGCGTGAAGTGCTCCGAGTCGCGGATCTCGAGCGTGACGCCGAGCAGCAGGGGCATGTTCTCCTGCGCCTGCAGCGTGTAGATCTCCTTCCAGCGCAGCCACTGGCCCTGGTACAGCTCGTAGCCCTCCAGGCGCTTGGCCGTTTCCTCGGTGACCCAGCTCCCCTTGTAGAGCACCTTGCCCTCGGCCTTCATCTGGTCCGCGAACCTGGACTTGTACTTCTCCAGCTCCTCGGGCGTGAACCACTGGCCCTCATAGAAGACTCTCCCCAGTCCCTTGTTGGCCTCGGTGTGCAGGGCGTCGAGCTTGAGGATGTCCTGCAGGATGGAGCGGTAGTCGTTCGTCAGGCGGTGCTCCTTGGCGTAGAGCGCCACGGCGTAGAGCGCCGCCACGTCCTGGCCCGCCTCGCGGCGGCGATGTGTGACCTCGTCCTGGGGCAGGCGCTGGCGCTCGATGCGATCGACCTTGGCGCGCTCGAGCGACATGCGCCCGAACTTGGTGTCGACCTCGATCGTCGTCGCCCCCTCGCTGACGACCTTGCCCTCGACCTTCTGTCCCGACTTGAGATGCACGATGTCGGCCGGCGCCTCCGGGACGAACAGGGCGAGAAGCAGGCCGGCCACGCAGAGCGGCCGGACGACCACCTGGCTCATGGTTCTGCCGAGCATGAGTTCCTCCTGGCGAGGCGCCAGTGCCGACGGTACCGGGCGCGGGCCGCGCGCGCAACGTCGCACTGGCGTGTACGCCCGGCGGCGCGCGCCTGTCGCTAGAATCGGCTGAAGATGAGCGCGGCTGCCGAGCGACCGACTCCCTTGCCGTCCTGGCCCCACTACCGCTGCGAGCGCCTGCTCGGCCAGGGGGCGAGCGGCAGCGTCTACCTGGCGCGCGACGCGGCCAGCGGCGCAGCGGTCGCGGTCAAGAGGTTCCGCCCGGAGCTGCGCGAGCAGGCAGCGCGCGAGGCCGGCGTCCTGGCCGGGGTGCGCTTCCCCGGCGTGGTCGAACTGCGCGACGCGACCGTCGACCCGGCCGACGGGTCCTTCCTGGCGGTGTTCGAGCTGATCGAGGGACAGGACCTGTTCGCCGCCACCGCGCGCTCGTCCTATCAGGAATGCGCGGCGCTGCTGGCTGACGTGCTGCGCGCCCTCGCCTTCGTGCACCGCCGCGGCATCGTCCACCGCGACCTGAAGCCGGAGAACCTGCTGGTGGCGGCGCGCGACGGCGCGCCCGCGGCGACGCTCATCGACTTCGGGCTCGCGGCCGCGGCGCGCGACGCCGCCTCCCGGGCCGCGGGGACTCTCGCCTACCTCGCTCCCGAGGTGCTCGCCGGGGCCGTTCCCGATCGCCGTTCCGACCTCTACTCGGCCGGCATCATCCTCTATCAGCTTCTCGCCCGCAGGCTGCCGAGCGCCGGGCGCGGCGCGGTGGACGTGGTGCGCCTGCACTTGGCCGGCGACCTGGCGCTGCCGCCCGCCGTCGCCTCGCACCTGCCGCAGGAACTGGTCGACCTGGTGGCCACGCTCTTGCGGCGCGACCCGGCGCTGCGCCTCGCCAGCGCCGCCGAGGCGCTGGAGGCCCTGGCGCGAGCCACGCAGCAGCAGCTGCCGCTGGAAACGCCGCGCACGCTCGCCGGGCGGGTCCGGTCGATGGAATTCCCCCTGCCCGAGGGGTTGCGCGAGCGGCTCGTCGAGCACGGCGCCGGCAGCGGCAGCATCGCGGTCACGCTGCCGGTCGGCTCAGCCGTCGCCCTGAGGAGGCTCTGCGTGGCCTGGGCCGCGGCCGGGCGCGTGGTCTTCCATGTCGTGCTCGGCGCCGGGCGGGCGCTGCCGCCGGAGACGGCCGCCGCGGTCCCGGCGGCCGGCCGCGTCTACCTGGTCGAATGCGCCGGCCCCCTGAGCGACGCTGAGGACGCGTACGCCGCGCGGCTGCTCGCCGTCGCCGCGGAGCGTTCGCGCGGGATCGCCGTCGTCATCGCCTGCGAGGACGACCGGCCGCTGCCGCCGTGGCTCACCTCGGCCGCCCCCGCCCGCCTGGAGCTGCCGCGGCCAGCGCGCGGCCAGGTCACGGCGCTGGTCAAGGAGGCGCTGGGGCTCGACCTCGGTGCCGCGGACCTGCGCCGCCTGAACGTGGCCAGCGACTTCACGCCGCTCTCGGTCATGGACGGGCTCTGCCGCCTCATCGAGGCCGGCGTGCTCGGCGCCGAGGGCGACCGCCCGCAGTGGAACCGGTCGCGGCGCCTGGAGCGGCTGGCCGCGGAGTCCTCGGTGGCGCGTGCCGCCGCCGTGGTCGCGGGCCTGCCCGAGGCGGACCGCGCCTTCCTGCAGGTGCTGTCCCTGCCGGGCCTGCCGGTCCTCCCGGCTCTGGCCGAGAGAATGCGCGCCGAGTTCTCGGCCGGGGTCACGGTGTCGAGCCTCGCCGACCTGCTGGAGCGGGGCCTGCTCGAGTTCGAAGCGGAATCGGGATCCGTCACGCTCGCCTCCGAGGCGCTGGCGGAGGCGCTGCGCGCCGGCCTGGCCGAGCCCGAGCTGACCCGGCTGCAAGGGCGGGCGGGGCGGCTCTGGCTCGAGGAGCGGCCCGAGGACGCCGAAGCGCTGGGCGAGGCGGCGCTCCTGCTGCTCGCCGGCGGCGCGGCCGAAGAAGCGCTGCCACTCCTGGTGGACGCGGGCGCGCGGCTGCGCTGCGCCGGGCGCTCCAGCGAGGGACGGCGCTACCTGGAGCGGGCCCTGAGCCTGTGCCCGGCAGGAGCGGCTCCGGCCGCGCGCCTGCGCGTGCTGCGCTGGCTGGCGGACTGCGAGTCGCTCGAAGGGAGGAACGCCGAGGCGGCACGTCTGGCGCGTGAAGCCTTGTCGCTGCAGGGAGCGGCCGACGACCTGGGGCGCTGCCACGCCGTGCTGGCGCGCACGCTGCTGCGCCTGGGCGAGCTGGAGGAGGCGGGCCGGATACTGGCCGCCGGGCTCGCTCTCGCCGAGATGGAGCGGACCACGCGCGCCCTGCTGCTGACCACGCGGTCGATGATGCTGCGGGCGCGCCAGGAGCACGAGGCGGCGGCGGCGGCCGCCGAAGAAGCGCTCCTCGCGGCCGGCAGCGAGGCCACGCTCGAGCGCGGCGCCGCGCTCATGACGCTGGCCAATGCGCACGGCTTCCTCGGGCGGGTGGACGAGGCGGTCGCGGCGTACCAGCAGGCGGAGGAGCTGGGCCGGACGCTGGGCCGGGAGGACATGAGCGCGCTCGCGGCGGCCAACCTCGGCCGCCTCCTGTTCGAGCACGGCCGCGTGAGCGAGGCGGTGGCGCTGCTCGAGCCGGTGCTCGAGTCCTTCGAGCGCTCCGGGTCGATCCGGCATGCCGAGACCATGCTGCTCACGCTCATGCCCGCGCGCGGCGCGCTCGGCGACATCGCTGGCGTGCGTGCCCTCGGCCTCAAGGGCCGGTCCTTCTTCAACGAGGACTCGGCGCAGGTCAACCGCGCCATGTTCCTGCGCCATCTCGCCGACGCCGAGCTGTGCGCCGGCAACCTGGGCGAAGCGGAACGGCTGGCGCGCGAGAGCGTGGCGATCCGCGAGCGGGTCTCCTTGCCGCTCGTGCTGGCCGTGGGGCTCGCCCACCTCGTGCGCGTCCTCCTGCGCCAGGAGCGCCTGGCCGAGGCGCGCGCGGCCCTCGCCAGGGCCACGCGCCTGGTGCGCAGCTCGCAGGACGCACCCGCGCGCGAGGAAACCGCCGCGGCGGCGGCCGAGGCCCATCTCCTGGAGGACCGGGCGGGGGCGGCCGTCCTGGCGGCCCGCCGCGCTCTTCAGTGGGCGCGGCGCATGCGCCCTCCGCGGCAGCTCCACCGGGCGGCCGGCCTCCTGGGCCTGGCCCTGCTGCGGCGGGGCGATCCGGCGGGGGCGCTCCAGCAGATCGACGCGGCGGTCGCGGCGCAACCCGCGGCGCAGCGCGACGGCGCTCATGGGCTCCTGCTCGGTGCGCGGGCCGCGGCGCTCGACCTGGCAGGAAGGGGCACGGAGGCCGAAGGAGAGTTCGAACGCTCCCTGGCCTGCCTGGCCGCCGAGGGGCACGCGAGCGCACGCGCCCGCGTGCTGCTCTTGCGCGCGCGCTGCCGGGAGCGGGCTGCGGCCGCGGCGCGCGAGCCGGGCTCCAGCAAGGGGATCCTGGAGCTGGCCTCCCTGGTGTCCCAGGCCCGTTCGGACGTGGCCCAGGCGCGCGCTCAGTGCACGTCCCTCTGCTGCGGCGCCGGCCTGAAGGAGGCCGGGGCGCTGGACGCAGACCTCGATGCCCTGGAGTCCCTGGCCGGGGACGGGCGCCCGGCGCTCAGCGGCCTGGAGCGGCGCATCCGCTCGATGGAGCGGCTGCTGGAGGTCAACAAGGCGATCAACTCGGAGCTGGATCCGCAGCGGCTGCTCAACCTGATCCTGGACGAGGCGATCGACCTGTGCCGCGCGCGCCGCGGCTTCCTCATCCTCGTGCAGGGCGCGAAGATCGACGTGCGCGTGGCCCGCAACTTCGCGGAGCAGGACATCCAGCACCCGGAGTTCCAGTTCAGCCACTCGGTGGCGCGGCAGGTGGCGCTCTCGGGCGAGCCGATCCGCACGTCGAACGCGCTGCACGACCAGCGCCTGCGCTCGTTCGCGTCGATCGTGGAGCTGCGCGTGACCTCGATCCTGTGCGTGCCGCTGCGCTCCGGGGAGCAGCTCCTCGGCAGCATCTACCTCGACCATCCGGACGTGGTGGACCGCTTCGACCAGGGCGACCTGGAGCTCCTGGCCGATTTCGCCGCCGCGGCCGGCATCGCGCTGGAGCGCGCGCGCCTCTACCAGGAGAACAGCGAGCGAGCCGGGGCGCTGGCCAGCGCCAAGCGCGAGATCGAGCGCCTCAACGCCGAGCTGATGAAGACGGTGGCGGCGCAGGCCAGGGAGCTGAATCTGGCCAAGGACGTGATCGAGGCCGAAAAGAGCGCCGCCGCGCGGCGCTACGACTACCGCAACATCGTGACGCAGAGCTCACGGATGGAGGAGGTCCTGCGCCTGCTGGACCGCATCACGGAGACGGACTTCCCCGTGCTCATCCAGGGCGAGAGCGGCACGGGCAAGGAGCTGGTGGCGCGCGCCATCCACTACAACGGGCCGCGGGCGCGCGGCAACTTCGTCTCAGTGAACTGCGCCGCCGTGCCCGAGCCCCTGATCGAGGCCGAGTTGTTCGGCTACATGAAGGGCGCGTTCACGGGCGCGGACCGTGATCGTCCGGGTCTGTTCGAGATCGCCGACGGCGGGACGCTGTTCCTGGACGAGATCGGCGACATGAGCCTGGAGGTGCAGAAGCGGCTGCTGCGCGTGGTGCAGCACGGCGAGTTCTTCCGCGTGGGCGGCAAGGACCCGGTGCGGGTCAAGGTGCGCGTGATCTCGGCCACGCACCGGGTCCTCAAGGAGCTGATGGCCGCGGGCCAGTTCCGCGAGGACCTCTTCTACCGGCTGAACGTCGCGGCCGTGACCCTGCCGCCGGTGCGCGAGCGCGCCGGCGACGTGCCGCTCCTGGTGCAGTTCTTCAGCGACGAGCTGGTCAAGGCGGGCCTGGCGCCGGCCAGGACCTTCTCGCGCGAGGCGCTCGCCGCCCTGCAGAAGTACCCGTGGCCCGGCAACGTGCGCGAGATCCAGAACGAGGTGCGGCGGCTCATGTGCCTCAAGACCGACCGCGAGAGCATCGAACTGGAGGACCTGGCGCCCGGCATCGTGGAGGCGGCCCGGCTGCGTGGGACGGCGGCGCCGCGGGGCCTCAAGGCGCAGCTCGAGGAGCACCGGCGCGCCATCATCCTGGCGACTCTCGCGGAGGTGAAGGGGAACAAGGCGGAGGCGGCGCGCCGGCTTGGCTTGACCGTGCGCGGGCTGTACAAGGCCCTGGATCGTCTGGACCTGCCGGGCACGGATGAGCCTTGACGGAGGGCGCGGGTGAAGGCGCGCCAGCGCGGCGCGCGGCGACGCATCCGCCAAAGAAACCTTGCGCATGAGCCGATAAGTCCATGTATAGTACAGACGGTTCGAAAGGCGTTCGTCTGGCACCAGCAGTGGACGTCTAAGTAGAGCATTCAAAGGAAGTTGAGAGCGATGCGAATGCGACCGAGCAGAACGATCGTGGCGCTCGCCTGCCTTGGCCTCCTCGGCGCCCTGGTGATATCGGCCGCGCCGAGGTCCGTGGTCCTCTTCGCGGGCTCGTTCGATGGCCCGCCGGGCCTGATTCCGGTGCCGGAATTCGGCCAGTGGGCCGCGGCCGGCGGCGTCGCGGGCATGAAGCTCGGTCCAGACGGCTCCGGTGGGCATGAGCTGATTCTGGACGACACGGCGTTCAACGGCCTGCTCGACATGTACCTGCTCGGCACGTTCGAGCAGGGCCGCGCCGCCGGCTCGGGTACGGTGACCTTCTCTTTCTCCATGGAATTCGGACAGCCGGACAGCCCGTTCCTGGGCGGGATCGTGATCGACACCCCGGCGGCGGACTTCATCCCGGCGACCGGCCCGGATGACGAGGGCATGATCACCATCGCGGGCAAGCCGACCAACCAGTCCGTGAAGACGAACGTCCCCTACCACGTCACGGCCACGTATCGCAAGCCATCCGCGGGAGAGGACTGGACCTACTCGATCACCGTCGAGCCCCAGGACGCCGGCTCCGGCCCGCATGCCTCCCCGCAGACCTTCGCCTCGACCGGGACGATCCCCGGTTCCTCGCGTTCCGGGATCAGCGCCATCGCCTTCGTGAAGGACTCCGGGAGGATCGCGGTCGTCTCGATCGACAACGTCCTGGTCGTCCAGGACGAGTAGCGGTCACGTCCCGCGGCAAGGAGGGCTCCCCTGGGCAGGAGCTGCCGTACGTGCGCCGCCCGCCAAAAGGCGGGCCCGCAACGGGAGACTGCGTGCGCGTCCTGATCACGTCCGGACCATCGCGCGAGCCGATCGACGACGTCCGCTACGTCTCCAATGTCTCGAGCGGGAGATTGGGCGTGGCGCTGGCGCTGGCGTTCGCCCGCGCCGGGCACCAAGTCGTCCTGCTGCGCGGTCAGGGTTCGGCCGCGCCGGAAGCCGGCGCCGGCGTCACGGCGCTGGAGTTCACCACCGCGCGTTCGCTGCTCGCGGCCGCGCGCGGCGTGCTCGCCGGGGTGGACGCGCCCGACCTGCTGATCCATGCGGCCGCGGTGGCCGACTACGCCCCGCGGCCGGCGGCCGGCAAGCTGAAGTCGGGCGCCGCGGAGCTGGTGGTGCGCATGCAGCCCACTCCCAAGGTGGTGGACGAGCTGCGGCGCCTCGATCCGGACCTGCCCATCATCCTGTTCAAGCTCGAAGCCCGGGTGAGCCGCGACGAACTGCACCGCCGTGCCCGGGAGAGCGCGCGGCGGGTCGGGGCGGCGGCGGTGGTGGCCAACTTCTTGGAGGACGTCACGGCGCACGGGCATCGCGCCGACCTGCTGCGAGGCGACGGTTCGTCGCAGCGCCTGGACGGTCGCGAGGCCATCGCCGCGGCGCTGGTGCACGAGGCCGAGGACATCCTGCGCGCGGCGCGCGCGCGAGCGGAGGAAGGCGCATGAAGAATGTCGTGCTGGGCGTGACCGGCGGGATCGCCGCGTACAAGGCCTGCGACCTGGTCACGCTGCTGCGCGACCGGGACTGCGCCGTGCGGGCGGCGATGACGCGCGCCGCCACGCGTTTCCTTGCGCCCTTGACGCTCGCGGCGCTCACCGGCCACCAGGTGCTGGTGGACGAACTCGGGGGGGAGGTCGACCCGTCCATTCCCCACGTGGCATGGGCGCGCTGGGCGGACGCGGTCGTGGTCGTTCCGGCCACCGCCGACTTCCTCGGCAGGCTGGCGCACGGTCTCGCGGACGACGGCCTGACCTGCCTCCTGCTGGCGCTGGAGATGCACAAGCCGGTGGTGCTGGCGCCGGCCATGAACACCGCGATGTGGCAGAACCCGCTGGTGCAGCAGAACGTCCTGCACCTCCGCGCCGTCGCCGGGGGCGCGCGCTTCCGTCTGGTCGAGCCGGTGGAGAAGCGTCTCGCCTGCGGCGAGACGGGCGTGGGCGCCCTGGCGCCGCTCGAGCAGATCGCCGGCGCCGTGAGCGCCGCGCTGGCGGGGATCTGACGGGCCGGGCCGCGCGCGGGTGAATCCCGGCGCGCGCTCGCGCCGCGCGGCTAGAATCCCAGCTTTGGGCTTCATTCCAGCCTGAGCGAGGTAGCCGCCGTGAGCGAACTGCAGGATCGCCTGGACGAGATCCGCCAGCGCGTCATTCACCTGAAGGACTCCCTTTGACGTCGAGAAGCGCGGCGCCAGGAAGGCCGCGATCGAGCAGGCGATGGGCGGGCCGGGCTTCTGGGACGACCCGGAGGCCGCGGCCGCGATCGTTCAGGAGCTGAAGCAGATCCGCGCCGTGCTCGAGCCGCTCGATTCCCTCGAGCGCAGGATGACTGACGCCGAGATCATGCTCGAGCTCGCCAAAGAGGACAGCTCGGGCGAGGCCAGGGCCGAGGCCGAGCAGGTCATCGCGGGTGCTGCGGAGGCCTGCGCCAAGCACGAGCTGGCGGTGATGCTCAGCGGCCCGCATGACCATCGCTGCGCCTACCTCTCGGTCCAGGCCGGGGCGGGAGGAACCGAGTCGTGCGACTGGGCACAGATGCTCGTGCGCATGTACCTGCGCTGGTGCGAGCGCAACGACTTCGCGGTCGAGTTCATCGACGAGCAGCCGCACGAGGAGGCGGGCATCAAGTCGGCTTGCGTGCTGGTGAAGGGGCAGTTCGCCTACGGCTACCTCAGGTCCGAGGCCGGGGTGCATCGCCTGGTGCGCATGTCGCCCTTCGACGCGGCCAAGCGCCGCCACACCTCGTTCTGCTCGGTGGACGTGGTGCCGGAGTTCGACGAGGAGATCGAGGTGGAGATCGATCCCGAGGACCTGCGCGTGGATACGTACCGGGCGGGTGGCGCCGGCGGGCAGCACGTCAACAAGACCGACTCGGCGGTGCGCATCACGCACCTGCCGACCAACATCGTGGTCCAGTGCCAGAACGAGCGCAGCCAGCACAAGAACCGCTCGACCGCCATGAAGATGCTGCGCGCCAAGCTCTTCGCCCGGGAGGAGCGCAAACGCGAGGAGGAGATCCGCGGCCTGCAGGGCGAGAAGGGCGAGATCGCCTGGGGGCGCCAGATCCGTTCCTACGTGCTGCAGCCGTACACCATGGTCAAGGACGTGCGCACCGGCCTGGAGAAGGGCAACGCCGCCGGCGTGCTGGACGGCGACCTCAACGACTTCATCCATGCCTACCTGCGCAGCAAGGCCGGTTCCGGCCTGGGCGGCGGCGGCGGCGCGGCCTCGCGGCCGCAGGGGGACTGATGCGCGTGCGGCGGGCGCTCTTCTCGTTGACGGACAAGCGCGGCGCGGACGCCTTCGCCGCCGCCCTGGCGCGGCGCGGCGTCGAGATCCTCTCCACCGGCAACACGGCGCGCGTGCTGCGCGCGGCCGGCGTGCCGGCGCGCGAGGTGTCCGACTTCACCGGCTTCCCGGAGATCCTGGATGGCAGGGTGAAGACCCTGCATCCGCGCATCCACGGCGGCCTGCTGGCGCGCCGCACTGATCCGCGCCACGCGGCCCAGGCCGCGGAGCACGGCCTCGAGCCCATTGATCTCATCGCGGTCAACCTCTACCCGTTCGAACGCGTCGCCGCGGACCCGGCCGTCTCCCTGGAGGAGGCGGTCGAGAACGTCGACATCGGCGGGCCGGCCATGATTCGCTCGGCGGCGAAGAACCACCTGGACGTGGCCGTGCTCGTCGATCCGGACGACTACCCGGGAGTCCTCGCCGAGCTCGAGGCCAACGACCTGACGCTCGGCGCGGAGACGCTGCGCCGCCTGGCGCTGCGCGCCTTCGAGCGCACCGCCGCCTACGACGCCGCCATCGCGCGCTTCCTGCGCTCACGGCCGGAGTTCGCCGCGGGCGCGCGCGCGGCCCCGGACGTGCACTTCCTCGACTTCGGGGCGCCCGTCGCCCTGCGCTACGGCGAGAACCCGCACCAGGCCGCGGCCTTCTATCCGCTCTGCTCCGCGCGCGAGCCGTCGGTGGCGACGGCCAGGCAGCTCGGCGGCAAGGAGCTTTCGTACAACAACATCCTGGACTGCGACGCCGCGCTGGCGCTGGTCAGGGAGTTCGACCAGCCGGCCTGCGTCGTCGTCAAGCACACCAACCCGTGCGGCGCGGCCGTCGCGGGCGATCTGGTCGAGGCCTACCGCCGTGCGCTCGAGTGCGATCCGCTCTCGGCCTACGGCGGCATCCTGGCCTTCAACCAGCCGGTGGGCGAGGAGCTGGCGCGGGCCGTGGCCGAGCCGGAGCGCTTCTTCGAGTGCGTCATCGCGCCCGAGTTCGACGCCCGGGCGGCCGAGCTGCTGGCCACGCGCCAGAAGTGGGGGAAGAACGTGCGCCTGCTGGCCGCGGGCGCGGGTCCCGCCGATCCACAAGAGCACGACCTGCGCAAGGTGCGCGGCGGCGTGCTGGTGCAGGAGCGCGACCTCGCGGGCCGGGACGACCCGTTCCGCATGGTGACGCGGCGCGGGCTGGACGCTGCCCTGGAGCGGTCGCTGCGCTTCGCCTGGCTGGCGGTCAAGCACGTCAAGTCGAACGCCATCGTGCTGGCGCAGGACGGCGCGCTCGTGGGCGTCGGCGCCGGGCAGATGAGCCGGGTGGACGCGGTGATCCTCGCCGTGCGGAAGGCGGGGCCGCGCGCGCGCGGCGCCGTGCTCGCGAGCGACGCCTTCTTCCCCTTCCGCGACGGCCTGGACCAGGCGGCCGCGGCGGGCGTGGTCGCGGTGGTCCAGCCCGGCGGGTCGCTGCGCGACCCAGAGGTGATCGCCGCGGCGGATGAGCACGGCATCGCCATGGCCTTCACCGGGCGCCGGCACTTCCGCCACTGATCGACGACTCCCGGGAATCGTCGCGCCGCGCGACCCGGGAGTAGTCGATCCCGCGGCCACGGGCCGCGGCCGCGCGCTCTGGGCGCGCGGTGGATGCGCGAGGGCAAGGAATAGGTCCCGCGGGCGAAGCGTCACGCGACCATGCTGGCGACACGCTTCAGCGACGCGTCGCACCTGGCGAACAGTGCCGCGCGCGGCCTTGTCCGGGGAGGGCCGGCCCCGTAGAATCCCGCGTTTCAGCCGTGCGGCCTGGAATCACGGAGTCCCCATGAACCTCGTTGCTTGCGTCAAGCGCGTGCCGGACACGGCCTCGCCGGTCCGGCCGGGCCGTGACGGCCGGTCCATCGACCTGGGCGGCGTCTCCTTCGTCCTGAACCCGTACGACGAGTACGCCGTGGAGGAGTGCCTGCGCCTCAAGGAGGCGCGCGGCGGCCAAGTCACGGTGCTCTCGGCCGGCGGGCCGGACGCGTCCAAGGAACTCCGGCACTGCCTGGCCATGGGCGCGGACCGGGCGGTGCTCGTCAAGGACGCGGCGCTCGACCGCGACGCGCGCTCCACGGCGGCGCTGCTGGCCGCGGCGCTGCAGCGCATCCCCTTCGACCTGCTCTTCTTCGGGCGCCAGGCGGTCGATCACGACAACGCGCAGGTCGGCCTGATCGTCGCCACGCTGCTCGGCCTGCCGGCCGTGGCCGAGGTCTCCAAGGTCGACGTCGGGACGGGTGCGGTCACGGTGCGGCGCGAGGCCGAGGGCGGCATCGAGGTGCACGAGGTGCCGCTGCCCTGCGTGCTGACGGCGCAGAAGGGCCTCAACGAGCCGCGCTACGCCTCGCTCAAGGGGATCATGAAAGCCAAGAAGATGCAGATCGAGGAGATGGAGGTGGCGGCCCCGGACGCGCTGCTCGAGGTCCTGCGGCTGGAGCCGCCGCCGCCGCGCCCCCCAGGGAAGATGGTGGGCGAGGGAGCGGCCGCGGCGCCGACCCTGGTGAAGCTGCTGCGCGACGAAGCGAAGGTCCTGTGAGAGAGCGGAGCACGAGAGCATGACGGGCGAGATCATTGCGTTCGCGGAGCAGCGCGAGGGCGCGCTGAAGAAGTCGGCGCGCGAGGTGGTCACGACGGCCGCCAAGCTGGGCAAGGAGCTGGGGGCGGGCGTGGTGGCCGTGGCCTTCGCCGAGGGCGCGGTCGAGGGAGCGGGTGGTCTCGGCCGCTGTGGCGCCACCGAAGTGCTGCTGGCGCAGGGAAACGGCTCGGCCGCCTGCGCGCGCGCGCTCGCGGACCTGGCGCGCGAGCGGCAGGCGCGAGCCGTGCTGCTGCCCGCCTCGGCTGCGGGCAAGGACATCGCGCCGCGCGTCGCGGCGCTGCTCGAGGTGCCGCAAGCGAGCGACTGCGTGCGCCTCTCGGCCGCCGCGGGCAGCATCGAGGCGGTGCGGCCGGTGTACGGCGGCAAGGCGCTGTGGACGGTCAAGTCGCGCGCCTCGTGCTTCCTGGCCACGCTGCGGCCCAACGTCTTTCCCGCGGACGAGAGCCTCGGCGCCGCGCTCGAGCCCGTGCGCCTGCCCGCGCCGGCCGGGACGCCGGCGACCCTCGCCACCCTGAAGGAGGTCCTGGCGCCGCAGGGCGGCCGCAGGATCGAGGTGACCGAGGCGGACGTGATCGTCGCCGGCGGGCGCGGCATGAAGGGTCCGGAGCACTTTGCTCTGCTGGAGCGGCTGGCCGAGGCGCTCGGCGGCACGGTCGGCGCCTCGCGGGCGGCGGTGGACGCGGGCTGGCGCCCGCACGCCGAGCAGATCGGCCAGACGGGCAAGACCGTGGCGCCGACCCTCTACGTCGCCTGCGGCATCTCGGGCGCGATCCAGCACCTCGCCGGCATGAGCTCCTCGCGCGTGATCGTGGCGATCAACAAGGACCCGGAGGCCCCGATCTTCAAGGTGGCCGACTACGGCGTGGTGGGTGACGTGCTCGAGGTGGTGCCGGCGCTGACCGAGGAAGTGAAGAAAGCCAAGGCGGCCGGTTGAGCGGCTGATTACCCGGAACCGGAGGGGAGGGGAGGGGAGGGGGAGTGAGCGGAGCGAGCGCAGCCGTTTCCCCGGGTCCGGGGCCGCATCGCGACTCCCGGTGCATCGTGTGC
>DYIW01000070.1:0-5894 GCA_020723465.1 Phycisphaera mikurensis
GATCGCCGGGTGTTTCTCGGAGACTACCTTCGTCTCGCGCTGCTTGCGCGGCAGGTCGGGGAACATCTCCAGGATCTCCTCGGCGTGCAGGAAGGTGAGCTGCTCCGGCAGGTTGGGGACGCGCGGGTCCTTGAGCTTGGGGAACATCTTCTGCACGTGCTTCTCGGCGCCGACGATCACCTTCCAGATCCTCTTGACCACGTCGGTCAGGAAGCCGAGGTTGCGCTCGTCCGCGGTGATGACCCGCTCCCAGTCCCACTGGTCGACGTAGGAGCTGTGGTCATGGTCGAGGAAGTAGTCCTTGCGCACCGCGCGCATGTCCGTGTTGATGCCCTCGCCCACCTTGCACTCGAACTGCTTGAGGGCCATGCGCTTCCACTTGGTCGCGGCCTGCACCACCTGGGCGGTGATGCGCGGCTCGATGCCGAGCCCGCAGGGGAACTCGACCGGCGTGCGCGAGCCGTCGCGGTCCAGCATGTCGTTGACGCCGCTGTCCTTGTCGACGATCAGCGGAACCGAGACCATCATCAGGTTCAGTTCCTTGCACAGGTTCTCCTCGATGTAGCTCTTGACCGCGCTGATGGCGAGCTGCGTCTCTTTCCTGTTGAGGATCGAGCTGTAGCCGTCCGGCAGGATCTTCCTCAGGTCGTCATAGTTGCCGATGCCGGGTCCGGCCAGATCCGCCTTCTTGTCTCCGCTCATGGTTCTCGCTTCCAGATACACCCGTGGGGGACATGGCGCCCTGTCGAGCACGGGGCCGCAGGAACGCCGCAATAAACGCTCGTACCGACCTCGATCGCCTCCCTTCCGGGCGCCTGCTCCCGAGCAGCATCGGCCCTGGGCCATGACCTGCGCCGTGCTGCCGGGGTGCTGTCCGGAACGGGAGAGCGCGCACGCCGGGCCGCGCGTGACGCGCGCGCCCCGGACCTGCGACAAGCCCGGCATTCTATGGCGCGGGCGGCCTCGATTCCAGCGCTTCCGGCGCGGTTTCGGCGGGCCGGCGCGGCGCCGTGCGCCGGACGGAACTGTTGCCGCCGGCGCGTTCTCCGCGTAGGATCGCGTTCCCCGCCAGATGGGAGGGACCCGGATGATCTCGATTGCCCTGCTGGCGAGCCTGGCGGTTGCCGCCATGCTGCCCGGCGAGGATCAGCCCTGGAACGTCGAGAAGGACCTGGCCGACGAGGCGCACGAGCGCGCCAGCGCGGCAGGCAAGGATCCGGCTCAGCTCGTCGAGTTCGCGCGCTGGTGCCAGGCGCGCGGCCTGTTCGAGCGCGCGGAGACCGTCCTTTCCGGGCTGTGCGACGGAAGTGAACAGGGCGCGGCGGCCGCCGGTCTCCTGGGGCTGACCGAGTCCGACACGGGCCGCGCGCCGGAGGAGCTCCTGCGCTTCTCTCCCGAGGCGCCGCCGGCGGCGAGCGGCGCGGCCGTGCATGCGCCCGCGGGGCGCGAGCGCGAGGCCCTGCTCAAGGGGCGCTACCGCGACTTCAAGCTCGCCAACAAGTCGACCTACTTCGACCTGTGGACCGACCTCACTTCCGAGGAGCTGGCCCCGTACACCAAGCTCCTGAACGACTACTACCGCGCGTTCAAGGGGCGCTTCCGCGCCTACGAGCCGGCCTCCATCGACGTGCTGCTCTTCGCCAACCGTTCGGACTATCTCATCGACCACGTGGTGCGCTTCGGCAAGAGCGGCGAGCACATCCTCGGCTACTACGTGCCGGAGCAGCACCGCCTGGTCTTCTACGACGAGCCGCACGAGCGGGACGAGGTCATGCTCACGGCGCGGCACGAGTGCACCCACCTGCTGCTCGACGTCGCCTACCACGGCGCCGCCTTGCCCGTTTGGATGCACGAGGGCATCGCCTGCTACCTGGCCGCCGGCAGCCGCGAGGCGCGCGGCCGGGCGACCGCCGGCCTGGTGCTCACCCTGATGGCGGAGCTGGGCAAGAACCGGGGTTTCTCGTTGAAGCAGCTCCTGGACCTGGCCAAGGACGGGCTCAAGTACGAGCACTACGCCTGGAGCTGGTCGCTGGTGCACTACCTGAACGGGCCGGAGCGCGAGAAGCGCTTCGCCGACTTCCTGCAAGAGCTGCGCTACGAGGTCAAGGGCAAGATGGAGGAGAAGGAGCTGCGCGAGCTCGTGAAGACCGTGCTCGCGCGCACCCTGGCCGAGGACCTCGACGTCATCGGCGCGGGCTGGACCGCCTGGTTCGCGCACGAGTTCCGCCTGGAGCGGCCCGACCAGTTCCTGGCCATGGGCTACGAGGCGCTGGACCGTTCGCGCGGCAGCGACAGCAAGCAGGAGCAGGAGTCGAACCTGGAGGTCGCGCAGCGCGCCTTTGCCGGCGTGCTGCCCGGGGCGGACGCGGCGCTCGCTGCGGAGCTGCGCTTCGGCGAGCTGGACTGTGCGCTGGCGCGCGCCGCGCTCCGCGATCAGGACCTGAAGGCGTGCCGGCTGCTCCTGCGTTCCGTGCGCGACGGACTCTCGGCGCTGCCGGAGCTGGAGGACGAGTCGCGTCGCTCGGTCCTGGCGCGCCGCGCCCTGGAGATCGCGGCCGGGGCGGCCGGCGTGCGGCGGCCGCCGGGTGCGTTCGACCTGCGCGAGGCGCTCGTGCGCCGCGCGGCCGGGAGGGGCGGGAGCGAGGGGGAGCTGCTGCGCGCGATCGTCGTGCTTGCCGACGACTTGCTCGAGCTGGCCTTCGCCTCCCAGGCGCGCGTGCTGGAGCGGAATCCCGTCGACCGCCGCGCGGCCATCGAGTGGCTGCACCTGGCCATGTCGTACGCCCCGGCGCGCCTGCCGGAGATCTTCGACACCCTGCGCCTGGTGGTCGAGCTCGACCCCGAGGACCGCAGCCTGGCCGCCCTCGGGGCCGCCTACGCCGGCCTCGGACGCATGAAGTGGGGCCAGTGGCTGGTCGAGGAGGCTTGCCGGGAGTCGGCGCGCCCCGGCGTGCTCGAGCCGTTTCGCGAGTACGTGGGGCTGCCGAAGTGATCCGCCGCCGCGGTTCGGAGCGCCGCCAGGCGGCGCCTCAGCGCCCGCACAGGGGACACGCGCAGGAGCCGCTCTGGCAGCTCGGGCAGGCCGTGGACTCGGGCTGCTCCGTGCACGGTACGATGCCGTTCTTGCACTTGTTACAGCGCGCGAAGCCCTTGCCGCCGCACTGGTCGCAGGACGTCGCTCCGGCCTTGCCCCCGTCCCCTTGGTAGACGTAGCGGACCTTGCCCGTGCCGTGGCACGTGCCGCATGGGGAGACGCCGACGAAGGTGCACGCTTCGCAGCAGCGCAGGCCCGTGTCGAGGCACTTCGGGCAGACCTTGGCGAAGCGGCCGTCGCCGCCGCAGCGCGTGCAGCGCAGGGCGCGCTGGCCGCCGCACGCCGGGCAGGGAGTCGTGGAGCAGCGCGGGCAAGGAAACAGGCCCACGCCGAGGCAGGCGCTGCAGGCGACCGCGCACTTGCCGGATTGCTCGCAGATGGGACAGGCGATGGACTTGGCGCCCTTGCACACCGGGCAGTTCGCGTGGCCCTTCTTCCCACAGATCTTGCACGGATCCTTGTCGCCGCTCTTCCAGAGGATCACCGTGCTGCCGCCGCAGGCGGGGCAGGTCCACTGGCCGTCCGCGCGACAGAAGTAGCAGGGGACCTTGCGCGCGCCGGAACAGCGCTGGCAGAGCATGGAGCGTACGCCCTTGCCCGCGCAGCGGCCGCAGACCATGGAGCCGCTGCCGGCGCAGAACGAGCAGTCGTCGCCGGGCGGCGCCCCGCGCGCCGCGAGCAGGAGGAAGAGGAGCGAGAGCAACACTCGCATCATCGGAACTCCCTATTCGCGGCCTTCTTTCTACTGCGGCGCCGCGCGCGGCGCAAGCCGCCGGCGCGCGCGAGGTCCGCTTGCTGGCCGCGCGCGTTTCCGCCCGGCGGGCTTGAGATCGCCCCGCCGCGGTGCTGGTATAGGCCGAGAGCACGCAGCAAGGATCCAGCGATGAACCAGGAGCCGGTCCCGGACCGCCGCGACGGCGGCCGCAGGAAGGTCGCGTACGACGAGAAGGCCATCCAGACGCTCGACGCGCTGGAGCACATCCGCCTGCGCACTGGCATGTACATCGGCCGCCTCGGCGACGGCAGCCACCCGCTGGACGGCATCTACGTCATGCTCAAGGAGGTGATCGACAACTCCGTCGACGAGTTCATCATGGGGGAGGGGCGCAAGATCGAGATCGAGCGCACGGGCGAGTCGGTCACGGTGCGCGACTACGGGCGCGGCATCCCTCTCGGCAAGGTGATCGAGTGCGTCAGCCAGATCAACACCGGCGGCAAGTACAACGACGACGTCTTCCAGTTCTCGGTCGGACTGAACGGCGTGGGCACCAAGGCGGTGAACGCCCTCTCCTCCGAGTTCGAGGTGACGAGCTGGCGCGACGGCAAGTGCGTGCGCGCCCGCTTCGAGCGCGGCGTGCTCTGCGAGCAGCACAAGGGCCGGGCGCCCGATGAGCGCGCCGGCACGCTGGTGCGCTTCACCCCCGACGTGGAGATCTTCAAGAAGTACGCCTGGAACGACGAGCACATCGCCGACCGCCTGTCCTACTACGCCTTCCTCAACTCCGGGCTGACGCTCGAGTACAACGGCCGCGCCTTCAAGAGCCAGGGTGGCCTCGCCGACCTCTTGCGCCAGGAGATCGGCGACGAGCGGCCGGTGTACGAGGTCATGCACTGCCGCCGCGAGCGCCTGGAGTTCGCCTTCACCCACACCAACAACTACGGCGAGAGCTGCTTCAGCTTCGTCAACGGCCAGTACACCAAGGACGGCGGCACGCACGAGAGCGCCTTCCGCGAAGGCATGCTCAAGGGGATCAACGAGTTCGCCGGCGCCAACTTCGCGGGCGAGGACGTGCGCGACGGCCTGGTCGCGGCGGTCGCTGTCAAGATCCAGGACCCGGTGTTCGAGAGCCAGACCAAGAACCGCCTGGGCACGACCACGGTGCGGCCCTGGATCGTCAAGGAGGTGCGCGAGCAGGTCGTGGTCTGGCTGCACCGCGGCAAGGAGGCGGCCGAGGCCTTGCTGGCCAAGGTGCGCGCCAACGAGCGCGTGCGCAAGGAGCTGGCTTCGATCAAGAAGGAGGCGCGCGAGCGCGAGCGCAAGGTCGCCATCCGCATCCCCAAGCTGACCGACTGCAAGGCGCACCTCGGCGAGCGCGGGCCGCGCGCCGAGGAGAGCATGATCTTCCTGGTGGAGGGCGACTCGGCCGGCGGCACCATGGTCCAGTGCCGCGACGTGCACACGCAGGCGGTGTTCTCGCTGCGCGGCAAGCCGCTCAACTGCTACGACCAGGAGCGCGCCGCGGTCTACAAGAACGAGGAGTTGTACAACCTGATGCGCGCGCTGGGCGTCGAGGACGGCCTCGCCGGCCTGCGCTACGCCAAAGTGGTCATCGCCACCGACGCCGACGTCGACGGCATGCACATCCGCAACCTGCTGCTCACCTACTTCTTGCGCTACTTCGAGGAGCTGGTCACCAAGGGCCACATCTACGTGCTCGAGACGCCGCTCTTCCGCGTGCGCAACAAGAAGGAGACGCGCTACTGCTACAACGAGGCGGAGCGCGACCGGGCGCTGGCGGAGATCAAGGGCGCGGAGGTGACGCGCTTCAAGGGCCTGGGCGAGATCAACCCCAAGGAGTTCGCGCGCTTCATCGGCGCGGACATGCGCCTGGAACCGGTCCTGGTGCGCAGCATGCGCGAGGTCAGCCAGGCGCTGGAGTTCTGCATGGGGAAGAACACGCCGCAGCGCAAGGCCTTCATCGTGGACAACCTGCTGCAGGACGTCGGCTGAGGCGGCCCGGTCCAGCAAGAGAAGGAAGGACGGCGAGGTGGCGCAGCTCGAACCCCTGATGCAGCGGAA
>DYIW01000070.1:5904-21706 GCA_020723465.1 Phycisphaera mikurensis
TACCTCGACTACTCGATGTCCGTGATCGTGGGCCGGGCCCTGCCCGACGTGCGCGACGGCCTCAAGCCGGTGCAGCGCCGCATCCTGCACACGTTGCGCGAGATGGACGACGGGCGCTTCCACAAGGTGGCGAACGTCATCGGCGAGGCCATGAAGCTGCATCCGCACGGCGACGCGCCCATCCGCGATGCGCTGGTGGTGCTCGCCAACAAGGGCTACTTCATCGAGCGCCAGGGCAACTTCGGCAACGTGCTCACCGGGCACCCGGCCGCCGCCGCGCGCTACATCGAGTGCCGGCTGACCGACCTGGCGCGCGAGGCGCTGTTCAACAAGCCGCTCACGCGCTTCACGCCCAGCTACGACGGGCGGCGCGAGGAGCCGGTGTTCCTGCCGGCCAAGCTGCCGGTGCTGCTGCTGCTCGGGCCCGAGGGCATCGCCGTGGGCATGGCCACGCGCATCCTGCCGCACAACCTGGGCGAGCTGCTGGCGGCGCAGATCGGCCTGCTCGAGGGGCGCGAGGCGCGCGTCTTCCCCGACTTCCCGCAGGGCGGGATCATGGACGCGTCCGAGTACGGCGACGGTCGCGGCAAGGTCACGCTGCGCGCGCGCATCGCTCGGCGCGGCGACAAGAAAGTGGTCATCAGCGAGCTGCCGTACTCGACCACGACCGAGAGCCTGATCAGCTCGATCGAGGGGGCGGCGCAGCGCGGCCAGGTGAAGATCGCCTCCCTCAACGACTACACCACCGACAAGGTGGAGATCGAGCTCGCGCTGCAGCGCGGCGTCTACGCCGACGAGGTGATCCCGCAGCTCTACGCCTACACCGACTGCGAGGTGTCGATCTCGTCCAACCTCGTGGCCATCTGCGGCGGGCGCCCCGAGGAGATGACGGTCACGCAGGTGCTGGCCTTCCTCACCGACCAGCTCCTGCAGCAGGTCAAGGCCGAGCTGGAGTACGACCTCGCGCGCCAGCAGGACCGGCTGCACTGGCTGACGCTGGAGCAGATCTTCATCGAGAACCGCGTGTACAAGCGCCTCGAGAAGGCCAAGACCGACGAGGAGGTGCGCCGCCAGGTGTGGGAGGGCATGCAGCAGCACGCGCTCTTCTTCGTGCGGCCCATGGTCGAGGAGGACGTCGAGCGCCTGCTGCAGATCCGCATCCGCCGCATCTCCGCCTACGACATCGCCAGGAACCGCGCGGACGTCAAGGAAGCGCAGAAGGCCATCAAGGAGCTGGAGCAGAAGCTCGCCAACCTGAAGCAGACGACCATCGACTACCTGAAGGGCGTGCGCGACAAGTACGCGGGTGCGTACCCGCGCCGCACCGAGATCAAGCAGTTCGAGTCGGTCGACCGGCGCGAGGTGGCGCGCCAGGACCTGCGCGTGAGCTACGACCCGGAGAGCGGCTTCTTCGGCACCAAGGTGCGCGGCGCCGAGCACCAGCTCGCGATGAGCGAGTTCGACAAGGTGCTGGTGGTGACGAGCGACGGCACGTACCGCGTGATGGGGCCGGTGGAGAAGGCGCTGCTCCCGGGCAAGGTGCTCTACTGCGGCCTCTTCGACCAGGATGAGGGGGCGCGCTTCACCGTGGTCTACCGCGACGCGGAGCGCCTCGCCTGGGGCAAGAAGGTGCACATCCAGAGCTTCATTAAGGACAAGGTGTACAGCCTGGTGCCGGTCGAGGGCGGCCGCCTCGACGTGCTCCTGCCGACGCTCGAGCCCGGGCCGGTGCACCTCGCCTTCGTCCCGGCCAAGCGCCAGCGCGTGGCCGAGGCGACCTTCGACCTCGACCGCCTCGAGGTCAAGGGCGTGGGCGCGCGCGGCAACCGCCTGGCGGCCAAGCCGGTGGCGCGCGTGTCGCTGGTGAATCGGCGCGGCTGAGGCGGAGGCGGAGGCGGCGCAGGAGAGTTCGCTTGGAACTTCCCGGAGAACTGGACTTCCCGCGGCTGGCGCCCGAGGACAAGTACCGCCGCGCCGTGCCCGGCTACATGAAGCGCCTGGCGCGGCTCTACCAGGCCATGCACGAGCGCTTCGGCGAGGCCGGCCTCGAGCTGATCCGCGAGGTGAGCCGCGAGTTCGGCACGGCCATCGGCGAGAACGCGAAGAAGGGCGGGGAGATCAAGGGCGTGGCCGCGGTGGGGCGCTACTTGCTCAAGGTGTTCGACATGGTGAGCGACGACTGGGAGGTGCGCGAGTTCACGCCCGAGCGGCTGGTCATCGGCGTGCGCCGCTGTCCCTATCCCTTCACCGAGAAGCGCATCTGCCGCGCGCACACATGCATGGAGGAGAGCCTGGTGGCGGCGCTCGACCACACGCTCGAGTACCAGATCGGCCGCTCCATCCCCGGCGGGGATGCCTTCTGCGAGCACATCCTCTGCCGCCGCGCGCCGGCGCGCGGCTAAGCCCGCGAATCCCGCGCGCGCGAGGCGCGCGGGCCGGCCTCGCCGCAGGGGACGATGCGGAACGTGCTTTCCAGCCAGCGGCCGATCGCCGACCCCCGCGCGAGATGGTGCGCATAGTGGAGATGCAGGCACTTCACGGTGGAGAAGTCGCGGATGCCGCCGATGCCGCCCGCGCGCGCCGGCTCGGCGAGGGCGCGCTCCTCGAGCAGGCGCCGGTCCTCCGCGCGGAGCGCGCGCCAGCGCTCCGCGCTGTAAGCCTGATGATCGGCGTTCACGGCGGCCTGCAGGGCGGGATCGGCGGCGAGCACGCGCTCGAGCCGGGCGATGGCGCCGTCGCGCTCCAGGCTGGCGATCTGGCGGTCGAGGCGCGCGCAGGCCAGCCAGAAGAGCGTGGGGAAGGGCGCGACGCGCCCCCCCGCGCGGCGCAGGGGGTAGCAGCGGAGCACCTGGGCGTGCCCGTCCGGGCAGCGCCGCTCGATCGTCCTCTCCAGGTCCGGGTACTTCCAACGCACGGCGTTCTCGGTGCGGTTCCTGCTCGCCGGTAGAGCGTAGCATGGCGGCGCGCCGCCCCTCGCGGCGCGAGGTCCGAACGCGGCCCTTGCGGCGCAACGCGAGCGGGCCATACAATCCGCCGCCGGGCGCTGCCCCGGAGCGTGGAAGGACATGGAACAGGGACGACTCATCTGGATGGCGACGCCGAGGGGATGCCGGCCGACGCCGTCGGTTGGGGCGAGGCCAGTTCGAATGATCCCCTGCGTTGAGCATGGGAGCGCCTTCGGTCCATGCTAAACGCTGCGTTGATCATGTGGTCAGGGAGTGATGCGGCGCGGCGGGAGTTGGCCTCCGGCAGCGACTGTCCGGCGGCGGGGTTTGACCGCCTGTCCGAGGAGGCGGACCGGTGAACCACGGCGAGCACATCGCCCTGATCGACCGGCTGCGGGCGCAGCCGTCGGAAACGGAGTGGTTCGAGTTCAAGCGGAGCCGCTGCGAGCCGCAGCGGCGGCGGTCGTTCCCGCTGCCGGACTACGACCTGACCAAGCCGGGACAGGTGGCCGTGACCCTCACCGGCCGCATCCTCGACGAGCGCTACACGCAGCTCTTGATGGCCCGGGCCGATCTCGATCTGGCACAGGTCATGCTGCCCGACCGGGTGCAGAAGGGGCTCCCGATCGCTCGGGAGGACCACCGCCGTCTGAAGGACGCCGGCCTCGTCGAGGGGCGGTATCCGAACCCGATCGTGGCCGCGGCGATCGCCAGGGCCACCGGCGAAGTCGGGCGCCACATCTTGGAGCGTGGCTTCGAGAGGCAGTACTACCTGGACCTGATCCTGGCCCTCGTGCGCACGCACGGGCCGGTAGAACGAAGAGACGTGGACCAGACTCTCGTTCCGAAGCTCCCGGACCGGCTGACGACGGAACAGAAGCTCCGTCGAGTCCACAACCTGCTGCAGGAACTCCGGCGAGCCGAGAAGGTCGTCAACCGCGGGAGCCGGGCACATCCCAAGTGGGTTGTGCCGGACGTTGCCGACGGCCAGGGGCGGCGATGATTGAGCAAAGGAAAGTGGCCGGAGAAGGGCATCTTGGAGACGTCGCGATGTCACAAGTTGTTTGTGACAAATGGTTTCGTCCTTTGCTAGATCGCGCGCGATCCCGTGGTGTTAGCAAAGGGTCTAGCAAAGCACCTAGCAAAGGCACCTCCTCCCGTGGCCTGCGCGCGAGAGAGCGGTTACGTGCCATGGCGCTTCTTCTTGGTGGTCGTCGGATGCAAAGGGGAGGCCGCCGATGACCACCGGAACCAGCGAACGCGGTCCATGCGGCTTGGGCGCAGGCGCGGCGGTGAAGGTCACCGAGCGGCCCGCGGTCTACGGCTCGGGGTGGATCTGCGGCGCGCCCGGCGACACCGGCCGCGAGTACTGGATGCAGGTCGCCCAGCTCGCAGTCCAAAACGCGCGGACCTCGCGAGAGTATCCGGCCTTGCTCCTGGGTGAGATCTCGGCGCGGCGGCGCGCGGATGTGTCGTGCGATGGGCTCTGGCGCCGGCCGCACGTCCTCGAACGTAGGCCGGGGGAGACCGAAGCGTGAGCAACGACCGGCCCACCGACTACCTCACCAGTCTGGTGCGCGAGCTTTGCGCGCTGCCGCGAGAGACCGAGTGGCTCGAGTTCAAGGTCGACGAGGCGGAACCGCGCTCGATCGGTGAGTACCTGTCGGCGCTCGCGAACGCCGCGGCCCTTGCGGGCAAGGCCTTCGCGTACCTCGTGTGGGGCGTAGTTGACGACGACCACGCCGTCGTGGGAACGACCTTCGATCCCCACTCGGCCCGCGTCGGCAACGAGGAGCTGGAGAGCTGGCTGCTGCGGCTGCTGGAGCCCAGGATCGATTTCCGTTTCTTCTCGGTCGAGGTCGAGGGACGCCGTGTCGTCCTGCTCGAGATCGCACGGGCCGCCCGCCACCCGGTCCGTTTCTCGGGACAGGAGTTCATCCGCGTCGGCACCTACAAGAAGAAGCTGAGAGACTTCCCCGAGAAGGAACGGGCGCTCTGGCGCATCTTCGACCAGACGCTCTTCGAGGATGGTGTCGCCGCCGAGCGTCTGGCGAGCGATGACGTGCTGCGCCTGCTGGACTATCCGGCGTACTTCGATCTGCTGCAGCGGCCGCTGCCCGCGAACGCCGAGGGCATCCTCGGCGCGCTGGCGGACGACCGGCTGATTCGAAGGTGCGATGCCGGCGGCTGGGACATCACCAACCTCGGCGCGATCCTGTTCGCCAAGCGCCTTGACGCCTTTCACCCGCTTGGCCGCAAGACCCTGCGCGTCATCCAGTACCGCGGCAGCGGCCGGACGGAGGCTCTCAGGGAGCAGGCGGGTGAGAAGGGCTACGCCTGCGGCTTCGAGGGGTTGATCGGGTACATAAACGGCCTGCTGCCCGCCAACGAGGTCATCGGGCAGGCCCTGCGCAGGAGCGTGCTGATGTTCCCCGAGCCGGCGGTGCGCGAGCTGGTGGCCAACGCGCTCATCCACCAGGACTTCTTCGTCACCGGCGCTGGACCGATGGTGGAGATCTTCGATGGCCGCATCGAGATCACGAATCCCGGCGAGCCGCTGGTCGACACGCAGCGCTTCGTGGACACGCCGCCGAGGTCGCGCAACGAGGTGCTCGCCTCGTTCATGCGCCGCATCCAGATTTGCGAGGAGCGGGGCAGCGGGATCGACAAGGTCGTCTCCCAGGTGGAGCTGTTCCAACTCCCGGCGCCGCTCTTCGAGGTGCCGGTGGGCTTCACCCGAGTGGTCCTGTTCGCTCACAGGCCCTTGTCCGCCATGGACAAGGCGGACCGGGTGCGCGCTTGCTACCTTCACGCCTGCCTGAAGTACGTGACGCGAGGTTTCCTGACCAACACGTCGCTTCGCGAGCGTTTCGGCATCGAGGAGAGGAACAGCGCCAAGGCCTCACGCCTGATCAGGGAGGCTGTTGGGGCAGGAGCCATCGTTCAGCATGAGAGGGAGAGTTCGAGGAGGCTCAGGAAGTACGTCCCTTGGTGGGCAGAAGCGCGGAGAGGTAGCAGGAAGGATAGCCCGTGACTTGCGCTTCATTTGACGGCCATTTGATCGGGAGGGAGGGGCAGCGGGCAGAACTTGTCCTAAGTTACTATGTTTCAGTGCGTTACGTATTGTTTGCTCATTTGATGGCTGCCGGGCGACGTCTGGATCTGGGCCGCATCTCAAGAGGTCGTCAGTCGGGTAGCAGCGCGCAAGTCCAGGCTTATTCTGGACTTTCGTCCTTTGCTGGCGGCCGGCAGGAGCGCTTGTTCGAACAAGGGACTTGGTGAGACCGGATGCTCATCCCCGGATCTTCGAGGAGCCGCCTATGACCACCGGCACCAGCGAGCGCGGCCCGGAGCGCCTGATCTGCAGGGCGCTGACCGGCTCGCCGTGCGACCCGGCAGACGGAGCGCAACCATGATCCGCGTCGAGAACGTGACCAAGCGCTTCGGGAACGTGGTCGCCGTGGACTCGGTCTCGTTCGCCATCGGCGCGGGCGAGATCGTCGGCTTCCTCGGCAAGAACGGCGCCGGCAAGAGCACGCTGCTCAAGATGCTCTGCACCTGGCTGCCGCCCACGCGCGGGACGATCACCGTCGCCGGCCGCGACGCGGTGCGGGAGCCCCTGGCCGTGCGCAGCGCCGTCGGCTACCTGCCGGAGCACAATGCCCTGTACGAGGGCATGAAGGTCGACCGCTTCCTGCGCTTCGCCGGCCGCCTGCGCGGCCTCGATGGCGCGCGCTACGCGGCGCGCCGCGACTGGGTGGTGGAGCACTGCGGCCTGGAGGCCGTGTTCTCGCGCTGGATCCACGAGTGCTCCAAGGGCTACCGCCAGCGCATCGGCCTGGCCGCGGCGCTGCTGCACGACCCGCCGGTCCTGATCCTCGACGAGCCCACGCACGGCCTCGACGCCCTGCAGGTCGCCGCCTTCCGCGACTTCATCCGGGGCCTGCGGTCCGGCCGCGCCATCCTCTTCAGCAGCCACGTGCTCGCCGAGGTCACCAGCATCTCGCAGCGCCTGCTCATCATCAACGACGGCGTGCTGCTCGCCGACGCGCCGGTCGCGGACCTGCGCGCGCAGGCGGCGGCGCGCGGCCGTGACCTCGACGAGGCGGTGCTCGACCTGGTGCGCACCGCGGGAGGAAGACCATGAGCGCCGCCACGCCCGGCGCGCGCTGCGGCTTTCTCGCCGGCGCGCGCGCCATCGCCGGCCGCGAGCTCGCGGCCTACCTCGACTCGCGCATCGCCTACGTCTACACCATCGCCTTCGTGCTGCTCGCCAACCTGGTCTTCATGAACGGCTTCTTCCTGACCGGGACGGTGGACATGACCGCCTTCTTCGAGCTCATGCCTTGGCTCCTGCCGGTCTTCCTGCCGGCGGTGGCCATGCGCCTCTGGGCCGAGGAGCGCCGCACGCGCACCATCGAGCTGCTCCTGACCATGCCGATCCGGCCGCTGCAGGCCGTGCTCGGCAAGTACGCCGCCGCCCTCGCCCTGTTCCTGCTGTCGCTCGCCGGCACGCTGCCCATCCCGGTCATGCTCGTCTTCCTCGGCGATCCCGACGTCGGCCTGATCGCGTCGGGCTACCTGGGCGTGCTGCTCTGCGGCGCCATGTTCCTGGCGCTCGGCATGTTCGTCTCCGCGCTCGCCAGCGACCAGATCGTCGCCTTCGTGGTCGCCGCGCTCGTCTCGTCGCTGTTCGTGCTGACCGGCTGGGACGCGTTCGTGGCCGTGGCTGACGGCCGCTGGCCCTGGCTCGCGCTCGGCACGAGGATCTACGAGTGGTTCTCGCTCATGCCGCACTTCGAGGCCTGCGTGCGCGGCGTGATTGGCCTATCGTCGCTCGTTTACCTCGGCGGGCTCTCCTTGCTCTTCCTCTGGGCGAACGCGCTGGCGCTGGAGCGGAAGCGGGCATGAGAGCGCGCGCCTTCCTCGCGATCCTGGTCACGCTCGCGCTGGGCTACCTGGCGCTGGCCGAGTGCGCTCGGCTCACCACGCGCTGGGGCGCCGCGCGCCTGGAGCTGGGGCGCGTGGCCCGCCTGCATCTTGCTCCCGTGCTCGAGCAGAAGCTCGCCTCTTTGCGCGACGACGTCTTCATCATCTACTACGTCAGCGCGCGCGAGCGCATGCCCTCGCACATGCGCCGCGTCGAGCGCGAGGTGACCGACCTGCTCGAGGCCATGCGCGCGGCGGCCAGGGGCAAGCTCCAGTTCCACGTCGTCGATCCCACCGCGGACGCGGACCTGCAGGGCTTCGCCGCGCGGCGCGCGGTCGCGCCGGTGCGGCTGCGCCACGTCGAGCGCGACGCCTACAGCGAGCAGGAGGTGTGGTCCACGCTGACTGTCGCCTACGGGCCGCGGCAGCCCGCCATGATCGAGGGCCTGGGCCCGGAGCACCTGCCGCGCCTGCAGTCGCTCATCCTCGGCCACCTGAACCAGCTCGAGAGCCCGCGCGCGCCCGTCTTCGCCCTGTCGGCGCCGGCCGGCTTCTCGCGGCTCGCGGCCTTCCTCGCTGAGAAAGGACGGGTGATCCGCTGCTCGCGCGCCGGCGGGGCGCGCATTCCCGAGGACGCGGACGTCTTCTTCTGGATGGATCCCGGGCAGGCGGACGCCGCGCTTCTCGCCGAGCTGCGCCGCTTCCTGGAAAGCGGCCGCAGCGTGGTGGTGGCGGGCGGGCTCTACTCCGCCGCGCTCGGCGGCGCCGCGGACCAGCCCGTGCTCCGCCTCGCCGCGAGCGACTACGAGGCCGACACGCTGCTCGGCGCCTTCGGCCTGCGGCCCGTTCCCGGGCTCCTGCTCGACGCCCGCTCGGCGGAGCTGACGCTTCCCTCCGGCGGCGCGCCCGCGCCCTTCCGCGTGGCCTGCCTCGCTCCCAACCAGGACTTCCACTCCATGGCGCGCGAACCGCTGGGAGCGCTGCTCTTCGTCGTGCCCACGCCCTTCGCGCTCGACGCCGAGCGGCTGGCCGCGGAAGGGTGGCGGGCGGAGGTGCTGGCCACGTCTTCCGACGAGTCGACGCTGCTCGCGGTCGGGCCGGGCGAGCTGCCGCTCGCCGCGCTCTCGGCGGCCGCCGGAGAGAGCGTGCCCAGGCAGCCGCTGCTGGTGCGCCTGCGCCACGCCGACCCGTGGCAGGGCTCGTTCGTCGCGGCTGCGGCCTCGAGCCTGTTTCGCGACGAGACCTTCGACATCGACACGCTGGCGCACAAGCGCCTGGCGGGCGTGCTGGTGGACACCCTCGCCGCGGGCGACCGCCTGGTGCTCGGCCGCTCGGGCGTGCATCGCCCCGCGCCCCTGCCCGCGCTCTCGCGCGCGGCGCGCACCGCCTGGCAGGCCTTCGCCGTGCTGCTCTTCCCGGCGCTGCTCCTCGCGCTCGCGTTCGCGCGCCTTTGCCGGCCGGGCGCCGGCGGGTCCGCGCGGCGCGAGGCGCGCCCTGGCCGCCGCGGGCGCGTCCTCTTCTGCGCGCGCGTCGCGGCCGCGTTCCTGGGCGTGCTGCTTGTGGCGCAGGGGGCCGCCGCGCCGGGCTGGCGCGCGGACCTGAGCACGGCCAAGACCAACTCGCTGTGCAAGGCTTCGCTCGAGATCGCTCGGCAGGCGGCAGCAGGGGGCGAGGTCGAGGCGGAGCTGCTCTTCTCCGCCGCGGAGCGCCTGCCGCCCGAGCTGAGGCCGCAGGTGTCGCGCCTCGAGGCCCTGCTCGACGAGATGAAGCGCCGGGGCGCGGGGCTGCGCGTACGGCGCGTCGATCCCGAGGACCTGGACGCGGGCGCGCGGGCGCGCCTCGCCGAGCAGGGCATCGAGCCCGCGCGCACCACCAGCCGCCGGGACGAGGTCACGACGGTGCGCACCAGTTGGAGCGCGCTCCGCCTGGCGCGCGCCGGCCGTGCCGAGGTGCTGCTCCTGCCGGACGCGGCCTCCTTCGAGGACCTAGAGTTCCGCGTCGCCTTCGCCCTCTGGCGCCTCGCCACCGGCAAGCGGCCGCACGTGGCCTTCGCGTCGGACGCGCCGCGGCTGTCCGCGGGCGAGGCGTACACCTACTTCCAGTCGCGCGGCCTGATCCCGCCCAGCGGCAAGGACGCCTACAGCCTGGCGCGCGAGGTCCTCTGCCGCGCCGGCTTCCGCGTCACGCACGTCAACCCGCGCGCCCCGGTCCTGCCGCCGGACCTCGACCTGCTCGTCTGGCTGCAGCCGCGGCGCGACGTGCGGCTCATGCTGGAGGCGTTCGTCGAGCACCTCCACCGGGGCGGTCGGGCACTGCTCGCGGCGCAGCACTTCAACATCCAGTCGCGCCAGCACCGCGGCGCCGGCCTCGAGTTCGTCTACTGGCCGCAGCCCCAGTCGCCGGACGTGGAGGAGTTCTATTTCCCGGACCTCGGCCTCTTGCTCGTGCGCGAGGTGCTGTGCGACGCGGCCAGCTTGCCCATCGACCTGGAGTCGCAGGTGGACCGTTCGGGGCGGCGCGAGTTCGCCACCATGCATCTCGCCAAGCCGTTCCTCATCCGCGCGCTGGCCGCGGACTTCGCGCGCGACTCGCTCGTCATGCGCGGCCTGGGCGACCAGGCCTTCCTCTGCGGCGCCTGCTTCCGCGTGGACGAGGCGCGGCTCGCCGCGGCCGGATTGCGGGCGCGGGCGCTCATCACCACCTCGCCGCGGAGCTGGTCCTTCGACTGGCAGGGGGGCTGGCTCCCGCCGGGCTGCCTGGCGTTTCCGCCGAGCACGGACGACGGCGACCCGGAGACGAGCGGGGACGGCGCGCCGCTCCCGCTGCTCGGGAAGGTGCCACTCGCGCTGCTCGCGGAGGGGACCTTCCCCTGGCCGGAGCGCGCCTTCGTCCACCCGCCCGTGCGCTTGGGCGCGGACGGCGTGCCCGTGAGGGATCCGGTCCCTCCCTATCCGCGGCCCGAGCCTGGGGCGGAGGCCGCGCCCGGGCGGCTGCTCTTTCTCGGCTGCTCGGAGATGTTCAAGGACGAGCGCCTGCTGGCGCTGCAGCCCGAGTTTCGCGCCGACCAGCTTCTCTTGAACGCCGCGGCCGAGCTCGCGCTCGAGCCCGTGCTCGCCGAGATCGCGGCGCGGCGTCTGCCTGCCCGCGGCTTCGAGCCCCTGGACGCGGGCGCGCGCGCGCGCTGGCAGCTCGCAGCGGTCCTGACCATTGTGGCGCTGCTTCTGTTCATCGGCGTGGCGCGCCGCCTGGCGCTTCTGAGCGCGGCCGGAGCGTGAGGCCATGCTGAAGACGCTTGCCACGTGGATCGTGCTGGCCCTGATCGCACTCGCGGCCGGCCTGTGGAACCACCGTCTGGACGAGCGCGAGGAGAAGGCGCGCGAGGCGGCTGAGCGCATCGGCCGCCTCGTCCCGAGCGAGGAGGGGAAGCGGCTCGCGATCGCCGCGCTCAGCGCCGGCCCGCGCGGCGGCCCGCTCTGGCGCTACGCGCCGGTCGACGGCACGTGGCGCTGCCTCGATCACTTCGGCGCGATCGCCGACAAGAGTGCGATCGACGCCCTGCTGCAGGCGCTGCTCGACGCCGAGGGAGTGGTGAGCAGCTCCGATCCCGCGCGCGCGGTCGACTACGGCGTGGGCGCGGCCGGGGCGTGGCTGGTGCGATTGCACGGGCCGTCCGTGCCGGCGAGCCCCGCCGACAACGTGCTCCTCGAGGTGGAACTCGGGCACCAGCACGAGGGCGGGGACGGCTGCTTCGTGCGCCGCGCCGGCCAGAAGGTTGTGTGGTCGATCGACACCAACCCGTGGAGCGCGCTCCTCATGGGCGCCGCGCCGAACCGGCCGCCGCTGCTCGATCCGAACGTGGTGCCGCGGGCCCTCCTGGCCGCGTCGCGCCGCATCGAGCGCGTGCGGGTCGAGCACGCGGGCGGGCTGGTCCTCGAGCTGACGCTGGTCGAGCTCGAGGTGAAGGAAGAGGACATGCGCCGGGGAAAGCCGTCCTTCGCCTGGAACCTGGGCGTCGACGGCCGCGCCAGCGAGTCGAGCCAGGAAGCCGCGCAGGCCTACTTCGCGTTCCTCTTCTGCGCGCCGTACGAGCGCGTCGCGGCCGCGCTCGACGAGCAGGCGCCTGGCGCCTTCGCGCCCCGCGCCACGGTCTCGCTCTGCCCCGCGGCAGGCGAGCCGCTCGTGCTCCGCGTCGGCGCCCCGGACGAGCGCGGCAAGGTGCTCCTCGACAATCCGGCCGCGGCCTGCCGCTATGAGGTCTCGGCCGAGGTCGCCGCGCTCCTTGCGCCGCGTCCGGAGCAGCTCGCGCCCGGCGCCACGGCCGCGCCGTGGCAGCCCTACCTCGGCCCGTAGGCACGGCGCGCCCCGGGCGGCCGGCACGCGCCATCACACGCGCCGATCAGTGCACCAGGAACGCGTACGTGTAGACGAGCCCCACGACTCCGCAGGCGCCGATGACCCTGAGCATGTCGATCCGGTACTTCCACAGGGCCACGAGCGCGCCGACGGACATCAGGGCGTAGAACCAGGCGAATCCCCCGGAGAACGGCGCCGCGCTGGTCGCCTCCGGCCAGACGACGTGCCAACCGAAGAAGACGGCCAGGTTCAACACGACGCCCACGACGACCGCGGTGATGCCGGTGAGTGGGGCGGTGAACTTGAGATTGCCGCGCGTGGCCTCCACCAGCGGACCGCCCGCCAGGATGAACAGGAAGGACGGCAGGAACGTGAAGAAGGTCGCCACCGAGGCGCCGGCGACGCCGGCGAGGACCAGGGTGTCCGGCCCGAAGATGGCCTTGGTCCAGCCGCCGACGAAACCGACGAAGGCCACGACCATGATCAGCGGGCCCGGCGTGGTCTCGCCCAAAGCCAGGCCGTCGATCATCTGCGGGCCCGTGAGCCAGCCATACGTCTCGACGCCGCCCTGATAGACGTACGGGAGCACTGCATAGGCCCCGCCGAACGTCACCAGCGCCGCCTTGGTGAAGAACGCGCCCATGTCCTTGAGGACCGGATGACTCGACAGGAGCATGGCCGCTGCCCAGATGGAGAGTCCCCCCGCGACCAGCAGGACCAGCCGGACCGGCCTGAACTGCACGTGCGCCGGTCGCGGCGTGTCGTCGTCGATCAAAGCCGGAGCAGTGCTCCTGGCGGATGCCCCGTGGTTCGACCCCACCTGGAAGTGTCCGGGTGCGAACTTGCCGCCAGCGAGGCCGAGGAGGCCTCCGGCCAGCACCATCCAGGGGAAGGGCACGCCAAACACGGATATCGCGACGAATGAGGCCGCGGCCACGGCCCAGAGCACGTTGTTCTTGAGCGCCCGCGAACCGATGCGCCAGGCCGCGAAGACGACGATGGCCACGACGGCCGGCTTGATGCCGTTGAAGAGCCCCTGGATGACCACGAGGTCTCCGAAGGCCAGGTAGACGTAGGTGAGGACGATCAGGATGACGAGCGAGGGGAGGACGAACAGGGTTCCGGCCACGACGCCGCCCCAGGTGCGATGGAGCAGCCAGCCGATGTAGGTGGCGAGCTGCTGCGCCTCTGGGCCGGGCAGCAGCATGCAGTAGTTCAGGGCATGCAGGAACCGCCCTTCGGAGATCCAGCGGCGCTTTTCCACCAGCTCCTGATGCATGAGGGAGATCTGCCCCGCCGGACCGCCGAAGCTGATGAACCCGAGCTTCAGCCAGTAACGGAAGGCCTCCCAGAAGCTCGGCTGGGAAGGTCGTTCTTGCGGTTCGCTCATGCCGCTCCGCTCTCCAGGCGAAGCGCCAGGTAGAGGTCGTCGAGCACTTGAGAGGCCTCGGCGAGCAACGCGTCGTCGTCGTCCAGGCGGGCTCTCATTCCCGTGAGCACTTGCTCCAGACCGGCCGCCTCGGGAGCCGGCAGCCCGCCGACGTCAAGGTAGTGGACGATTCGGGCGACGCGCCGCAGCGCCGCGTCGTCGCCCAGTCCGAAGCTCGAAAGCAACGTCTCGAACGTCACCATCAGCACCGCATCGCCCTCCGCGTGGCTGAACGCGGCGCCGTCGAAGTCGAAGCCCACGGCGTCACGCGGACAGTCAGCGGGTGAGTCGAGCCAGAGGAAGCGCGCGCCGGGGTCGATGTAGCGGCGGATGAGCCAGGCCGAGGCGAGGCGATCCACCCACATGCGCTTGCGAGTCGCCCAGGATCGCTGCTGGAACTCGTCGCGGCGGCGCGGCGCCAGCAGGGCTGGCCGCCCCGTGGGCTCGTCCGGGCTGATGCGGGCCTGGATGCCACGGTCCAGCTCGGCCAGCAGAGCCTGCACCTGGGACCGCGCTTCGCCCGGGAAGAAGTCGATTCCGGAGAGGTGCTCGAACGCCCTCTGCAGCTTGCGCGCCTGGCGAACGAGGTCGTGCGGTTCAGATGTTTCGGTGGCGGCGGCGCAGGCCGCGATGTCATCAGCAAGCCTGCGGTACTCCTCGGAACGGTCGAACAGGCTGGTCAGCGGCGTGTCCCCGGTTTCCGCCACGTCGAGGAGGAAGGCTGTGCCGCCGGAAGCGTCCACGTCCCTCGCGACTGCCTCGAGCGTTTCCTTCCGCTCTGCGCCCTCCGGCATCAGGTAGACGCCGTCCCGGAGGACGGCTGCGCCGGCGCCCTTCAGCGCCCGCCAGGCCCGCATGCGGGCGGCGGTGTTCTCTGTGGGCAGCGTCAAGACAAGCAGGTTCCATCGCATCGCGGTAATATATACAACAGAATGTAGAGAGCGCAACATGAATCGTTCAAACGACGCGCCGCACTCCTAACGCTAGTCTTTGGAAGTTGTTACGGCGACGAGCGAGCAGTCATGCTGGTTGCGATCCTGGCTGATCCCGGACATCGAGGCCACAGTCGCTGCCACGCGAGAGCGCGAGCGAGCCTGCTGCCGGTGGACGGACTCCCCTTGACCGCGTCGTGCATCACCTTCGCGGCCGAGCGCGGCCGCTGTCCCGGCGCGGCGTGCGATGCGGCCTCAGCTTCGCGCTCGACCAGCAATCACTGCTTGCGCGCGAACGCGGCGATCTCGGCGCGGAAGGCTTCGGCGATCTTGAGGCACTCTCGGTCCCGAGCCTCCATGATGTCGTGGAGCGCTTGCCGAGTCTCCTCATTCAGTGGATCGGACTGCTTGATGTTCTTCAAGTGCTGGCTCAGCGGACTCGCCTGCTCGTTGGCGGCACGCGTCACTTCGCGCGTCTGCTGAACCGCGCCGGGCAGAATCCGGTCGACTCCCGGGTCGAAGGGCGAGAGCCCGTGTTCGACCAGGACCTGAGCGAGCGCCCTCGGCAGGTACTCCGTCCACGGACACGCGGCGGAGTCTGCTGCGCGGCGGGGCGGGGCCGGTTCCACGGGAATCAGCGCAGCAACCCGCTCAGGCTCATGATCCCACGGGTCCGCCGGCAACGGGTCGCGCGCGGTCAGGCTCTCGCGATCAGCCGGTATGGCGGCCGCGAGCGCCTGCACGGCGGTCCTCAGCTCGCCGATCGCCGCTTCCAGGCGGTCGAGTCGTTCACCCAGCTCTTCCTGGCCACGGTCGCCGCTCGAGACGATCACGGCGGAGGCGACCAGAGCCCCGACTGCCAGGACTCCCAGGACCGGCGCCATCTTCACCATGCGGCCCTCCCCGCGGCGTCCGCCGTCAGAACAGGTGTCGCGTTGCGCGCCCCGGCCGCACGGGACAGGCGGCCGGATCGGGTCACCTCCCGATTCACGGCTTCCTGCAAGCGAAGCGCGTTGCGGACCGTCCGTCAAGGACCGGCCTGTGCATGGCAGGCGCGGTCGCCGCCACCCGGAGACTCAGAGCCTGAGCAGGAATCCCCCGCGGCCGCGTTGCGAGCCCCGGGGGGGCCGAATGCGCGGCGCGGCGACGACTCGACTTCTTTCGAGTCATGGAGGACCCAGAACGCCGCAGCCGGCCCCCCGCCGCCGCAACCC
>DYIW01000071.1 GCA_020723465.1 Phycisphaera mikurensis
TCGGAGCGCTTCGGCTTCCGCCTGGTGCAGTACTCGGTGCAGACGAACCACGTGCACATGATCTGCGAGGCACCGGAGAAGAAGTCGCTGGCGCGCGGCATGAAGGGACTGGTTGTGCGCCTGGCCAAAGCCCTGAACCGCCTCTGGGGACGCCGCGGCCGCGTGTTCGCCGACCGCTACCACAGCCGCATCCTCAGGACCCCGCGCGAGGTGCGGAGCGCGCTCTGCTACGTGCTGAACAACGCGCGCCGGCACGCGGTGCGGCTGGGCAGGGCGCTGCTCGATCCCTTCAGCACGGGCTTCTGGTTCGACGGGTGGAAGGAGACCGGCGGCCGGCGGCCCGCAGGCCTGACCGGAGGAGGGGACGATCCGCCGGTTGCGCGGGCGCGCACCTGGCTGCTAGATCTTGGCTGGCGGAGAAGGGGGCTCGTGGGAATGCGTGAAGTACCTGCCGCTGGGACGACTTGAGCGGATCCAAGGGAGCGGGAACGCCGCCGGAAGACCGGCGGCGGTCGCGCAGACCACCTTACGCCCCGGCGCGGCACGAGCGCAGCCCGCAGGCGCAGCCATGCACGTCCGTGACGAGCCGCACTCACTATCACATGCCCCGGCAACGAACTCCCGGCGCGGCTCGGCGCGGACGTGCAGGCGAAGCCGCGGGCGGAGCGTGACTCCACCATCCACGGCTCGCGGACACCCAGGATCTTCGCGTACAGCTCTCGATCTCGCATCCTGAGCAAGATACAGGCCCTCGCCGGCACATTGTCAAGGCGACAGGTGGTTCCGCCTCTCCAGCGCAAGGGCTTTGGCGCGCCCGCCCTTCATCCGGAAGGGGCGGGCGCGCGAACCTTCTCGGTCCAACGGCTGCCGAGCGCAGCCCAGCGCTGAAGGGACGCACGGCCGTGACGAGCCGCTTCGGCTTGGCGCGGCCGTGCCCCCGGAACCGCGGGCGGAGCGTAGCTTCCATGAGGCCCCAGGCGGGACGAGTCGAAACCGGCAATGCTCAGCCCCTGCCGCTGAGAAAGGCCGAAACGGGCCTCTCCCGCTACCCACACGGAACGTCGAAGCCCCGTCTTGGGCGGCTCGGAGGCGCTCACCGCCGCAGCGTGGCGACGAAGAGCGTGACGCTCACCGGCTCGATCTCGAGCGCGGCGGGATCGAAGTCCGGCAGCTCCTCCTCGCGGATCGCCACGCGCGGCGGTTGGCCCGGCTCGTTATAGGCCAGGTCGTCGGGGCCGGCAATGGTGAAGCGCCGCGCGCCCGAAGGCAGGCACGCGCCGCCCTTCAGCTCGATGCTGAGGCGCCTCCCCTCGCGCGAGGCGTTCACCACGCCAATGGCCAGGCGCTCATTGTCGCGCGCGGCCGCCACGTCGAGCGGCCCGCCCGGGCCAGTGACTGTGAGGGCCTGGCCGCCGAAGTGACGGCGATAGAGGAGCAGCGGCAGGGCCGTGGTCTCCAGGCAGGCCGCGGTCTTCGTGGTCTTGATGCAGCCGATGACGTTCACCGTCTGCGCGTAGTTCGCCATGAAGAACACGTCCGGGTGGCGCGTCATCTCGTGCAGGCCGCGCGCGATGCCAAGGGCGTCGCGCAGGAAATAGCGCGTGCCGAGCTCGCCGTAGACGTGGTCGCCATACCAGTAGTTCCACTCGTCGAGCGCCACGAGGATGGCGCGCGCGGCCTGCTCGCCGAGCGCGGCCAGCGCGCTCTGGTGTGCCACGGCCTTCTCGCGCACGGCGAGCGGGATCTGGGCCACGTGCTCCTCGAGGTCCTCCGCGCGACCGCAGTAGAAGTGCTCGGAGAGCAGGTCCATCTCCCTGCCGCAGTCCGCGAGCATGCGCTGGCTCCATTCGCCGCTCGCGCCCACGGCGACCAGCTTGATGGACGGATCGACCGCGCGCATGGCGGCGGCGAACTCGCGGTGACGCACGAGGTAGCGCTCGAGCGGCACGTGGCCGAGCTGCCAGCCGCCGTACATCTCGTTCCCCACGCCGAACCAGCGCACGCCGTACGGCTCGACCCGGCCGAGCCGCGCGCGGCGCCGTCCCTCCGGGCTCTCCGCCGGCCCGTTCAGGAACTCGACGAGCGCGGCCGCCAGCTCGGGTGAGCCGAGCCCGGTGTTGACCACGACCAGCGGCTCGGCCTCGATCTCGGCGCAAAAGTCCAGGAACTCACAGCAGCCGAAGTCATTGGGCTCGATGCCCTGCCAGGCCGGGTTCTTGCGCGTGGGCCTCTGGTCCGGCGGGCCGAGCCCGTCGCGCCAGTCATAGCCCGACACGAAGTTGCCGCCGGGCCAGCGGTAGATGGGCGAGCCGAGCTGCCGCAAGAGGTCGAGCACGTCCGCGCGCAGGCCGCGCACGTTGTCCGCCGGCATGAGCGAGGCCGCGCCGATCCAGACCTCGCCCTCGCCCTCGAGGGCGATCGACAGCGCGGCGTCCTCGGAGCTGCCGCCCGAGAGAAACGCGGCGGAATGGGAGGCGAAGTCCGCGGCGTCCACGTCGAAGGCGAGCGCCTGGCGCGCGCCTGCGCCCTCGCCCCAGGAGAGCGCGACCTCCACGCTGCCCCGGCCGGCCAGCAGGAAGCGGCCCTGGTACTCGCGGCCGCCGCTGACGCCCAGGCCGCGCTGCTCGATGCCGCAGGGCTCGCCTCCCGCGCGCGCGCCGCGCCTCAGCTTCACCGACCAGGAGTTGGCGCCGGGACGCTCCACGTCCATGGACACGGACACGCCCTCTTCGCCCGCCAGGCGGCGCCAGGGCGAGTCGAAGGAGCCGGCCTGGTGGAAGAACTTGCGGTCCTCCAGCATCTCGGCCCAGATCCCGCCGTTGATGCAGCGGCCGAGGTGCTCGATGAACTGCCCGTAGATGTAGGGCGAGATGGTCCCGCGCTCGCGCTCGAGGTCGATGATTGCCGCCGGCCGCTCGGGATCGGGCTGGAACAGCAGTTCCAGGTCCAGGTCGTCGAAGAAGGCCTGGCCCGCGGCCTCCCCCCAGCCGCCGAACAGGCAGTTCACCGTGATCTCGGCCAACGACCCGGTCTCGAACTCGCACGCGACGAAGGTCCACGGCCGCGTGCCGAGCAGCGCGGGCGTGGCCGCGCCCAAGATCTCGTGCACGTTGAAGAGCGCGCCGCGCCCGCCCCGGGACTCGACTCCCTCGGCGCGGATCCAGCCCGAGAGGCGGTACACGGCGCCCGGCCGTACCGCGAGGCGCGTCTGCCAGGCCGCGTCCGCGCCGTCCTCCGACGCGATCGAGACCGAGCGGCCGGTACGGCCGGTCTCCTCCCAGACGAAGGCGGCGGAGCCGCCATAGGTGTGCGTGGCGAAGCCCTCGGGCAGATCGGTTCCCTGCTCGAAGCCGAACGAAGCGAGAGCGGCCAGAATGAGCTGCAGCATGCCGCGATTCTGCCCGGCTGGACCTCACCCGCGCAATGCTCCCACCCGGGGGAATCCGTGGCGCGGCCGGCCGCCGCTCGGGTAGGCTCGCCCTGCTCCCTGTCCCGCGCGAGGCGCTTCGTGAGGATCCCTGACACAAACATCGAGGTGGACGACTTCCGGCGCAAAGGGGCCGAAGTCTACGCCCTGACCCACTACCACGCGGACCACCGCCAGGGGCTCGCGAACGGCGACGCGCGGCCGATCCTCTGCTCGCCCGTGACCGCGCGCCTCCTCGTGGCCATGAAGGGCATCGCGCCGGGGCGCATCACCGTCATCCGGCCGGGCGAGAGCCTGACTCTCGCGCGCGGCGCGCGCATCCAGGCCTTCGAGGCCAACCACTGCCCGGGCGCGCTCATGTTCCTGTTCGAGGCCGCGGGCCGCCGCCACCTGCACACCGGCGACTTCCGCTACTGCGCCGAGCACGACCGGCATCCGGAGCTGTTTGCCGGCATCGACACGCTCTTCGTCGACGGCACCTACCTCAACGACGAGGAAAACAGGACGCTGCCGACGCAGGAGCAGGCCATCGAGCAGGTCATCGACCTGATCCGGCGCCATCCGCGCAAGGAAGTCTTCCTCGGCGTCTACACCATCGGCAAGAACCGCCTGATCCAGGCCATCCACGAGCGCGTGGGCTACCCCGTGTACCTGACCGAGGAGTTCCACCGCGTCTACGAGCTGATCGGCATGAGCGCATGCGTCACGCGCGACCGCGGCGAGACGCCGATCCGCGCCTACGCCATGGGCTTCTTCCAGGAGCACTTCGCCCGGCGCTTCCCCAACCACGCGCGCGACTCCATCGTCATCCTGCCCACGGGCTTCACGCGCGGGCGGCCGCGCGAGCAGAACTTCTTCTACGTGCCCTACTCCGAGCACAACAGCGGCGACGAGCTGCGCGCCTTCCTGCAGCGGGTCGGCGCGCGGCAAGTGGTCGACATCAACGAACATCTGCGGTGACGCGCAGCTCCTCGCCGCGGCCGAACCGGCAGCACAGGCGCTCCGGCCAGAGGCGCAGGAATAGGCGCGCGCCGGCGACGACCGCGCGATAGCGCCACACCGGGCAGTCGATGCGCACGCCGTCCGCGATCAGCTCCTCCAGCGGCCGTTCCCCCATGCGGAGGAAGCGCCGCAGCGAGCGCTCCAGGCGGAAACGGCGCAGGCAGGCCAGGACGAAGGGGTAGTCCAGGCCGACGAAGCGGCCGACCGTGAAGCTGAGCGGTTCGAAGCCGGCGCGCCGCAGGAGCGCCACCAGCGTGCGGCGCTCGAAGTAGGTGACGTGGTGCGCGTAGATCCAGGGCGTGTGCCGGCCCGCGAGCAGGCGCTTGGCCGCGGCCCAGTTCGGCACGGCCACGTGCACGAGCCCGCCCGGCCGCAGCAGCTCGCGCGCGCGGAGGAGCGCGCCGAACGGATCGCGCAGATGCTCGAGCGAATGGGAGAAGGCGACCACGCCGACCGAGCGCGGCGCCAGTGGCGCCTCCTCGATCGCCGCCCGGTGCACCGCCACGTCGAGGGTGCGCGCGATGAGCTCCGCGCTCGGCGCCGACAGCTCGAGGGCGATACCGGGAAATCCTTGCTCCCGCGCCGCGCGCAGGAGCAATCCCGCCCCGGCCCCCACGTCGAGGAACGGGCCGGCGGCGCCGCGCGCGGCCAGCTCCGCCACGACCTCGCGCTCCCGGGCGAGGACCTCGTCCGCGCCGCGCACGAGCTGATCGGCGTAGTGCGCCTCCTGCTCGTACATGGCTGAGACCGCGGCGGCGTCTGGAACGGGATGCTGCTGCACCAGGCCACAGGAGCGGCAGCGCCACAGCTCGAGACCGGGTTTCTCGAGCACGAAGCGGCCGCTCGCCTCCCGGCAGGCCAGACAGGAGAAGCTCGGGGCGTTCTGCACGGCGCGTCTCGCACGCTTCAGGCGAGGGCGCATCATGCGCGCGTCGCCCGGGCCGTCAAGTCCGGACCGTTCCTGACTTCCCCGGCGCCGGCCGCTACGCTGGCCCGTTCGAGGAGCGCTCCCCATGATCCAGGCCATCCTGTTCGCGTGCACGCTCGGGTCCGGCGCCGCCGGATCGGCCCCGCCTCCCGCTCCAGCCGCAAAGACCGCGGCCGAGCCCCTGGTCGAGCGCAACGGGCGCCTGCTCGGGCCGCACCGGCCGGTCGAGGAATGGCGGCTCCTGGCCGAGCGCCTGGCCGCCTACCTCGCCGCGGGGGCTTTCGCGGACGAGCTCGCGCGCGCCGAGGCCGAGGTCGCGGCCATCCTGCTCACCGACGTCGTCACCGACATCGGCGCCTTCGAGGAAGCGGCCGCGGCCCTCGAGGCCATGCGCCCCTGGCCGCGGGAAACGCCCCCGGCGTTGGCCTTCCGCCTCGACCACCTCCTGGGCGAGGCCCTCTGCCAGACCGGCAGGCCAGGCGAGGCGCGCGCCCTGTTCGAACAGCTCGGCTACGTCACCGACTTTCTCTTCATCGGGCCCTTCGACAACGAGCGCGGCGGCGGCTTCGACGTGGCCTACGCGCCGGAGCAGGGCTTCGACCGCGCGGCGCCCATCCCCGGCAAGGAGCGGCCGGTGGAGTGGCGCGAGATGCCGGCGGAGAGCCCGGTCGCGATCATCCCGTTCGAGGACATGCTCGACCCGAGCGAGCACGGCGTCGCCTACCTGGCCACGGCCATCGCCACCGAGAGAGCGCGGAGCGTGGTACTGCGCCTCGGCTCGCCCTGCTCGGTCAAGGTGCTCCTGAACGGCGAGACGCTCCTCGCGCACAAAGTCGACCGCCCGCACTTCGCCGACCAGGAGCGCGTGGTGCTGCCGCTCCGCGCCGGCTGGAACCAGCTCCTGGTCAAGCTCGCGGCCGAGGACAAGGGCTGGCAGGCGGAGCTGCGCTTCACCGACCTGGAGGGTTGGCCGCTGCCCGACCTCGAGGTGGATGCTTCGCACGTGTCGAGCGCCGCGGCCGCCGAAGCGGCCGGCGATCTGCCCGAGTCCGCGCCCGAAGCGCGGCAAATCCTGGAAGGCATGGAGCAGGACGCCTACGCGGCGCGCCTGCTCGCCCTCTACCACCTCATCGTCCACCCCGAGGACGTGGCCGAGCGCCGCGCGCGCCTCGCGGCCGAGCGCGCGGTGGAACTCGCGCCGGGGCACGTGGCGGCCTACCACCTGCTGGCCATGGCCAACGCGCTGCGCGGCGAGAGCACGGTGGAAAAGGAGGTCAACCGCCGGCTGCACGCGCTCCAGAGGGTGGTCGCGCTCGATCCCGAACACGTGCCCGCCCTCCTCGATCTCGCCGAGTTCGCGGCGCGCGACAATCCCCTGCCGGACCGCGTGGACGAGCTCACGGCGCGCGTCCTCGCCCTCGAGCCCGACTCCTATCGCGCCCTCACCCTGCGCGCCAACCTGCTGCGCGAGCGCGGTCGCGGCGCCGAAGCGCAGCTCCTGCTGCGCCAGGCCGAGGGTTCGCCCCTCGGCCAGCTTCTGCAGAATCCCCGCGCGGACGCGGCGCGCCGCCTGCTGCGCCTGGGGCAGACGGCCGAGGACCTGCTGCGCCAGGAGCTGCGCCGCCACGCCGCGCCTGGCCGCCTGGTCAACGACCTGGTCGCGCTGCTGGTCGATTCCGGACGCTGTGGCGAGGCGCTCGAGGTCACCGAGCGGGCGCTCAACGCCGACCCCTTCGACACCAGCCTCATGCTCGACAACGCGCGCCTGTGCGAGTACGGCGGCGAGCCCGACGCGGCGCGGAACCTGTGCGAGCGCGCGCTCTCGGTCTGCCCGGAGCACACCGGCGCGCTCCTGGCACTCGCGCGCATGGACGTGCGCGCCGAGAAGACCGCGGCCGCGGCCGAGCGCCTGGACGAGGTCCTCCGCCTCGACCCCGGCAACGAGAAGGCGCGCCGCCAGCGCCGCCTGCTGACGGACGAGGCGCGCGACAACTTCGACGACCCGTACCGCTGGGACGCGGTGACGCTCGCCTCCGCCCTGCAGGCCGGCGACGGGCGCGACGAGCCGCTCGAGCTGCTGCGCCGCACCACCGTGTTCAAGGCCAACCCCGACGGCACCGAGCACCGCTACGAGCACGTGGTGTTCCGCGCGCTCAACACCGGCGGCATCGAGCAGCTTGACACCTTCACCATCTCCTATCCCGAGGAAGCGAGCCTGCAGGTGTACAACGTGCGCGTCATCCACGGGGACGGCACCTTCGAGCGCGCGCCCGCGCCGCGCTCGCGCGACCGCTCGAGCCAGGGCTACCGGCAGCGCTTCTTCGACCTGCCGCCCATCGCCGCCGGCGATCTCGCCGATGTCGAGTACCGCCTGGACGAGTCCGAGTCCGACGTCTTCGGCGAGTACTTCGGCGCGCGCTTCACCTTCTACCCGGAGCAGATCGACGGCGCCGCGCCCACGCTCGACTCCGAGCTGATCGTGCTGGCGCCGCCGCAGGTGCCCCTCCACGTGGCCGAGCGCAATGCCGCCGGCCTGGAGAAGTCGTCCGGGACCGACGCGAACGGCCTGCAGGTGCTGCGCTGGCGCGCGCGCAACCTGCCGCGCCCGGCGCTGCAGTCCGGCATGCCCGACCAGGAGGAGTTCTCGCCGGTCGTGGACGTGACCACCTACGCCGACTGGGACGCGTTCGCGCGCTGGTACTGGAGCTTCGTCGAGAAGGAGTTCGTGACCACGCCCGAGATGCGAGCCAAGGTGGCGGAGCTGACGCGCGGGCTCGACGGCGAGAGCGCGCGCGTCGAGGCGCTGAACCGCTTCGTCGCCCAGGAGATCCGCTACAACTCCTGGCCGTTTGGCACGCACGGCTACGAGCCCTTCTCGGCCGCAACCATCTTCGAGCGCCGCTTCGGCGACTGCAAGGACAAGTCGATCCTGCTGTGCCAGCTCCTGGCCGAGATCGGCGTGGCGGCGGTGCCGGTGCTCATCCGCACCGGCTTCAGCCGGCCCGAGGAGCCGCTCGCGGCGGCCATGGTCGGCCATTTCAACCACTGCATCGTGCACGTGCTGGAGACGGCCGAGCGCCCCGCGTACTACCTGGACGGGACCGCGGCGCACAACCCGGTGGGCTACTTGCGCGCCGACGACCAGGGCGCGCACGTGCTGCACGTGAGCGCGGCGGGCGGGACGATCCACGAGATCCCCTACGCTCCGCCCGAGGAGAACGCGTTCCGCCGCGGCTACATGGTGGAGCTCGACGCCGCGGGGAACGGCGTGGTCGAGCTCACGGACGACAGCAACGGCTCGTACGCGGTGCTGCTCCGGCGCCTCTACGGCGGCGAGCAGGGCGACATCAAGACGCTGCTCGCGCGCCGCCTGAACGACGGCTTCGGCGCGGTCGAGATCGAGTCGGTCGAGACCTCCGACCTCGAGGACATCACCCAGCCCGCGTGGCTCAAGGCGCGCTTTCGCGCGCGCGGCCTGTGGACCGCCGAGGGCGGGCAGCTCGGCCTGCGCGTCGGCTTCGACGACGCCGGGCTGGACCGGGTCGCCAGCGAGAGCGAGGCCGAGCGCGCCTACGACGTGGTCCTGGACCGGCCCTTCTCCCAGGAGACCACGGTCCTGTGGAAGCTGCCGCGCGGGGCGCGTGTGGCGCGGCTGCCGCCGCCCGCCAGCGTGGAGGTGCCCGGAGTACTGGAATATGCGCAGCAGGTCGAGGAGACCGCGGACGGCGTGCGCGTGAGCCGGAAGCTCCGGCTCGAGGCGCGCCGCATCGGCCTCGCGGGCTACGCCCCCTTCCGCCAGGCGCTGCGCGAGATTCAAGTGGCCGAGAAGCGCACCATCGCCATCGAGCCGCCGCTCGCCACGGAGGGCAACTGATGAAGCCGCTGAACGTCACTGCCGTGCTGCCCCTGGCGTTCGCCCTGTGCGCGGCTCTCGCCCGCGGCCAGGACACGGACGTGGAGACCTACGCCCGCCTGCTCGTGGCCCATCCTGCGGAGGGCAGCGGCGACGGCGACGCCGTGGTCTCGACCTGGCTCGACCTGCTCGAGCGCGAGCCGGGCCACCTCCTCGCCGAGGCCGCGTGCACGCTGCTCGAGGAGAGGTTGCCTGAACTCGCCGCGCCGCGCGCGGCCGCGGAGCGCCTGCTGCGGCTCGAGGCGCAGGGCTTCAGCCCGCTCGGCCGGCACGCGCTTGTCCTGGCACAGGCGCGGGCGCGCCTCGAGTTCGCGCCTCTTTCGGAGCTGCCCGCGGACCTCTACCCCGACTACTTGGCGCGTTTCCTCGTGCTCGGCCCGCTGCCGCCGCTCGCCGATCCCGCGGCCGGCCTGGCCGCGCCGGAGCTCTTCGCCGATCCCGGTCTCGAGCGCGAACACGAGACGCTGCTCGGCAAGGCGCGCTGGCGCCCCGCGCTCCGGCCCGGGACCGCGCTCTTCCTCTCGCCCGGCGACGCCTTCTTCCCGCGCGGCGGCTATGTCATGACGGCGGCCTGCTTCGACCTGGAAAAAGGGGGACCGGGCTGGCTCGAGATCGACATCGGCGCAACCGGGCAGCCGCGGGCCGAGGACACCTACGATCCCTCCTACGCCTGGTCGGTGAACGGCTCGCCGCCCGTGTTCGTCGACCTGTTCCGCGCCGACGTCCCGCGCCTGCTCTGCTTCAATGTGTCGCTCAGAAGTGGACGCAACCAACTGGTGCTGCGCTCCAGCCTGGACGCGCCCGTGAGCTTCGCCATCCGCGTGCTCGGCCTGGACGGGCTGCCCTGTCCCGGCCTGACGCAGGCGGACGGCGTGCGGCCGCTGGGCGGCGAGGATGACGCGGACCACCCAGCGCAAGGAGTCGGGCGGGGCCAGTTCGGCGCCGAGGAGTTCCTCGAGTGGATGCCCGTGCGGGGCCCGTGCGCCGAGGCCCTGCTCGGCGTGCTCCGCTTCGCCGACCGGCGCGAGCCCGAGGGCATGGCAAGCCTTCGTGCCGCCGTCGAGCGCGCGCCGGCAGACCTCGCCTTGAAGGCGCTGCTCGCCCGCCATGTCGACGGCGCCGGCTACCTGCCCGCGACCTGGCGCGAGAACCGCGCGCGCCAGCTCGCCGAGGAGGTGCTCGCCGCGGACGCAGGGCGCCTGGACATGGGCCTGCACCTCGCGGCCGTGTTCGCCGAGGAGGACCGCGAGGAGGAGGCGATCGCGCTGCTCCAGCGCCTCTCGAACGAGCTGCCGCGCCAGGCCCGGAGCTTGCTCCACTTGGCGAGCGTCTACCACGAGCTGGACATGACGGCGCAGGCCGAGGCCGCCCTGTTCGCTGCCGAGGAGCGCGCGCCGGACAGCCCGGCGGTGCTCGCCGCGCTCGTCCAGCACTACGCGGACGTGGGCCAGGAGACGCGCTCGCTCGAGCTGCGGCGGCGGCTGGTGCACGCGGCCGGAGCCGCGCCGGACCGCCTCAAGGAGTTGGCCGCGGCCTGCGCCCGCAAGGGGCTGGTGGCCGAGGCGGAGAAGCTCTACCGCGAGGCCGCGGCGCGCTCCACCCAGCCCGAGGACGCGCGCGACCTGGCGGCCTTCCTGCTCGGGCAGGAGCGCTGCGACGAGGCCGATGCCTGGGCCGCGCGCGCGGCCTCGCTCTACCCCTGCTGGGAGGGGCCGGTGCTCATGCGAGCCGACGCGGCCCTGCGAGGCGGCGACGCCGCGCGGGAAGTGGAGTTCTTGCGCGCGGCCCTGGCGCTTGCACCTGGCCAGCGCGCGGCGCGCGAGCGCGTTGCCGCTCGCGGCGACGAGGACCCGGCGCGCGCCCTGGCCGAGCGCTTCCGCGCCGACCGCGACGAGGCGCTCCGCACCTGCGCGGATGCCGCCTACACCGACTCGGTGGTGCAGGTCCTGCGCAGCGCGGTCATCCACGTCTTCCCGGACGGCGCCCTGGAGGCGCTGCAGCACGACGTCCACCAGGCGCGCGATCTCGAGGGGTGCGAGCGCCTGGGCACGCGCAAGCTCGGCGGCGACGTCATCAAGATCGTCACCATCAAGGCGCGCGACCAGAGCGAGCTCGAACCGGTGCGCGTCAGCGGCGAGTACGTGATGCCGGCGCTCGAGCCGGGTGACTACGTGGAGACCGTGTCGCGCGTGCTCTTCGACCGCCCGCGCGACGGCGTGCTGCGCATCAACGCGCTCAGCCTCGCCACCACCGAGCAGCCGGTGCATCGCGCCCGCTTCGTGCTCTCCCTGCCCAAGGTGCTGCCGCTCCGACTCGTGCTGCGGAACTTCGCCGGCCGGCACGAGACGCAGGACGCCGGCGACGCGCTGGTACACGTGCTCCAGCTCGACGGCCAGAAGCGCGTCCTGCCCGAGCCGGCGACGCCGCCCTGGACCTGGTTCCTGCCCTGGTTCCGCATCGGCGTCGAGCGCGTTCTCGACGCGTCCTTGAAGCAGCTGGCGCTCGAAACGCTCCTGCCGGCGCGCGTCACGCCGGAGATCGAGGCGGCCGCGGCCGCGGCGCTCGCCGGCGCGGAGGGCGACGAGGCGCGGGCGCGGGCGCTGCATACCCTGGTGAACGCCACGCTCGACCAGCGCCGGCCTGACTGGAGCGCCTCGGCCACGCACGCGCTGCTCGCGCGCGAGGGCAACCCGAACACGCTCTACGCGGCGCTCTTGGCCGCGGCCGGCATCGAGCACGACCTGGTGTGGTCGCGCGACTTCATGCCGGGCGGGGATCCCGAGCCGGAGCCGCCCTTCCTGGACGCGGACTACTGGCAGCGCAAGCTCTACGTGCGCGTGCGCCCGGCGGACGGCCCGGTCGCCTGGTGCGACCTGACGGAACGGACCATGCCGTACGGCGTGGTCTTCGGCGACGCGCCGGCGGCCCCCGCGTTCGCCGTGCGCAGCGGCGGGCGGAGCGGCGAGCGCGTGACGCTGCCCGACCTGCCGCTCGCGGACCTGCCCGGCTTCCACCTGCAGATGACCTTGCGACCGGACCTGCAGGGCGGCGCGGGTGTCGATGGCAGCGTGCGCTTCCCGGATGGACTGAGCTACTTCCTCAAGCGCCAGATCAGGGAGATCCCGGCCACGCAGAGGAAGTTCCTGGCCGTGTCGCTCTCCAGCCAGATCCTGCCAGGCATCGACGTCAAGGAGTTCGCGATCGCCGGCCTGGAGGACGACGCGCCGCTCTCCGGCACGGTGGCGGGCACGCTGCCCTCATTCCTCGACGACGACGGCAAGCAGCTCACCTGCCGCCTGCCGATCAAGGCCCTCGAGCTGTCCGCGCGCTTCGGCGGCGAGGGGGAGCGCCGGCTGCCCTTCTTCCTGCCGGCGGCCTTGGTGCAGAGCACGGAGGCGCGCATCGAGCTGCCGGAGGGGCTCGAGCTGGTCGAGCCGCCGCCGGAGCTCCGCCGCTCCTTCCGCGGCGGCAGCTACCTCTTGTCGGTCGCGCCCGCGGGCGAGCGCGCCTGGCTGGTGCGCCACGAAGTCGCGCTGCCACCGCTGTCCCTCACGGCCGAGGAGTTCCCGGAGTTCCGCGCGCTCTGCGCCGAGGTGGACGAGGCCGAGCGCGCTTTCCTGCGCTTCCGGCGCACGTGAGCGGCCGCTCGCGGCCGCCTACGGCTCGATGGTCTTGAAGTGGTTGTCGATGAACACGTTGGCCATGGGCGCGGCCCAGTTGCCCAGGTCATACGCGCCGTTCTTCTTGGCCAGGTTCGCCGAGATCAGGTTGTCGCTGGCGCCCACGGGGACCCCCAACCCGTAGCCCTGCGAGCCGATCATGCGGTTGTGGTCGACGGTGTTCATGTCCCCCGCGACAATCAACCCGCTGCCAATGCAGTCGGTCATGCGGTTGCTGGCCAGGACCGATTCACTGCAGTTTGCCGCGATGCCCGTGGAGTGGGCCTTGGTCACGCGGTTGTCCAGGATGCTGTGCGACCCGCCCTCCAGGAGCAGCCCCTGAGCCTGGGTGTTCCTGATGCGGTTGCCGATCACGGTCATGCCGGCCGCCCCGCTCAAGATCTGGATGCCGTGGTCGACCTTGTCGATGCGGTTGCCGGCGACCAGTGTCTGGAGGTTGGTGGGAATGACACCGCTATGGATGCCATCCCCGGCCATGTCCTTGACCACGTTGTCCTCCGCGATGCAGTTCCAACCGGCCAGCACGATGCCGCGAGAGCCGCCGTGCAGGACGCGGTTGCCGCGGACCACGGCGTGATACGAGTACGCGGCGATCCCGTCGCCGGCGCTCTCGCGGACCTCGTTGTCCACCAGGAAGGCATGGTCGGAACCGATGAAGGCGATGATCCCCTCCTGACCGGTGTCGCGCACCTCGCAGTCCCTGATGGTCACGTCGTCAGAACTGGTCAGAATGATCCCCCGGGCGCTTGCGCCGCGGATCTTGAAGCCGGCGACCGTGACCCTGTCAGAGTTGTTGATCCGCAACCCATCGCCTGCCGCGACCGGCTTGATGAGCGGCATCCCCGACCCCTTGAGGCGCAGATCGGCCTTGCCGTCGACCACGACGTTCTCGGCATAGACGCCCTTGGCGACCAGGACGACATCGCCGGCGGCGGCGGCCGCCACGGCGGCGTTGATGGTCGGGTACTGCTGCGGGACCTTGAGCTTGGCGGCCGGCGCCGGCGGCGCCAGCGCGCAGAGGAGAAGGGCGAGGGCAAGCGGCGTTTTCGGGCTCATTAAGATCTCCGGGTTCCGTCCTCGCCCTGGCCGCGCCGCGCGCCGCCGTTCCGTTCCATCCCCTCCACGACCACGCCGACCCACAGGTCGGGCTTCATGAAGCCGCCGCCCCACTGCTCGTCGAAGTCCGCGGTCGGCCTGGCGGCGATGATCTCGTCGCGGCTCTTCCCGGCCTCCCTGAGCTCCTGGATGCGGCCGCTCACCGTGACCAGCATGTCGTGGAACGTCTGCAGGTCGGCCTTGCCCGCCAGCGGGCCGTGCCCCGGGATGATCTTGGTCTCGTCGTCGGCGAGGGCGAGCACCTGCGCCGCGGCCGCGATCACCCCGCCGATCTCGCCGCCGCTGGCCGGGTCGATGAAGGGGTACATGCCGTTGAAAAAGCAATCCCCCATGTGGAAGACGTTGGCCTGGCGGAAGTGGATGATGGAGTCGCCGTCAGTGTGGGCGCGCTCGACGTGGAAGACGTGGATGTCGTCGCCGTTCCAGTGGAAGGTGATGTCCTGCGAGAAGGTGACCACCGGCCGCGCGATCTCGGGAGCCGCCTTCACCTCGTAGTTGAAGGACTCGATCACCTGGTCCCGCGAGAGCCGCTCGCGCACGTTGTCGTGGGCGAAGATCAGGACCCCGCGCTTGCCCAGGTTCTCGTTGCCGCCGGTGTGGTCGGCGTGCCAGTGCGTGTTCACCAGGAACTTCACCGGCCGGTCCGTGACCGCCGCCACCGCGGCGAGGATCTTCTCGGTGAGCGGCGCGAACTGATCGTCGATGAGGAAGGCTCCATCGTCGCCGGCCGAGAGGCCGATGTTGCCGCCCTCTCCTTCGAGCATGGATACGCCGTCGCGGACGGCGATGGTCTTGATGGTCACCGCCGAGAAGTCCCGCTCCTGCGCCGGTGAAGCCACGACGGCCAAGAGGAAGGTGAGCACGGCCCATCGAGGTGTTGGTCTGTTGTTCACTGCGGGATCTCCTGCTCGGCGTCGAGGCGAGGCGCGCTCAGGGCGCGGTCACCGTGACCGCGTTCGACGCGGCGTAGCCCTGGGGCGCGCCCGGGTCGAGGATCCAGTACTGGAAGTAGAGCGGCACGCCCGAGAGCAGGCCGCCCGGCACCTGGCCGAGAAGCGGCAGCGTCCCCAGCGGGCCGGTCGGCAGGCCGGGGATGACGATCGAGGGGAAGGGCACGAGCACGCCGCCGTAGAACGGCAGGCTGGCGTTCTGCGCGCCGATGACCAGGCCGGCAAGCGAGCCGGGCAGGGCCTGGGAAAGCGCCAGCGCCGCCGTGGTGAAGGGCCTCAAGTCCCCCTGCCCCTCGAGCCGCGGCGCTCCGAGAGTCCCCGCGAGCGCGAAGCCGAGATCGGTCCAGGTCGAGCGATAGGCGAACACGCCCGTGCGGTCGCACACCACCATCGTGCCGTCGCCGGCGAGCGCCGGCCCGCCGGCGTTCGGGCGGTCGAGCGGCAGCGTGAACAGGTTCACCTGCAGATCGGGGGTGAAGGCCCAGAGGCGCCCGTCCGTGGCCGGCGAGCTGGCCCAGCCGTTCGACACGTAGACGCAGCCGTTGCGGTCCACGGCCGTCTTCGGGCTCAGGTTGCTCGTGCCGATGGGCGCCAGGATGCCGGCGCTGTTCAGCACCGCGCCCGTGGCCGGGTCGAGGCGCACGAACTCGTTGTTCGCCAGGAAGGTGTAGAGGGAGCCGTCCGGGCCGATGCCGTGCTCGTGGCTCGTGGTCCAGCGCACGGGCCGGCTCCAGAGCTGGATGAGCTGCGCGCCCGTGTCCTGGAAGGCGAACAGGTAGTGGACCGCCGGGTTGTTCTGGGTGCGCGAGAGGTAGACCGTGCCGCCGTCCGAGGACAGGAACGGCGAGTTCTGCTCCGTGAAACCGGCCATGACCGGGCTGGAGTAGAGCCGCGCGCCCGTGACCAAGTCGAGCTTGCTGATCACCTGCCCGCCCGGCGCCACCTCGTCGATGAAGAGTGCGCTGGCCGTGGCCGCGGCGCCGCAGTTGCCGCTCACCGAGCCGGTGCGCGGCGTGCTCCAGGCCGTGCCGCCGGTGAGGCGGTCGATGCGCGCCACGACCTTGTGGTCGCCCACGATCAGGTCGCCGTCCGGTGCGAAGACCACGCCGTCGTGCGCCCAGGCCTCGGTGGCGATGGCGCTGGTCCAGAGGTAGCCGCCGCTCGCGGCGTCGTAGGCGTGGAGCGGCTGTGGCTTGCCGTTGCTGGAGCGCGACGCGTACACCTGGCCGTCGCGTGCGCCGGCGATCCAGGCGATCCACTCGGTGCCGGTGTTGCCGCCAAACGGCAGGGTGAGGCGCCAGTCCTCGGCGCCGCTCGCGAGATCGAGGGCCACCAGCGCGTCGTTGGCCGCCCCGCCGTTCACCGGGAAGCCGGCCTCGCGAATGGTGAAGACGCGGCCGCCGTGGAGGAAGGGCGCCCAGGAGATGATCGAGTAGTCGTTCTTGTTCTGCCAGGCGAGGTCGAGCGCCACCGGGCCGATGCCGTCGCTCTGGCCGTTCCGGGCGGCGTTGCCGCCGTAGTTGTTCCATTCGCTCGCGAGCGCCGGGCCGCAGAGGGCGGCGGCCAGGACGAGGTGAAGCAGGGTGCGATGCATGCTGGTTCGCTCCGTGGATAGGGAGGGACGCCCGCTGAAGGCTCCGCTGCATGGTAACGCACGGCGCCCTTCAGGCCGGGCCACCGAAATGACGAACCTCTGGCTGGAGGTCCGCACCATGACGACGACGGCGCTCGAACCGAGGCCTGCTGGGCAGGACGCAGACCGCTTGGTCGCGACGGCGCGCTCGCTCGCGCGCCGATCGTGGACGCTGGTGCGGGCGGGCCGCGGCCGCGGCGGCTGCTCCCTCTTCACGCAGTGCGCTCACGAGGCGACCCAGCTCCTCGACGCGGCCGCGGACTTCCTGCGGGCCTCGGCGCGCGACGCGGCGCCGCTGGCGCGCGAGCGCGGCTCGGACGGCGCTTCCCCCGATCCGAGGGACGTGGCCCGCCTCATGACGAACGCGCTGCACGACGAGGTGACGAGCGCGCCGTCCAGGCGGCCCCCGCCCTCCACCGTCCTGCACGGACGCTGCGAGTCGGTGTCGGTGAACGAGCTCCTCGGCTTCCTGGGGACCCTCGCCAAGACCGGAACGCTCTCGATCGAGACGCCGCAGGAGAGCTTCCTCATCCGGCTGCAGGCCGGCTACGTGGTGCACGCCAGCAGCAACAGGTCGCCGCCCGAGCTGCGTCTCGGCGCCATCCTGGTCCAGCAAGGCTCGATCGAGCCCGAGCGCCTGCGGCAGTTCCTCGGCACGCACGACCGCTCGATCAGCCGGCTGGGCATCGCGCTGGAGCGGGAGGAGCTGGTCTCGCGCGAGCAGCTCACCGCGGCCCTCGAGCACCAGATCAGGCACGTCTTCCGGCGGATCTCGAGCAGCAGCGGCGCCTCCTTCGCCTTCGAGGAGCACGACGGCGCCTTCCCCGACGAGCGCGTGCGCCTCGGCGTCGTGAGACTGCTCCTGGAGAGTTCCGCGGCCCTGGACGAGGCCGGGCGGCTCGTTGGCGCCGAGCGCGCCTGATCCCTGCCGCGCCTCTGGTATGATGCATCACCGTTCGCCCGCTGGGCCCGCAGTCTCGCGGGAGGTGAACGGTGTTCCCGCTCCTCGTCCTCGTCGTGCTCGCCGCGATCGACGTGCAGCTCGGCCAGCGCGCCGACCTGTTCATCGCCCCGGTCGGCGACGTGGAGATCGTGCGCTTCCACGCCATCCAGGGCGAGCAGGTGAAGCTGACCTGCATCCCGGCGGACAGCCTCGCGCTCAAGGCGCAGGTCTTGGACGAGACTCTCACGCCCGTCGTGCCGCTCACCGAGGGCCTGTCTGGCGAGAAGCTCGTGCTGTCCTTTGTCGCGCCCGCCACGGGCGCGTACTCCGCGCGGCTGGAGGGGTCGGGCGCGGCCACCGGCGGTCACGGCGCGTGCTCGGTCAAGACCAAGTCCACCCTGCCGTCCGGCTGGACGCTGAAGCAGACGTTCGACACTGCGGACAGCGTCGAGCGCGCAGGCAGGCCGGGCCTGATCGCGAAGCTCACCCTCACGCACCAGGAATCGCACAAGAAGCCGCTGCCTGCGGCCCTCGTCGGCCCGTCCGGCCCGATCGACCTGACGGCTTTCGAGAAGAGCGCCGGCAAGGACAAGAGGAAGTACGCCATCCCCTTCCCCGAGGACGGGACCTTCTCCCTCCAGATCGAGACGAACACCGCCAAAGGCCCCCTGTCGGTCAAGCTCACGGTGGTCGAGAAGGCGGCACCCGCGGTGGTCGCCGAGAACTACGTGCTGCCCGCACTGCATGCCGGCCTGCTGTGGCATGCGTCGGAGGATCCCGACGTCGCCAAACCCAGTCCGCCGAGCTGCCAGGAGGTGAAGCAGAGGCTCGCCTCGATCGCGCCGCGCGCCGGCCGCTTCTTCATCCCGGGCCTGTCGAACAACCTCGACTGCGCGGTCATCGAGGCCAAGGCGCAGGGCGCCTTCGTGGCCGCCGTGGTCTGGATCGGCGCGAACACGGCGGCCAATGACGCCGAGCTGACCCGGGGAATCGATCTCGCCCTGCAGGGCCGGATCGACGTGCTCCTCATTGGCAATGAAGTCCTGCTCAGGGAGGAGGTCAGCTCCGCCTACCTCATCAGCATGATCCAGCAGGCGCAGGTCGCCCTGCCCGACAGCACGGCGCTCGTCGGTACCGCCGACACCTGGCACGAGCTGCTCACCCACCCGGACGTGGTCGCCGCCTGCGACACCTGCGGCGTCAACATCTATCCGATCCACGAGTTCATTCCCATCGCGGACGCCCCGACCTACCTTGTCTGCCGCTACATGATGGTCGACGCCGCATATGCCATCCCCGTGTTCATCTCGGAGACCGGCTGGCCCACGCAGGGCGCGCCGCAGGGGGCCGCCAAGCCTTCCGTCAAGAACGCGCGCAAGTACCTGAGGGAGGTCCTCGGCTGGGCCGAGCTGGCGAACGTCGACTGTTACCCGTTCGCGTCGCACGACGAGGCGTGGAAGGACGGCATCCAGGCGCACTTCGGCCTGTTCAAGCAGAACGGCGCGCCGAAGGCGAACGCGGCCGGTCTGGTGCGGGGCGATCTGGGCAGCGGCCTCATCGAGCCGGACACGCTGCCGGGCGGAGCGGGAGCCCCTGCCATCACGCTCGACTCGTATCCTCCCCTCGGCGCGAAAGGCCCCCTGGCGGGCGCCATCCAGCACACCAATCCCTACGCGGCCGAGATCACCCTCTACATCCACGTGGGCGCGGCGGGCTGGTGGATCAAGCCCACCGCGGCCCAGCCGTTCATCTGGCCCGAATGCGGCGGCACCTGGTCGGAGGCGCAGTGGTGGAGCGCGCCCTCGGACCTCGTCGCCGACCAGATCTGCGCCTTCCTCTTTCCCATCGGCTACCAGCCCCCCACGGCACTCGGCCTGCCCGCCATTCCGGCCGCGGCCTACGCCGACGCCATCGCCTGGACCTGCGTCACGCGCTGAGCCTCTCCGCAGGAGAGGCTCATCCGGAATTCACGCTTCTTAGCCCGATTGCTTGAGCTTGGCTATGGAGCGCCGCGCCGCCCTACGGCGTGACGCCGACGCTGGAGAACGTGTTCGCGACCAGCACGTTCAAGCCGGGGACGCCGTTGATGTGCAGGTCGAACCCGCCGCTCTTCTTGGCCACGTTCTTGACCAGGGCGTTCCCCGAGCCGCGCAGGTCGATGCCGTCGAACACCGTTCCCGTCACCTTGTTGAGGACGATCTCGAGTCCGGTCGCCGCGGCCTCGACGGTGATCCCGACCTGCTGGCTTTTCTTCAGCCGGTTCCGGCTCGCCAGGCTGTCCGAGCCCTCCAGGAGTAGGCCGCTGTCTCCGGCCGCGTGAACGACGTTCCCGTCCACCACGTACCCGGTCGCTAATAGGGCAAGCTCGACGCCGTTGAGCTGCGTCTCTCGGATCACATTGTCGAGGATCGTGTTGTTAGCGGTGACCTGCTCCGCCCGGATCCCGTCCGACACGGCCTCGATCCGGTTGTCCACGACCAGGGTGTCCGTGGAAGGAGTAGCCAGCCGCACTCCATCGCCCGCGACGTCCCGGATGCGGTTGTGCTCGACCGTGTTTCCATTGCCGGCCAGGCTGATCCCCTCTGCGGCCCCGTCCTGGATCGTGTTCTCGTCGAGCAGGCAGGAGTCGCAGTTGAGGACGAGGATCCCGTCCCCGCCGAGGTTCTTCAGCCGGCAGTGCTGCACGCGGCAGGCCTGCGAGTTCTCGAAGACGATGCCCGCGCCCACCTGCTCGACCCGGCAGTCGCGGATCGTCACGTCTTCACACTGGGACAGGACGAGGCCCACGCTGCTGGCGTTCCGGAAGCGGAGGCACTCGATCACGAGACCGGTGCAGGACTCGACGTCGGCCACGGCCGTCAAGCCTCCGCCGTCCACGACCACCTGGTCGCCGGCGCACGCGCGCACCGTCAGGTCGTTCTTGAGAGCGATGACCAGGCTCTCGGCGTACGTCCCCTCGGCGATCTCGACCACGTCTCCGGCCGCGGCAACGTTGATCGCGGCCTGGATCGAGGCGAAGTCCTGCGGCACGCGGCGCTTCGCGGCGTGTGCATCGGAAAAGGGAGTGAGTGCAATAAGGAGGACAAGAGTGGCGGTTCGAGGCATGGCGCAGCGGCTCCGCGGGTTGTGGGCAAGATGCACAGCCGGTGGAGATAGCTCGCCCCCAGCCAGCCGCAAGTGCACCTGGCGGCAGCCGCCTACCCGCGCGGCGCGATGACGCCGGTGCGCGCCCGCTGCGTGCTGGCCACGGGCGTGGCCAGGCAGCGGTTCAGGGTGGGGTTGTACATCAGGCGGTACGAGTAGCCGTCGTTGCCCTGCCCGGCCATGACGTCCCAGCCGCCGATCAGGTAGGGGCAGTCGTTGTTGAAGCACACCCAGACGTGCTCGTCGGGCCACTCGCAAAAGGGCGAAGGGGGGATCTCGAACTTCTCCAGCGGCTCCTCGCAGTAGGGGCAGCGGAGCGTCTCCTTGACGCGCGCCTTGCGCTCTTCGACCAGCTCGCGCGGCGGGCCGGGATCCGGCTCGGGCGCGACCCGGGGGCGGGCGCGACGGGCCGCCGGCGCCCCGCACTTCTCCGCGTACATGGCCCAGATCGGGTCGCTCGGGATGCCCAGCCCGGCGTAGCGGTCGTCCTTTGGCCGCGGCTTGCCGCGCGACGTGAACACGCTCACGCTCCCGAACTCGGGCACGGACGCGAAGTAGTCGCCGACCAGGAGCTGGCGCGAGAGCGCGTCCGCCTCGCGCCACACCTTCACCGCCTTCTGCGGGAAGAGGCGGTTGGAGAAGGTGACCAGGAAGAGCCCGCCCGGCACGAGCACGCGGGCGACCTCGCCGAAGACCTCGAAGGGGTGGACCAGGTAGTCGACCGAGACCGTGTTGAGCACCACGTCGAAGGAGCCGTCCGGGAAGGGCAGCTTCGGGTCCTGGTTCAGGTCATGCAGGACCCGGCGGTCGAGCCTGCGGTTCGCGGCCAGCTCCT
>DYIW01000072.1 GCA_020723465.1 Phycisphaera mikurensis
CGCGGCGCGCCTCGGTGCACGCGTGGCGATGATCGCCCGCGCCGGCGGCGACGCGTACGGCGCGGAGTTGAAGGACGGCCTCGTCGCCGAGGGAGTGGACGCGGAACACGTGCGCGCCGTGCAGAATCGGCCGAGCGGCGTGGCACTCATCACCGTGGACGACCAGGGCGAGAACACCATCGTCGTCGCGCCCGGTGCGAACGCCTGGCTGCTGCCCCAGGATCTCGCGCCCGAGAGCGGCGCGGCGCGCGCCATCCAACAGGCCGCCTGGCTGGTGGCGCAGCTCGAGGTCCCGCTCGACACCGTGCTGCACGCTGCTCGCCTGGCGCGCGCGGCCGGCACGCGCTTCCTCTTGAACGCCGCGCCGGCCAGCCCCCTGCCCGAGGCGCTGCTCGCTTTGATCGACGTGCTGGTTGTGAACCGCGTGGAAGCGGCCGCTGTGGCGGAGCGGCGCCGGGGAGGCGCGCCCTCGATCCTGGCGCGCGCGCTCCTGCGCCTGGGCCCAAGCGCGGCCGCAATCACGCTCGGCCGTGCGGGAGCGCTCTTCTGCGACGGCACGCAGCTCCTGCGCCAGGAGGCCTTCGCGGTCGAGGCCGTGGACGCCGTGGGCGCGGGCGACGCCTTCAGCGCCGCGCTCGCCGTGGGCTTCCTTGAGGAGCAGCCGGCCGCGCAGGCGCTCCGCTTCGCCTGCGCCGCGGGCGCGCTCGCCACCACCAGGGCGGGTGCGCGCACCTCCCTGCCGCGGCGCGCCGAGGTCGACGCGCTGCTCTCGCGCTGACCTATGCTCCCTCGCGCGGCGGCAGCGTGCGGTACCAGGTGAAGTAGAGCAGGACTGCGAGCGGGCAGAGCGCCAGGGCGACCCAGCCCGCATCGCCGCGGCGGCCGAGGAAGAAGAGGAACGGCAGCAGGCACAATAGGACCTGCAGGAGCGCGGTCAGGAGGCCGTTCAGCAGGTCCACGGCCGGCGTCTTGTCGCCTTGCGGCATCAGGCCTTGCTCGATGGCCGCGCGCCGGATCGGCCCCCAGAAGCCGAAGGGCCGGATCGAGGCGTAGAAGCGCACCAGCACCTCGCGCGGCGCCGGCTTCGTGGTGAAGCCCGCGGCCAGGCAGATGAGAAGCGAGAGGCCGACGCGGAGCGGCAGCGCCTGGCGCTCCGGCCAGTCGGAGAAGAACACCAGGCCGATCACCGTGATCACGAGCGTGCCCGCCATGCCCAAGACGAAGGCGAGCGGGCCGAAGCGCCACCAGTGCCAGCGCAAGGTCGCGGGCACGAGGATGAGCGTCACGACCACCAGGATCATCGTCTGCCAGATTTCGACGATCTGGTCAAAGCGCATGCTGAACCAGAAGGCGAGGAGCAGGGCCGCCACCGAGGCGACTTGCCCGAGGCGAACCAGCGCGCGCTCGCCGAGCCCCTTGACGTAGCGCTTGAGGAAGTCGTTCACGACCACCGAGCTGGTGACGTTGATCATGGCGTCGAGCGTGGACATGAGGGCCGCGAGCAGAAGCGCGACGAGGAGGCCGCGCAGGCCGGTGGAGAAGGTGAGCACCACCGCGGGCATGATCTGCTCGCCGTCCACCAACGCCCCCGGCGCGAGATGCCGCAGGCCGAGCATGAGGAAGGCGCAGGCGATGATCCAGCGCAGCGTGTAGCCGCAGGTCCAGAGGCCGGCCGCGAGCTGGGCGTCGCGCGGGCTGCGCGCGGTCAGGAAGAACTGGAAGTCCCAGACGTTCGGACCGGCGAGCACGCGGAAGATCAGCCAGGCGCACGAGGCGAGCAGCAGCGGGCCGAGCAGCGCGAAGTCGGCGTACGCGCCCTGCGCCTCGGCGGCGAAGCCGTCCCACAACTTCCAGGCCGGCGCGAGCGAACTCCACGCCTCGGCCTTCCCGGCGAAGAGCGGCGCGGGATCGCCCGCGGCCAGGGCGAACCAGCCGAGCAGCAGGGCCATGACCGCGATCAAGACGGTCTGCAGCACGTCGGTCAGGACCACGCCGAAGAAGCCGCCGAGCGTCGTGTAGACGCCCACGCACAGGAACACGGCGAGCGTGCCCTGCCAGCGCGGCACTCCGAGCAGCGTCTCGGCGAACTTCCCCACTCCCACCGCGATGAACATGAGGTTGAAGATCATGAGCAGCAGCAGGAACAGCGCGGCCGCCACGCGCGCCGCCTCCGCGCGCTTGTCGTCGCCGAAGCGCGTCGCGTTCCACTCGGCGAAGGTCATCACCCCGGAGCGCCGGATCCAGCGGGCCTGGAAGGCCATGTAGAAGCAGATGATGAACCAGCCCCAGAAGATGTGCGTGGCCCAGACCGCCTGCAGCCCCAGGTAGTACATGAGGCCGACCATCGCCATGGTGCCGCCGATGTCGATGTACGAGCTGCACCCGGCCAGGCCGAGTATCCACCAGGGCAGGCTCCGGTCGGCGAGGAAGAAGGAGGAGAGCCCGCGCGTGGCGCGGCGCGACACCCAGACGCCGATCAGGATCACGATCAGCATGTAGGCGGCGATGATGAGGAAGTCGGCGGGCGCGAGGTTCATCGCGCGCGAAGTCTAGCCGGATGCTCCACGGCCGTTTCGCCAGAATCGGCGCGCCGCGGGTAGGATCCGGCCATGGACGAACCGACCATCGAGGAGTGGCGCTCCCTCTACGACGCGGCGCGCGAGTTCAAGCAGTCCGCTCCCTGGGAGTGGCTGATGAACGAGGACGTGTTCGGCGTGCGCGACCCGGAAAGCGGCGAGATCGGCTGGTGCGTCGTGCTCGGCGCCGGCCGCGAGCTGTTCGGCCTCGGCATCTACCTCGGCGACCACGGATTCGACCTGATGACGCGCCTCCACTCGGGTGAGATCGACCCGGACGTGGCGGCCTTCCAGCAGCGCGGTCTCCTGGCCGAGTTCGGCGATCGCGAGGAACTGGACGAACGGGACCGCGCGGTGATCAAGGCGCTGGGGCTGCGCTTCCGCGGCCGCAAGGCCTGGCCGCAGTTTCGCTCCTGCGTGCCGGACCACGCGCCCTGGTATCTCGAACGCGCCGAGGCGCGCTACCTCGCCACGGCCCTGCGCCAGTCCCTGGAAGTGGCGCACTCTTGCCGGGCGGCGGCCGATCTCGAAGCGTTCCTGCGCCCGGCCGCGGGCGTACTCCTCGTGCGCAGCGCCCCGCGGCCCGGAGAGGGTTTCACCGACGAGCACGTCCGTCCGGACCCGCCTGCGCCCGAAGCAGACCATCCGCCCGTGGACCGCGTGCGCCTGCAGCGCATCCTCAAGGACTGCGAGCGCGTGCGCGCGACGTGGGAGTTCGACGTGGTCCACTCCCCGGTCATCATCGGCGACGGCGAAGAGCGCCCCTACTTCGCGCTCCTCGCCCTCACCGTGGACCACGCCGAGGGCGCGGTCGTGTGTTGCCAGGTCAAGGAGCCGCCCCACGACGCCGGCCTCATGCGCGAGCAGTTCCTCGAGGCCATGCACGCGGCGCGCGCCATCCCGGCCAAGGTGCGATTGAGAGGCACGCGCGCGCTGCTGGCCATCGAGCCGATCGCCGGCGTGCTCAAGGTGGACGTGGAGGAATGCGCCGACCTCGAGGCGCTCGAGACAGCGCGGGGGCTGCTCGACAGCATGATGAACAGCCAGGGCGAGTGACCCGTTGGGCCGCCGGCGCGGCACCACGTTTCCGGCGCAGTTTTCATGGTCCTTTTCGCTCGGAATCGGCTAGAGTGCTCCGCGTTTCCAGCATTGCGCGAGTCCGTGAGGCCCTGTGGCGAAGCGGACCCGTGTCTCCGACGCGATTCTCCACCCGAAGATCACGATCGGATTTGGCTTTCGGGAACGGAGATCTCCGTCGTGGCACGCATTTACGTGGGGAACATCCCGTACGAGACCAAGGAGTCGGACCTCCAGGGGCTCTTCCAGGAGTTCGGTTCCGTTGGAGTCGTGCGGGTGGTCACGGACCCCGCAACCGGCCGGTCCCGCGGCTTCGCGTTCGTCGAGATGACGAACGCGGCCGAGGCGCGGGCGGCCATCGAGGCCCTGGACGGCAAGGAGTTTGCCGGCCGGAGCCTCAAGGTGAACGAGGCCCGTCCCAGGGAAAACCGCCCGGAGCGTAGCGGTGGCGGTGGTGGTGGCGGCGGCGGCGGCAAGCGCGGCGGCCGCTGGTAACCAGGGGTAGTCCTCTCACACGACACGCATGGAATCGCCCCGGCCGCCACGGCTGGGGCGATTCTTCTTTTGCACTCAGCACCAGCCGAGGCGGACTGCTCTCCCGTCCGACCTCGATCCACAAATGACATAGCTTTTTCTGTCCATTTGCTCCGTCATTTTCTGACAGCCCTCGTGTAGCGTGTACCCGGCGTTCGGCGGTCGCAAGACAGGAGGGCAGATCCGTGAGCAACGCATTACATAGAAAGATCTTCGATACGTTGTTCCTGGAGATCGGCTCGGGTCAACGCCAGCCGGGAGAGCGCCTGCCGACCGAGGCAAAGTTGATGCAACATTTCTATGCATCACGGACCACGGTGAGCCGCGCCCTCCACGACCTCGAGGCCAAGGGGCTCATACGCCGCCGGCGCGGCTCCGGCACCTTCGTGCTCGAGACGCAGGGCAGAAGCGCCGGCGCGTCGCTCGCCCAGTTCATCCCGTCGGTGGAGAGCGGCGCGCCCCTGACGCACGTCGAAGGGTCGATCCAACAGCACCTCGCGGACATCGCAAGCCGCAGCGGCAATCCCCTCGTGCTGCAGTGCCTCCCGCCAGGGAACCTGCCGCTTGCCGAACGTGCGCGTGCAGCCGCGGACGACCTGATCCGGCGCGGCGTCAAGGGAGTGCTCTACCACCCGGCCGAGCCGCCCGCGGCCCCTCCCGGCCTGAACCGCGAGGTTGCGAACCAGCTCGCACGCGCCGGAGTGGCCGTGGTGCTCGCCGGGCGCGACATCGATCCCTTTCCGGCGCGGAGCACGTTCCCTCGCGTCACCTTCGACCACCGCCGCGCCGGCTACCTGCTCGCCGACCAGCTCTTGCGCGCCGGCTGCCGCCGCATCGCCTTCCTCGGCCGGGCGCCCGCGCCCGAAGCGCTCCTCGAACGACTCGCCGGCTTTCGCGAGGCCCATCTCGCGCACGGCGCTCCGGCGGACGCGAAGCTCGTGCGCCTGAGCGAGCGCTTCAGCGCATCCTCCTGCCGCGACCTGGTGACGCACGGCCGGCCGGATGCCATCATCTGCGAGACGGATCGTGCGGCGGCGCAGGTGGGCCGCGTGCTCGCGGAACTCGGCTTGGGCGTCGGCCGGGACATCCGCCTCGCCGGCTGCGAGGACGAGCCGCTGGCGTCGCTCCTGCCCGTGCCGCTCACCACCGTCCGCCTGCCGGCGCGCGCCTTCGCCCGCGCCTGCCACGAAGCGCTGGTGCGAAGGATCCACGACGCCGAGGCCGAGGCGGTGCAGATCGTCGTCGACTGCGAGATCGTGGTGCGCGCGTCCACCTGCGGCGCTGCGGTCCCGGGCGAGAAGTAAGGAGAGACGATGAACGGAATGCTCCTGGCGCTCCTGCTGGCGGGGCCGTGCGCGGGACAGGAAGCGCCCGCGGCCGGCGCGACGCCGCCGCTCTTCTCCATCGGCACGATCGATGGCGGCACGGCGGACCTGGCGCTCGGTCCGGACGGGCACGGCCGCTTCGACCAGGACGGCCTGTTCGTGGTCGGGCTCTCGGACGCGCGCACGGACTGGCCCTACGTCCAGCCCGGCCCCGCCGACTCCTGGGCGGGCAGCCGCGAGCATGCCTTCACCATCTTGTTCGAGCTGGAGGACGCGCCGGGCGCGGAAGGCGGGCTGCTCGTGCTCGACCTCGCCGACACGCACTACGCCCTGCCCCCGCGCCTGAGGATCGAGCTGAACGGCGAGACGCTCGCCACGCTCGCCACCCCGGCCGGCGCATCGGACGCCTCGCTCGAGGGCGCGCCCGAGCAAGGGATCGCGCAGCGCCTCGCCGTGCCCGTGCCGGGAGCGCTCTTGCGGCGCGGCGAGAACGAGCTTCGCATCGCCAGCATCGAAGGGAGCTGGTTCCTGTACGACGCCGTGAGCCTGCACGCGCCGCCCGGCGCGCGCCTCGCGATTCCGAGATCCCGCACCGTCGTCCAGGAGGCGAGCGCTCCGCCCATGCTCGTCAGGCAGAACGACGTGCTCCTGCAGCCGCTGCGCCTGCGTTTCCGCCACTTCGGCGAGCCGCTCGACGCGACCCTGCGCCTGGGCGCGGAGGGCGTCCTGAGCGCGCGGCTTCAGGCAAGCATGCGCACGCTCGAGGCGCTCGTGCCCGAGCGGCAGGGCGAGGAGACGCTCGCTCTCTCGCTTCACTCGGCGGAGGGCGGCCCGCTCGGCGCGCTGCCGGTCACGTTCAGCCCGGTGCGCCGTTGGACCATCTACCTGCTGCACCACACGCACCTCGACATCGGTTACACGCACACGCAGGAGGAGGTCGAGGCGCTGCAGATGCGCCACCTCGACACGGCCCTCGAGCTCATCCGCGCCACGGACGACTATCCGGACGAGGCGCGCTTCCGCTGGCTGCCGGAGGGGCTGTTCGCCGTGGAGAGCTTCCTCGCGCAGGCGGATGCGGAGAGGCGCGAGTCCTTCCTCGCGGCCGTGCGCGCCGAGCGCATCGGGCTCGACGCCCTCTACGGCAACCCGCTCACCGCCCTCTACTCGGACGAGGAGCTGTTCGCCCTGCTCGACTACGCGGTGCGGCTGCGCCAGGAATACGGCCTGCCCATCGACTCGGCCATGATCAGCGACGTGCCGGGCTGGACGTGGGGCCTGGTGCCAGTGCTCGCGCAGTGCGGCATCCGCTACCTGTCGCTCGGGCCGAATCTGTCGCATCGCCGCGGCTGGATCAGCGTCTGGGACGATCGCCCCTTCTACTGGGTGTCCCCCTGCGGCCGGCACAAGGTCCTGTTCTGGCAGGCGGGAGGCGACGGCTACGCCACGTTCCACCGCTGGCTCCATCCGGACAACCAGCGCGAGGACAAGCTCGGCGAGCGACGCATCTTCGAGGTTTTGGAGCGCCTCGAGCAGCAGGGCTACCCGTACGACCTGGTGCAGCTCCGCTGCAACATCGACGGCGACAACGGCCCGCCCGATCCGCACCTGGCGGACTCCGTGCGGCGCTGGAACGAGCAGCACGCCTTTCCGCGCATCGTGCTCGCCACCACCAGCCGCATGTTCCACGACTTCGAGGAGCGCTACGGCGATGCGCTCCCGGCGCGGCGCGGCGACCTGACCCCGTACTGGGAGGACGGCGCGGCCTCGACCGCGGCCGACACGGCGCGCAACCGTTCCGCGGCCGAGACGCTGCTCATGGCGCAGGCGCTCTTCGCCCTGCTCGCGCCCGCGTCCTATCCGGCCGAGCGCTGCGCCGCGGCCTGGCGCGACGCCGTGCTCTACGACGAGCACACCTGGGGCGCGTGGAACAGCATCTCCGAGCCCGACTCGGAGTTCGCCCGGCAGCAGGCCGCGAGGAAGGGCCGCTTCGCCCTGGACGCGGAGCGCGCCGCCGGCGAACTCTTGGACGCGGCCCTCGCCACGAGGCGCGCGGAGACGCGCGGCGTACGCGCTCTCGAGGTGTTCAACGTCGCTTCCTGGCCGCGCACCGACCTGGTTCTCGTGCCCGCGGACTGGGAGCTTCACGGCGACGCCGTGCTGGCCGAGACGGGCGAAGCCGTGCCCTCGCAGCGCCTGGCCAGCGGCGAGCTCGCCTTCCTCGCGCGCGACGTGCCGCCTCTTGGCTCGACGCGCTTTCTCCTGGAGAGAGGCTTCGCGCGGCCCACGGGCCGCGCCGCGGCCGCGGGCAACGAGCTCGAGAACGGTCTGCTCGAGGTGCGGGTCGACCCGGAGAGCGGGTCCATCGTCGCCCTGCGCGCGGCCGGCATTGACGCGGACCTCGCCGCGCCGCCCGGCCTGAACGAGTACGTGTACGTCGCCGGCCGCGATCCCGCGCTGCGCCAGGGCGCCGAGCCCGCGCGCGTCACGGTGCTCGATCCCGGGCCACTGGTCGCGACCCTGCGCGTGGAAGGGACCGCCCCCGGCGCGCGCGGACTGCGGCGCGACCTGCGCCTGATCGACGGCATCGACCGCCTGGACATCACCAACGTGCTGGACAAGCTGCCGGTGCGCGACAAGGAGGGCGTGCACTTCAGCTTCGCCTTCGCCGTGCCGGACTGCGAGGTGCGCATCGACACGCCCTGGGCCGCCATTCGCCCCGAGGCCGATCAGCTCCCAGGCGCCTGCCGCAACTACTTCACCGCGCAGCGCTGGGCGGACGTCTCGAGCGCCGCCTGGGGAGTGACGCTCGCCATGGTGGACGCGCCCCTCCTGCAGGTCGGCGACATCCGCACGGACGTGGCCGCGGCCCACTCGCGTCCCGAGGCCTGGCTGCGGCGCATCGAGCCCGCGCCGCGACTCTTCTCCTACGTGATGAACAACTACTGGGAGACCAACTACAAGGCGGACCAGGAGGGCGAGACGACCTTCCGCTACTCGCTCCGGCCGCACGCCGGCCTGCTCGACCAAGCCGAGGCCGCGCGCTTCGGCGTCGAGCGCTCTCGGCCGCTGATCGTGATCCCGGCGCTGCCGGACGGCCCGCCCGCGCTCTCCTCGCTCTTCACGCTCGACCGCGCCGGCGTGCTCGTCACGGCCTTGAAGCCCAGCCGCGACGGCACGGCCTGGATCATCCGCCTCTACGCCGCGGCGGAACGGCCGGAGAGCGTGCACCTCGGCTTCGCCGCGGGCATCGCCGCCGACCTGTTCGAGAGCGGCCCGGACGAGGCGCGCGGCCGGTCTGTACCGGGGGCGATCGACCTGCCCGCGAACGGCATCACCACGCTGCGCGCCGAGCGGCGCTGAGCGGCGGCTCCTTCTCCCAGGCGCGACCGAGTCGTAACGTGACGCAATGACGAGCGGAGTGAGTCTGGTCGACGCCGTGACGGTGCGCGCGCCTCGCTGGCGGCTGCTCGTCTCGCACCTGCGGCTGCGGCAGGACCGCGACCTGGGGAACGTGATGGACACGGCGGTCAAGGGAGCTCTCGCGGAGCTCGGCCGCAGCCTGCCGGGCGGCCGGCTGGATCGCAGCCCGGCCATCCTCGCCCTGCGGCAGAGCCTTCGCTCGCTGGGCGTCGACCTGGACGGCGCCACGCCCTGCTCGGAGCAGCTCCTCGCCGCGCTGCTCGCCTCGCCGCGGGCGGCGCGCGGCTGTCTCGCCTGGGAGTTCCTGAACATCCTGACCATCCGCTCGCTCGCGCCCTGGTCCGTGCTGGACCGGACGCACCTCGTCCCGCCTCTCGAGTTTCGGGCCGGGCGCGCCGGCGAACGCCTGCCCGCGACCGCTTGCGCCGGCGAGGGTCTGCCGCTGCTCGTCGACGCGGCCGGCGTCAAGGCGTCGCCCTGGACTTGCCCGGCGCCGGAGGAACTGGAGGGACTGAACGAGCCCGTCTTCGTCTGCTACCTGCCGGAAGACCTGTTCCGCGTGGTCGAGCCGAAGTCGCACATGGGCAAGTTGGTGTGGCTCACCTGGGCCTACCGCTTCGTGCAGCAACGCACCTGCTCCTTCCGGCAGGTCAGCTTGTAGGCAGCTCGATCCGCAGGGTCGAGCCCGCGCCCTCTTCCGACTCGATCTTCAGCACGCCGCCGTGCTGGCCGACGACCTTCTGCACGATGAGCAGGCCGAGCCCGGTGCCCTTCGACCCCTTGGTCGAGTACATCCCCTCCCTGACCTTCTCGATCGTCTCCGGACTCATGCCCGCGCCGTCGTCCGTGACCGCGAAGAACGGCACCGGGCCCCTCATCCCGAAGCGGACCGTGACGCTTCCTCTGCGTTCGGCGGGGATGGCCTCGGCCGCGTTGCGGATGAGGTCGACCAGACACTGCTCGAAGGACCGCGCGTCGACCCGCACCGACTGGCGCGGCGCGTCGATGGCCATCTCCACGGCGATGTGCCCGTTGCCGCCGACCGCGGCCGCGGCCATGCTGTCCTCGATGAGCCGCGCCGGCGCGTGCTCCCTCAGGTCGAGGGGGCGATCCTCCGCGAAGCGCAGCAGGTCCTTCACCAGGCGGGCGATGATGTCCATGTTGCGCTCGAGCATCTCCCACCCCTTGTCCATCTTCCTCTGGTCGCCGCTGGCCCGCCCCTGCTTGAACACGTAGGCGCCGCCGAGGAAGCCGTCGAGGATGTTCTTGGCCGCGTGGCTGATGCTGGCGGCCGCCTGTCCCGTCGCGGCCAGGCGCTCGGAGCGGATCAGATTCTCCCGCAGGCGTTTGACCTCGCGCAGGTCCTGCAGGAAGAAGACCTTGCCCATGAAGCGCCCGCGCTCGAACAGGCTGATCCCGGAGAGCAGCACGTCGACGAACGTGCCGTCCTCGCGCCGCACCTTGGACTCGAGCATGCGGAAGCCGCGCACGCGCCGGAACGGCTCGTGGGTGAGCGGCAGATCGATGTGGCGCGCCAGCTCGTCCTTGAAGTACTCGCGCCAGTGCTTGACGCCGACGACGCGCTCGCGAGTCACGCCCAGGACGTCCTCGGCCGCCCGATTGAGAATGGAGATGATGTCGCGCTCGTCGGTCGCGACGATCCCGTCGAAGGTGTTCCAGATCAGGCGCTTCTGGAAGTCGTCCGCCTTGAGCAGGTTCTCGTGCGACTCCTTGAGCACGTGGGTCATGTGCTTGAACGAGTCGGCGAGCTGCACGATCTCGTCGCCGCGGTGCGCCCGGTAGACCACACACTTGCGGCAGCTCGCCAGTTTCTCCGGGAAGCGCGGCTCGCTCTCGTCGCAGGGCGTGCCGTCCACGTACCAGCATTGCCGGTCGAAGTTCATGTACGCCTTGCACTCGGTCTGCTGGCAGTTCCTGATCTCCCAGCAGTTGACGTGCACGCCGAAGTCGATCACCGGGTCGAGGTTGCCCGTGCTGATCTCGTCGGCGACGCGCGTGAGCACGGTCAGCGGGCGCACCGTGCGCCGCAGGAAGACGCGCGCCACCAGGAGCAGCAGCGCCACCGGCAGCACGCCCAGGGCGAGCACGGTCACCAGCATGTCGCTCGTGATCCGGTTGATGCGCTGCCGGTCCACTCCGGCGAGCAGCGTGCCGGCGCGGCCGCGCTCGCCGCGCAGCGGCAACGCAACCTCGAGGAAGCGCGCGGCGTCCGCCCCGGACGCGGCCCCTCCGGCGAGGAATGACTCGGCGTCGGCCGAATTGGCGATCGCCAGCGGATCGCCGTCCGCCAGGTCGTAGACCACCAGGTACTGGATCGCCTCATCCGCCGCCGCCGCCGCCCTGGCGCAGGCCGCGAGCCGCGCTCGATCCCCCGCCTCCGCCGCGGCGGTCAGCTCGCCGGCGCGGCTGGCGAGCACGGCTTTCACCCGATCGACCAGTATGCGCGTCGCCGTCCGGTCCACGGTCCAGTACTGCACGCCGAGCAGGGCGCCGCCGAGCAGGAGAAGGAACAGGCCGAGGAGCAGCAGCAGCTTGTCCTCGAGCAGGAGCCGCCGCAGGAAGGGCAGCGACAGTCCCATGCCCGCGGTCATGACGCGCCGGCTCCCGCCCCGGACAAGGGGGACGCGGCGAAGCGGTCAGCCGTGCAGCACTTCGCCCTGTCCCGGCTCTCGCGCGAGAACGCCATTGACCACCGCCATGAGCCGCGCCGGGTCGATCGGCTTCTCGACGAAGCCGTCCGGCCTGCGCGCCACCAGCCCGTCGGCGAACGTCCCCCAGTCGATTCCCATCTTGTCCTTGATGCCCGTGACCATCACCAGCGGAATCCCCTGGGTGGCCGGATCGCGGCGCAGCCGGGAGAAGAGCTGGACGCCCGAGCGCCCGGGCATCATCAGGTCGATGAGAACGACGTCGGGGGCGTGCGCGCGGATGAGGTCCTCGCCGGCCCTGGCGTCGTTGGCCGCGCGCACGTCGAAGCCGTCGCCCTCGAGAATGGAGGAGATGTAGGCGGTCAGATCCGCCTCGTCGTCGATCACCACGGCTGTCCTAGAGGCCATCGGAGAGCTCCTTCTGTTGTGTGGCGGCCGCTGCCTTGCCGGCCGGCTGCGGCTGCCCGGTCGTCGCCCGCGTGCCAGTTCCGGCGTCGTTCCAGACCACGGCCTTCATGAAAAGATCGAACACGCCGCCCACCTTGACGCCGGTCTCGTAGTGCTCCATGAGCTGCATGATCTGCCGCTTGCAGTTGGCGCAGGGCGCGGCGCAGTAGGCCGCGCCGCTGGCCCGGATCTGCTCCACCTTCATCTTCCCCGCCTTCATGCGGTAGTCGTGGAAGGTGCCGTTGAGCTTGGTGACCTGCTCCTGACTGTCCATGACGGCCAACCCGCCGCCGCCGCCGCAGCACCAGTTCTCGGTGCGGTTCGGGGTCATCTCGACCAGGGTGTCCGTAAACGCCCGCAGCAGGCGGCGCGGCTCCTCGTAGATGCCGGTCGAGCGGGCGAAGTTGCACGGATCGTGGTAGGTGACCTTCTCCGTGATCCGGGACTTATCGAACTTGAAGGCGCCCTTGGCCAGGTACTCGTCCGCCAGGCAGAAGATGTTGGTCGTCTCGAACGGGTTCTTGTTGCGCGAGGCGGTGGGCCCCAGCCGCTTGGCGATTCGGTAGGCGTGACCGCACTCGCCGATGACCAGCTTCTTCACGCCCAGCTCGATGCACGCGTCGTAGGCCAGTTGGTTTTTGCGCTTCATGTGGGCGTCGTCGCCCGTGAACAAGCCGAAGTTGGCCCCGTCGAACGCCTTCGAGGACATCGTCCACGTGGTGCCGTCGAAGTCCTTCAGCAGCCGGAAGAAGACCGCTACGCCCATGTACGTCTCGGGAAAGGAGATGAGGTCCGCCGAGGCCGGGATGAACAGGATGTCCGCCCCCTTCTGGTCGATGGGGATCGACACCTCCATGCCGATCTCGTCCTTGACCTCCTCCTCGAGGAAGCTGCAGGCGTCCACGAACGACGCGTAGGTCTGGCCCTCGTCGTTCCCCGTTTCGTCCGAGGTGCGCTGCGTCTCGGACATCATGTAGGGCGAGGCGCCCAGCGTGTGCACCACGGCGCGGCCCTTGCGCGTGATGACCGAGTTGTCGATGCCGAAGGGGCAGAAGCGCGCGCAGCGCCGGCAGCCGGAACACTCGTAGAAGTCCCGCTGCCAGGTCTCGAGCTCCTCGGGATCGATGTCGCGCGCGGAGCCCACCGCCTTCAGCAGCGGCCCGAGGGCCGAGCCGTGGCGCTTGAACAGCTTCCTGATCAGGTCGGAGCGAACCGCCGGATTGGTGCGCCTCTCGGGGAAGGCGCGGGACACGTGGCATTGCTCGGCGCAGATCCCGCACTTTTGGCACAGGTCCATGTAGAGCTGCAGGACGCGCGGGCCGTTGCGGATGGCCTTGACCTGGTCGACGATCGCGCGCAGGCTCTTCTCTCTGTCGCGGACTTCGCGATTCATCTCAGTAGTCCTTTGCCAGCAGGGGCTTGCTGTAGAAGATCCCGGGAATGTGGAGGAACTTGCCGAACGGCAGGTAGATCAGCAGCACCTGCACCAGCAGGAAGTGCGCAAGGAAGAGCGAATCGCTCGGCACCTGGATGGCCGTGAACGTGAAGAGCGACGCGAAGTACGCCTGCACCCTGGTCACGTCGAAGTGCGAGCCGAAACGCAGCATGTTCCCGGTGATCAGGATGGCCAGCAGGAGCAGCATCACCAGGTAGTCCTCACCGGAGGAGGCCTCGCGCACGCGCGGCAGGGTGAGGCGGCGGAAGAGCAGCAGGGCGCACGTGGCGAGCGCGACCACGCCGACAATGCCGCCGCCCCACGCCGAAAGGGAGTCGACCGACTGTGGCGACATGCCGAACAGGACGCGCAGCGGCCAGTCGGTGATGAGCCGCGTGTGGCCGACGATGATGAACAGCAGCGCCAAGTGGAAGAACCAGGTGTATGCCCAGAGCTGGCGGTGCTCCCTGCGGAAGGAGCTGAACAGCACGATCTCGCCCAGCACCTCGCGCCACATGTCCCGCTTGTCGGTCGTCGCGGACGGGAAGAGAGCGATGTTCGTCACCGCCGCCTTGTGCCAGCGACGGATACGTTGCGTTACCCCGGCGACCAGGACGACGATCGTCACGAAGGGCAGGATCTTCCCGACCAGGAGCTGCAACCCATACATGGCAACCTCACCTGCGAGCGGCTGGACCCGACGGCGCCGATCTGCCCTCGCTCGAGGGCCAGATGGGCCCGTCGCTCATCGCGGGGCGCGACGAACGTCCCTGCGGACGCGGCGCGCACCGTCTCACAAACAGGGTCTATCGCTCAGACGGACCCCCGCGCGCGCGCGTGCGGTCCCTCTGTTCTGTTCGAGTCGACATCAGCCAGTCGCTTGAGCAGATCCTCCAGGGAGGTGCCTTTGAGAATCCGGTCCGTCGCCTCCTGCAGCTCCGCCCACACCCAGCGCGTCACGCAGACGTCGAAGCGCTTGCAGCTCCGGTAGGAGTCCATGCAGTGGACGAAATCGAGGGAGGCCTCGAGCGGACTCAGGATCGAGTAGAGGTCGATCTCGACCGGGGCCTTGGCCAGGCGGTAGCCGCCGTTCTTCCCACGTTCCGAGTGGACCAACCCGGCCGCCTTGAGCGCGGAGAGGATGCTCTCGAGGTACTTGAGCGAGATCCCCTGCTCGTCGGCGATCTCGTTCGCCCGCACCAGCCGGACGTTGTGCCGGCTGGCCAGCGCGAGCATGGCTCGCGTCCCGTACCGCCCCTTCGTCGAGATCCTCATGGCCGAGGTCCTTGTCCTCTTATCCCTATAGGATTTGTAGGACTACTGGGAGAATACGGGCCGAGCTTCGACACGTCAATCCTTTTCTTTGCGGCGAGAGCCCGGGTCCTCCCGGCTCCGCGGCTGAGCGGCCCGCGCCGCGGCAAACGCGCCGCGCCTCTTGACGCGCGCGGAGTCCGGGCTATTCGGCCTGGTCCAGCTTCTGCAACGACCGTCGCCGAGAGGAAGACTCCATGAACCGCTGCGCTCTTCTGGCCGTCGCGGCCTTCGCCCTGTCCGCGCCCGCGGGGCAAGCGTCCGTCATCGTGACTGCCTCCAACGGCAAGCTGGTGGTCGAAGGGGACGGCGCCGCCGATGCCGTGAGCCTCGGCGGCGTCCCGGCCATCGGAACGTTGACGGTTCGCCTCAACGCCGGTCCCGACGTGCAGTTCGCCGGCATCCGCAGCATCAAGGTGAAGCTCGGACCGGGTGACGACACCCTGAACGTGCACGGCCTGTGCATCGGCGGCAGCTTGAAGGCGCAGATGGGCGAGGGCGACGACGCCGTCATCTTCGACACCTCGCTCGACGGGGGCGGCCTGCTGAGCACGTTCATCGGCGGCGACGTCCAGGTCGGCATGGGAGGCCAGTCGGGGGATTTCCTGAGAATCACCTCGTCGGATGCGACCACGTCGATCCATATCGGCGGCAGCCTGCGCATCCAGACCGCGGCCGACGTCGACCTGAAGGGCGTCGGCAGCTCCCACGACCTGGAGACCGGCGACATCACGCTCGGCGGCGACCTGGCCATCGACGATCCCTTCTCGACGAAGGTGGACTTCGACCTCAACACGGTCGACCTGGACAACGTGAACGTCGGCGGCGCCACGTCCATCCAGGTCGGCGATCAGGAGGACAGCATCGAGATATCGAACTGCCACTTCGCCCGAGAAGTCCAGGTCAACCTGGGCGAAGGGAACGACTCGCTGTCCCTCCACGCCGGCATCTTCTTCAACCAATTCGACCACGCCGTGGTCGCGAGCGGCCAGAAGGGCGACGACACGGTCGACGACGACCCGCTGAACAACTACGCCACGCCTCCAGTCTTCAAGAAATTCGAAAGCGTGCAGTAGCGGTCCTGCTTCCCTGCGGCGGCCCCTCACCCGGAACCGAGGAAACCCTCATGAAGTACAACCTGCTCGTTGGCCTCGCGGCCTGCGTGCTCTCCGCTCCCGCGGCGCAGGCCACGGTCACGCTGACCGCCGGCGAGGGCACCCTCGTGATCAAGGGAGACAGCGCCTCCGACACCGTGGACATCGACGGCGTGCCGGCCGTTGGAGGAGTGAGGGTGCGCATCAACCTCGGCGCCGCGGCGACGTTCGGCGGCATTCGGGACGTGAAGGTCAAGATGGGTGCGGGCGACGACGTGCTGAACGTGCACGGACTCAGCCTCGGCGGCAACTTGAAAGTGGTCATGGGAGACGGGGACGATGCCTTCAGTCTCGACAACTCGCTCACCTTCGGCCCGCCGCTCAGCGTGTTCATCGGCGGCGACCTCCAGATCGGCATGGGCGGCCAGTCCGCAGACTTCGTGGGTTTCCTCTCGACGGACTCGAACTCCTCGATCCACATCGGCGCCTCGCTGCGCATCAAGGGCGCGGCCGACGTGGATCTCGACGGGGGCGGCGTTTCGGCCGATCTCGAGCTGGTGGACGTCACCATCGGAGGCGACCTGATTATTGACAGCATCTTCTCCGCGGACCTGGATTTGGACGGATTCACGGTCGACTTCGATGACGTCAACGTCGGCGGCGAGACCTCCCTCACGCTCGGCGACGGTCCGGACGAAGTCATGATGGGAGACAGCCACTTCGCCCGCGCAGTCCGGGTGAAGATGGGCGAAGGGGACGACGCGCTCTACCTGCACCGCGGCCTCGACTTCAGCCAATTCGACGACGTCGTGATCGCGAACGGCCAGAAGGGCGACGACATGGTCGAGGACGACCCCTCGAACCACCACGCCAATCCGCCGGTGTTCAATGGCTTCGAGACGGTGCAGTAGCGGCGCGCGGAACGTCGGCGCCGCCTGCCTCCGCCGCAGGCAGCGCACGCCGGCCGAGGAGCACGCCTCCCGGTCCTTGACGGACACGGCGCGCAAGCTATCCGAGAGTGATCTATGGGCGTTTCGCCCCGTTTGACTCTGCCCGTCGCGGCGAGCGTTAGGTGGACGCGGGTCCTGGCCTTCCGTCCATCGCGGTCCGCCGGACGGTTGCTGCGTGAGAAGCTGAGGACCGCCCCATGAACCGCTGCTCTCTCCTGGGCCTCGCGGCCCTTCTTCTTTCCGCGCCCACGGCCCAGGCGTTCATCAACGTGACCGCCGCCAACGGCAAGCTGGTCGTCGAGGGGGACGGCGGCTCCGACACGGTGGATATTGACGGCGTCGCGGCCGTGGGCGGAGTGAGAGTGCGCATCAACGGCGGGTTCTCAACCACGTTCGGCGGCATTCGCGACGTTAAGGTCAAGCTCGGCCCAGGGGACGACCACCTGAAAGTCCACGGCCTCAGCATCGGCGGCAGCTTCAAGGCCCAGTTGGGAGAAGGCGACGACGTCTTCGTCATCGACAACACGCTCCCCCTGGGCGTCGTGCTGAGCGTCTTCATCGGCGGCAATGTCCAGGTCGGCATGGGAGGCCAGTCTGGGGACCTCGCGGAGGTCCGTTCGACTGATCCACTGACGTCCATCCATATCGGCGGCAGGGTCCGCATCCGGGACGCGGCTGACGTGGACCTGAAGGGAGACGGCACGTCGCACGAGCTCGAGGCGGCGGACGTCACCATCGGGGGAGACCTGATCATCGACAGTCCCTTCTCTGCGGACGTGAACTCCGACGCCAAGACGGTTGACATCGACAATGTGAACGTCGGCGGTGCCACGTCCATCGGGCTCGGCGCCGGGCCGGACAAGGTCGAGCTTTCGGACAACCACTTCGCTCGCGAGGTCGAGATCCAGACCGGCGGCGGAGACGACCTGCTGGCCTTGATCTGGGGCGGTGAGTTCAACCAGTTCGACTCCTCGCTGGTCGCCAGCGGCCAGGCAGGCAACGACACGGTCGACGACGATCCCAATAACAACTATGCCACCCCGCCGGTCTTCAAGGGTTTCGAGGCCATCCTCTAGCGCTCGCCCCGAAGCTGCTGGTCTTCCTGCGCCCTCCTGGCCGGCGCGGCCGCCGGCACGGCCGGCGCAGGGCCCCGCCCGCGCTGGCGCACGGCGCGTTCCGAGCTGTTTCACTTTTTTCGGAGCGCGCGGGCTTCCGCCTGCTGCTCGATACCTGGAGCTGATCGCATGAATCGCTGCATCGTCTCGGCCCTTGCCGCCTTCGCCCTGGCGGCGCCCGCCGCACAGGGGTTCGTCACCATGACCGCCGCCGGGGGCAAGCTCGTGATCCAGGGGGACGGCGCAGCCGACGCCGTCACCCTCGAAGGGCTCACGGCGGTCGGAGAGGTGAGGACGCGCGTCGGCCTCGGCTTCTGGACCACGTTCTCCGGCATCCGCAGCATCAAGGTCAAGCTCGGCGCCGGCGACGACAGCCTGAACGTGCACGGCCTCGCCATCGGGGGCGACCTGAAGGTGCAGATGGGAGAGGGCGAGGACTTCCTCCGCATCGACAAGACGACGACCCTCGGCCCCGCGCTCAGCGTGTTCATCGGCGGCGACGTGCAGGCCAGCATGGGAGGCCAGCAGGGCGACCGCGTGGAGATCGACTCGCCCACCGCGGCCACCTCTTTGCAGATCGGCGGCACGCTCCGCCTCCGGGGCGCGCCCACCGTGGACATCGACGGCGGCGGGGGCACGTCCAGCCTCGAGGTCGATGACGTCACGATCGGCGGCAGCCTGATCGTGGAGGAGCCCTTCGCCGAAGGCGTGGCCCCTGTTCCCTGCCTGGTCGACCTGGACGACGTGAACGTGGGCGGCGACACGGACATCGAGCTCGACGGCGGCGGTGACACGGTCGAGATCACAGACAGCCAGTTCGCGCGCGGGGTCGAGATCCGTTTGGGAGGCGGAGACGACCTGCTCTTCATGGGCGGCAACCCGAACAGGTTCGACGACCTCTTCAGCGCAAGCGGGCAGGGAGGAACCGACGCCGTCGACGACGACCCCGGGCACGCGTACGCCAGCCCCCCGGTCTTCAAGGGCTTTGAGACGGTGCTGTAGGAACGCCGGGCGCAGCGGAACGCACGGAGAGGCACGGACGCTGGTTGTTGCGCTCCGCCGCTGGCGGGCCGCGGCCCACGAGCTATGGGACAGGCTCCGGGCGCCTGGCGCGCCCTTCGGCGAGCCGCTGTCTAACTTCGAGGAAACCGACATGAAACGCAGCATATTCCTGGGCCTCGCGGCCTTCGTCCTTTCCGTGCCCACCGTGCAGGCGGCGGTCACCTTGACCAAGAAGCACGGCACGCTGTCCATCAAGGGAGACAGTGCATCCGACACTCTCGACATCGACGGCGTCCCTGACCACTTGGGAAGCGTGAGCGTGCGCGTCAACCTCGGCCTGGCGAGCACTTTCGACGGTATCCGAGACATCAAGGTCAAGATGGGTCCGGGCGACGACGTGGTGAACGTGCACGGCGTGAACCTCGGCGGCGACCTGAAGGTGGGCATGGGCGAGGGAAACGACGTCTTCAGCCTCGACAACGAGCTCACGATCGCCGTCCAGCGCAGCGTGTTTATCGGCGGCAGTGTCCTCATTGGCATGGGAGGCCAGTCCGCGGACTTGGTGGAGTTCGACGCGAACACGTCGGTCATGATCGGCGGCACGCTGCGCGTCCAGGACGCGGCAGACGTGGACTTTGATGGCAATGGTGGTTCCCAGGTGCTCCAGTCGTCGGACATCACGATCGGGGGCGAGTTCGTCATCGACAGCCCCTTCTCCGCGGACGTCAACCTCGATGGGAGGACGGTGGAGATCGACGACGTGAACGTGGGCAGTGCGACATCCATCCAGCTCGGCGACGGCCCGGACACTGTTCTGATCACTGACAGCCACTTCGCTCGCAAGGTCCTGGTCAAGACGGGCGCAGGGGACGACCTCCTCTCCCTGATCAGCGGCGGCAACTTCAACGAGTTCGACGATCGCGTGGCCGCGACCGGTCAGGGAGGCGACGACACGGTCGACGACGATCCCTTGAACGACCACGCCAACGCTCCGACCTTCAAGTCGTTCGAGACCGTTCAGTAGCGGCGCACCGGCCGGTTTACAACGCGCAGCGCGTTCGCGAGAATCTAGCCCCCGCCGCTGCTCGGAGGTGCGCATGGACCGCGCCCGGCTCGCGAACACGCTCGCGCTGCTGCTCGTTCTCTTCGCCTCACTGCTCCTCGGGGCCTGCTCCGCGCGACGCGAGGAGGCCCCGGCCGCCCGGCCCACGCCCGAGGCGGAGCAGGAGTTGCTCGCCTTTCGCGAGCGGCTCACCGCCGAGTACGTGCGCTTCGAAAAGGCGCAGGAGCCGAGCGACGAGAACGGCTTCACCTACGAAGAGTACTACGGCCACCTCTTCGATCCCGAGCTGAACCCGCGCATGCGAGCCATCCCCTGGCTCGAGGCCTTCGAGCAGCGTCAGCGTGGCACGCCGGCCGGTCTGGACGCGCTCCTCGACGTGCTCCGCTACGCCGCGTACGACGATGCGCTCTCCTACGGCAAGGCGCCGGGAGTCTACGCGTTGCTGCTCGAGCGCTACGCCGACCTCGAGAAGGCCGGCGACGCCTGCTACCTCGGCCGCCGCTGCGAGAGGATCGAGGACTACCTGGCCTTCCTCGAGCGCCTGATCGAGAGAAGCCCGCACCGCTCCGCGCGCGGCAAGGCGGTCATGGCCAAGATGCTGGCCTACTGGGTCGCGGGCCGCGCGGCGGAGCAGCAGGAGTGCATCGCGGAGCTGCGCGAGCACTACGCGGACGTGATCTACAAGACCACGCCTCTCGGCGAGCTGGCGGAGCGCTACCTGGTCGATCCCCATCCCGAGGACGCCCTGCAGGTCGGCTGCGCGGCGCCGGACATCGCCGGCTACGACGTCGACGGCCGGCCGGTCCGACTCGGCGACCACCACGGCAAAGTCGTCGCGCTGGTCTTCTTCGGCTTCTGGTGAGTATTCTGCCGGGACCTCGTCCCGCACGAGCGGTCGCTCGCCAAGAAGCTGGAGGATCAGCCGTTCACGTTCTTCTGGGTCGCCAGCGACTCCGATCCGGAGTACTTCCGCGCCAGGCGGCGCCTGGCCGGGGTCGACTGGCCCTGTCTCTTCCTGCCCTGCGGCATCTCCAGCCCCACGCCGATCCAGTGGCACATCAAGGAGTGGCCCACCATCTTCCTCCTCGATCATGAAGGGATCATCCGCTCCATCGGCAACGAGGAGGCGCTCGATCCGGTGACGCTCGAAGGAGCGGTCGAGACCCTGCTCGCGGAGAAGAAGCGGAAGGACGGGTAGGCCGGGTCGCTGCCTTCCGCGCGCTTCGGCCCCAGGAGCAGGCTTCTCTCGCCCTGAGCATCGAGCCGGCGTGCCTGCGGAGCGAGCGGCGTTTCCTCGGCGCAGGGAGCGGTCGCGGCGTCGTTCCACCGGCGCCGGCCGAAGCTCATCCGCGCCCGCCGCGGGCATCGCCTCCGCCAGAAGCAGACCGCCACGTGTTCGTCGCGCACGGCATGCACCGGAAGCCGCGCGCCGCTCCCGGAGGCCGGGGAAACGGCCGCGACGCTCCTCACACGGTCCTCCCCTCCCTCTCCGGGGGGAAACGGCCGCGACGCTCCTCCCCTCTCC
>DYIW01000073.1:0-14919 GCA_020723465.1 Phycisphaera mikurensis
GCCGCGCCCGCGGCCGCGGGCTCAAGGCCCGCGGCCGGCAGCAGCAGCCCGAGCCAGGCGCGCCGCTCCGTGCGCTGCTCGGGGGCGAAGCGCTCGCGCAGCAGGTCGAGGGCCCGCTTCAGGCGCGAGCGCACCGTGCCCGGCGCCACGCCCTGCCGCCGTGCGATCTCCTCGGCCGTGCGGCCGCGGAAGGTGTGCTCGAGCACCGTGCCGCGGTACGGCTCGTCCAGGGCAAGCACCGCGTCCACGATGCGCCGCTGCAGCTCGGCCTCGGCCACCAGGTCTTCCGGCCGCTCCGCGTCCGCGGGCGCGCCGCTTCGCTGCTCGTGGCGGCGCCGCGCCTTCTCGGCGCGGTTCAGTTGCCAGGCGGTGTTCCGCACCAGGCGCGCCAGCCAGGCCCGCAGGTTCAGGACGGCCGGCCGCCGCTCCAACGCGACGAGCAGCGACTGCTGCGACACGTCCTCGGCGAGCTCTTGGTCCGCGACCAGCCGCCTGGCCAGACGCCGCACCCACGCGCTCTCGGCGAGCAGCCTCTCGACGTCCGCGGGCGTGGCGATCGGATCCATGGCGAACCGAGCACTGTGTTTCCCGACCCCCCAGTGTTGCAGGAATCCCGGGGAAAAAGCCAGGGCGCTGAGCCGCTTGGCCCGCGTCGCTCACTCGGCCGCGCGCAGGTGGCGCTCGAAAAACTCCGTGATGCGCCGCGCCGCGTCCACGGCGTCCGGCCGCCGCCACTCCGAGATGACGTGATCGCCGCCTTCGTACACCGCGAGCTGCGCTGACCGGCCGAGCCGCTCCAGCGCCGAGTACATCCTGCGCGCGTCCTCGACGGCCGAGTCGGCCGTGCCGTGCACGATGAGCAGCGGCGTGTGGATGCGGTCCGCCTGCCAGTACGGCGAGTTGTCGATGTATCTCTGGCGGTCGCTCCACAAAGGTCCGCCCATGCGGCCCTGCCCGGTCTCGCACCAGTCGCGGAAGGACGGGAAGCCCTCCTCGTCCATGAGGCCGTGGATGCTGCCCAGGTCGAACAGCCCGGCCGTGGCGCAGGCGGCGCGGAACAGGTTGGTCCGCGCGATGACGCAGGCCGTGCCGTAGCCGCCGTAGCTCTGTCCCATGACGCCGGCGCGCCGCAGGTCGACGTAGCCGAGGTCGGCGGCGCGCACGACCTGCGGCACCAGCCCGTCCGTCATCTCGCAGAGCGGGTTCCCCGGCAGGCCCTCGGGCGAGAGCGGCACCTCGGCGAACAGCAGCGCGAAGCCGCGGCTGGTGAACACGATGTTCGGCACGCCCGTGGTCGCGCCCGCGCCGAAGCACGACGCGACGTGCGTCTCGTCCGCGCCCGGGTAGAAGAGGACGATGGTCGGCCAGCCGGCCGCGGGCCGCTCGCCCTGCGGCTCGATCACGAGGCTCTTTACGCCGCGCAGGCCGCCGCCGGGCGCCGGAACCAGCGTCTCGAAGGTCGCGATGCGCCCGGCGCGCACGCCCTCGAGCCGGGGCTCGATCGTGGTGAGACGCCGGCGCGCGCCGTCCCCATCGAGCAGGACCACGTTTGGCGGCGTGGCGATGTCCTCATAGAGCGCGATAAGGCCCGCTGGCGCGACGCCCCCGGGCACGAGGCGAAAGCGTCCCTCGAGCAGCAGCCGCGCCGCGCCGGTTGCGAGCGCCACGGCCCGCAGCTCGATCTCGCCGCCGGCGCGCTGCAGCAGCAGCCCGATCTCGCCCGGCCGCGGCGCCCAGGCGCGACGTGCGTCTCCGCCGATCAGGCCGGCGTAGGCCGCGCCGTCGAGCGAGACGGGCGTGGCCTCCTCGGTGCGCCAGTCCACGGCCGCGAGCGCGCGCGGCCGCGCTCCCAGGTAGTCGTGGCGGTCCTCGGGATCGACGCCCGCGAGCAGCGCGCCGCCGTCCGCGGTGAAGAGGAGCGGCAGCGGCGCGACCACGCCCGCTCCCGCGCCAAAGGGCCGGGGAGCACCCGGCGCCGCGGAGAAGTCCACGCGGAACAGCTCGCCGCCGCGAACGAACACGAGCGCGTCCTCGCTCGGATGCCAGCGGTAGTTCAGCTCGTGGTAGGCGTACTCGTGCACCTCCAGGTCCGCGGCGACGAGCAGCGGCGCGCCGCCCGAGGCCCGTACCGCCCAGAGGTCGTGGGTGGCGGTCGTTCGCCCCGCGTACTCGAACACGGTGAAGAAGGTCAGCCACTCTCCGGACGGCGAAAGCCTGAGCACGCTCGGCGCCAGCTCGTCGCTCACGTCCACGATTACGCGCCACGCGCCGCTCGCCACGTCGATCGCGCCGAGCCGCGCCTCGTTCTCGCGCCGCATGAACTGGGACATCATGTCCGGCGGCGGCGCGCTCCCTTCCTCGCCTGCGCGCTCGCTCCCCGAGCGGAAGACGCGCACGCGCGGCCCGTCCGCGGGCGCCGCGGCCGGCGCCGCCGCGGGCTCAGGCCCGGGAGCACTCTCGTCCGCCTGCGGCAGGAGCGGCACGAACACGGTGGATCCGTCCGGGCTCCATGCGGGCGCGTCGCCCGGCCAGAGCTTCGCCTTGATCGGCGCGTCGCTCGCGCGCCGCGCGACGCCCGCCTCGAGGTCATAGAGCCACAGCCGCGCGCCCTCCTCGGCGTCCCCGTAGAACGCGAGGAGCCGGCCGTCCGGGGACCAGGACGGCCGCCAGGTGTTCCCGCGCGCCAGCACCGGCCGCAGCGACCCGTCCGCGGCCGCGAGGTAGAGGCGCGACCCGATCGCGGAGGCGGGCACGCCCGGGCCGGCGTAGCGGCCCACGGTCGCCTCTTCCGGCGGCCGCTCGGCGAGCACGATCGCCACGTACTGGCCATCGGGGGACGGCTGGGGCGCCTCGCCGTACTGGACCTGCCGCAGGTCGAAGACGACGTCAAAGTCGATCTCGTCGCCGGCCTGAGCGGCCGCGCACAGCGCGCAGCACAGCCAGGCCAGCACGAAGCAGTAACAGCGCAGCTCGCAGGTCATCGCACGTAGCCTCCCTCAGTTGCAGCACCGTCGCCGCCAGCCGGCGGATCCTACAATCCACCCTCCGAGACGATGATCCGCCGCCGGGACGGCGGCCACCGCGCTCACTCGCGTTTCCAGGACGGTTCGCACCGCACCGCCCCGCCGTCGCTGATGTGCACCAACAGCTCGTTCGATGTGACGGGGCCGAGCGACGCAGTGAGGCGCCACGAACCCGGACCACCCAGCCACTGCAGAACCTCGGCCGCGCTCAGGTGGTAGTAGGACTCGTCCGAGCTCCCGCCGGCGAGCCGCTCGCGCGCGCACGCAGAGCATCCCCCGTGCGGCGTTGGAATAATGATGCCGTTGGCGCGGAAAACGGCGTCGCGGTCGCCCAGGAAGATCGACCTGCCGGCGGCGGTTCTCTTGACGGCGAACGAGACGCGCTGAGGGTACATGGCTTCCGAACCGCCCCTCAGTTCCAGGCGCAGATGCCTCGCCAGCTCGGCGTCGCTCGACGGCCCGCACGCGCACAACGCTCCGAACAGCGCGACGGCCGCCCATCTCGCGGCCCTCTCGAAGTGCGCGTGACGCATGGCTGGCTCCCACATCATCAGTGGACCGCAGGTATCGTAGCCGCAGCGCATGGCATTCCGGCCCAGGAAGCCGGCGGCGGGTTTCCGGTCAAGCGACGAACATCGACCTCGGCCACGGCCGCGCGCAGCAGCTCAACACTCCTCTTCAGGCGTGCTCAGTCGATAGCTCGTACTGCGACCGCCCCCCGGGTTCCGCACGATGATGCCGCGGTCCAGCATTTCGCGGATATCACGCAGTGCACTGTCCTGAGAACACCTGGCGATCTTGGCGTACTTGGATGTCGTCAGGAAGCCCTCGAATCGCTCCAGGAGCCGGTTGATCACGCGGCGCTGCCGCTCGTTCACCGGCCAGCGGTTGACTTGCAGCCAGACCCTGGCCTTCCGCAGAACCGCCATAAGCAGGCTGTCGGCGCTGCCGATGGCCCGATCGAGGCATCCGAGAAACCACGCCAGCCAACTCGTGATGTCGAGGCTGCCACGCTGTGCCGACTCGAGCTGCAGGTAGTACTCCTTCCGCTCCGACTCGATCTGTGACGACATGCTGTAGAAGCGATCCCCGGTGCCGTCGGCCCGTGAGAGCGACATATCTGAGATTGCCCGCGCAATGCGACCGTTGCCGTCCTCGAAGGGGTGCAACGTGACGAACCAGAGATGCGCGATGCCGGCCTCCAGAACAGGGTCGATCGGCGGTCGTGAGTTGTGCCAATCGAGGAAAGCCGCCATCTCGGACTCTACGCGCTCGGCTGCGGGCGCCTCGAAGTGCACCCGCTCGCGACCCATCGGCCCCGAGACGACCTGCATCGGTCCGGCCTTCGCGGTGCGCCAGGCCCCCACGTTGATCCGCCGCATTCCGGCTCTTCCGGCCGGAAAGAGGAGCGCGTACCAACCGAACAGGCGATCAGCCGTCAGCGGCACCTCGAAGTTCCGAGTGGCGTCCAGCGTCATCTCGACGACGCCGTCGACCTCCCGGCCCGCCTGAGGAAGGCCACCGGCATCGAGCCCGAGCTTGCGAGCGATCGATGACCGGACCTCCTCAGGGTCCAGGCTTTCACCTTCGATCCCCGAAGTCTTCACCACGTCGCTTGTCAGCACGCTGAGGCTCGCCTCGGCGCGAAGGTCGAAACCCAGGGCAGCCATCTTCCCGAGGTGTTTGCCCTGCTTGTGGCGCACCGCCGCAAGGGACGCCGCGAGAACCTCGCTGTCCCAGCCGAACCGAGGCCACCGCGCCTGCTCGTGGATGAACATCGTTGTCACCGCACTTCTTGCGGCGATTGTACCGACAACCGATGGTTCAGACCACTTATTCACCGCATCATCTGCGGCAAAAAGGACCTCGACTTACCGCACAGCGCTTGCTCCAAGAAGTCGACCACGCCCCATCCGAAGCCTCGAACGTCTTGAATCGCAGGGACTTCCGCCGCACCGACGAGCTGCAGAAGAACGCCCGTCGCGGCCCCGCCTGGATCGCCGGCCGCGGCGATTCGACGTCGGCCGCTTCGGCACCTTCAAGAAGGTGGTTGCTCTCGCCGCCGTTGGCCGGGAAGCGCCTCCGGACGGACACTCGTCGCGCGCGTCTCGGAAACACGAACGACGGTCGCCTCACGCGCGGGCCGATCACCGGGTGGTCCGTGAACGCACCGGCGGGGCTGGAGCAGGGCCTCACCGGCGCCGAGCCTCCTGCGCCCGCGGCCAACGAGGGCTTGCTCGAGCTACGCGTCGAGTTCGGCGGGATCGGTCCGCGACGCGCCAGCGTCAGCGTCAGCGTCGAAGCCCCAGCTCGCGGCCGCGGACCTCAGCGACGAAGCTGCAGCCGCCGCTGGCGAGGTGACGGATCCGCTCCTGCGTCTCGGCGGCGCGTCCGAGGGTCTCAGCGGCCTTCATCGTGGCCGAGTAGGCCATCCAGACGTCGCCGCCGGTGATCTCGTACCCGAACCCCTGGACGAGCCAGTCGAGTGCGGCGAGACCAGCTTCCACGGCGAACGCCGGCTGCTCGTCGGCGTGGTCGCGCGCGGCGCGGGCGAGAGTCTTCGGATCGCATGGCGACGCGCGGGCGAGCTGGATGGCGGCATCGTACAGGCCGAGCTCCTTTGCCGCCGCGAACCACTTTCCCTCGTCACCGGGCGTCGACTCCACGAGGTCGGCGAGGAGCTGCTCCGGCTGCTTGTGCGGGTACTTCTTCGCGACGGCACGAAAGGTCGCGAGGTACGTGCCGGCGCGGTTGGCGCGAAGCCCGTAGCGCGCGTATGCCTCCTCGACGAGGCCGGACGAGAGGAGCATCGCCTCGCAGAGCGCATCGACGTCGGCGGCGCTCGTCCACGGGCCACGCGACGCCTCGGCGAGCTCGATCGCCGGCGACACGCGCTCGAGAAAGAGGACGCCGCCCTCGGCCGCGAGCACGGGATCGCGACGCGCCACCTTCTTGATCTCGCTCACGGCCTGCTTGACGCGCTGGATCGCGGGCTGCGACTTCCAGCCAAACGCGTGCCGGCGGAAGCGCGCCTGGAACTCCCACTTGTGGGCTTCGGCGCGCGGGGTGGTTCGTCGCGTGCTCATGCCGAGGCCAGGGCGCGCTCGAGCTCTGCGCGCAGCGCAGGGAACCGCTGGGTCCGAGCTTGCGGCTCGGGTCCGGGCGGCGCCGCCGCGCGTTTGGAGTCCGAAGTCTGAGGTCGGAAGCCGGAGGATTCCCCGACCGACTGGCGGCCTGCGCTGATTCGGGCGCCTCGGGTTCTGGTCGAGGAGGCTCGGAAGGTGCTAGCCGCGCGGAGATCTCAGCGGTTAGTGACACGTACATGCGCCTGGATCCGGATTGACACCGCAATCCCTTTGCCATACCCTGCCGTCCGTGTCGATCCCAACGCGCGGGATGCCAGCCCATCGGGTCGGACGCCTCTGGAAGCTCAAGAGGGACGCAGTGGACGCCTTGGTGCAGTCAGGTGGCGCGGAAGCCGCCGGGCCCACTGCCGGCGGCGAGGCGCGGCAAGCACCTGAGGTTTCCCACTGCTGCTTGAACGTCGACGCGCTCCCGCAGCCTATGCAAGTCCGCGAGACGATGGCGTCGTACGGGAGGAGGGAATGAACCAGCCGGAGATCCATGCGATTCTACAGGAGATGGTCCGACGGATCGTCGACGCAGCCGGGCCACGGCGGATCTTGGTGTTCGGCTCCGCTGCGAGGGGAGAGATGGGGCCGGACAGCGACCTCGACATTCTCGTCGTCATGCCCGACGGGACGCACCGCCGCAAGACGGCGCAGAGGCTCTACCGCGCCCTCCTGGGCGTGGAATTCGCCAAGGACTTGCTCGTGGTCACCGAGAGCGACATCCAAGCATTCGGAGACAATCCGTCGCTCGTTCTGTGGCCCGCGCTGCGCGAAGGCAAGGAAGTGTACCGTGCCGCTTGACCAGCGCATCCCGGGCACGCCGGGGGAATGGCTGGCGCGGGCGCGCGGCGACCTTGCGCTGGCGCGTGCGCCGCTGCCCGCAGGGGCTCTTCTGGAAGACCTGTGCTTCCACGCGCAGCAGGCCGCCGAGAAGGCCAGGAAGGCGGTCTATCAGTTGCGTGGCTGGCCATTCCGATACGTGCACGACATCGAGGAGCTGCTCCTCGGCCTGCGGCGGCAAGGTCTGTCGGTTCCTGCGGATCTCGACGATGCCGTGGAGCTGACCGACTACGCTTTCGGCGCGCGCTACCCCGGCACCGAGGAAGAAGTGACGCAAGAGGAGCACGCGCGCGCCGTGGAGCTCGCCGGCCGAGTTGTCGCGTGGGCCGCCGCGCTCGTGGAGGGGAGCTCGTCATGATCCGGCGCGCGTTCAAGCCTCGCTGAAGTCGATTTCCCGATCGCCGCCGCCAGGATCCGGCCGTCGGACTCGAACTGCCGCGAGAGGGCCCACACGTCGAGGAAGTCCCGCATCCGGCTGTTCAGGAGCCCCCGCCGGACCATCGCGTGGAGCTTCTCGGCAACCACGCTTTCGCGCGTGCACCCCCGGAGCCTCGGGGCCGGCAAGTCGCGGATCGTCGGATAGTCGGTCGTCGTGGGAGTCGGCACCACGGCGCCGCCGAAGCCCACAGCGATCTGCCTCGAGACCCGCGCCGTGCCGAGCGTTCCCTGGCACCAAACGCGCACCCCCTCGTGCTCCGCCTCCTCAGCGAACGGGGAATCGGGAAGGACCTAGAAGGCGACGTAACCGGGCGTGAGGACAGCAGAAACGACAAGACCCCGAGGGGATCACCCCACGGGGTCTTGCGTTGTAGAAAAACCGCTGAAGTTCAGCGGAATAGACTTGGCTCCCCGAGTAGGACTCGAACCTACGACAAACCGGTTAACAGCCGGTTGCTCTACCAGCTGAGCTATCGGGGATCGTGTTCTGCGGAAGGCGGATTGTATAGCACCTCCGCCCCCTACTTCTCCTTCTTCTTGGCCTTGTCGCGCTTCTCCTCGGCGGAGTCGCCGCCTTCCTCGCCGGCGCCGGCGGGCCGGTCCTTCTCGGCCCGCTCGGCCTCCCGGCGCGCCGCGCGCTCGGCCTTCCTGGCCTTCTTCTCGGACTCCTTGTCCTTGCGGCCCTTGCCTTCCTGGCCGTTTCGCGAGACCTGTGCCGCGCTCTCGACCTCCGGAGGAGCCACGGGATGCAGCGCGGAGGGGTCGACGGGCCTCAGGTACTGCATGCACCGGAAAAGCGTGTCCTTGAGCTTGTCGCGCGTGACGATGCAGTCGATCTGGCCGCGCTCGAGCAGGAACTCGGAGCGCTGGAAGCCCTCGGGCAGGTCCTGCTTGATCGTGTTCTGGATGACGCGTGGGCCGGCGAAGCCGATGAGCGCACCCGGCTCGGCCAGGATCACGTCGGCCATGGTGGCGAACGACGCGGTCACGCCGCCCGTGGTCGGGTTGGTGAGCACCGAGATGTAGAGCCCGCCGGCCTGGTCGAGGCGCGCCAGCGCCGCGCAGGTCTTGGCCATCTGCATGAGCGAGAGCGCGCCCTCGTGCATACGCGCGCCGCCCGAGGCGCAGATCATGATGAGCGGCACGCCGCGCTCGAGGGCCATCTCCACGGCGATGGTCACCTTCTCGCCCACGACCACGCCCATGGACCCGCCCAGGAACTTGAAGTCCATCACGCCGAGCACCACGTCGCGCCCCCCCACGCGCGCCGTGCCGATGGTCACCGCCTCGAGGCGCTTGACCTTCTCCGCGGTCTTGGCCAGCTTCTCGCCGTAGGCGATCTTGTCCTTGAAGTCGAGCCGATCAACCGGCCTCAGGTCGGTGTACAGCTCCTCGAAGCTCTTCGGGTCGGCGACGAACTTGATCCAGTCGTCCACCGTGGCAGTCATGTGGAAGGAGCACTTGGGACAGACGAGGAAGTGCGCGACGAGGTCCTTGGTGAACATCATCTCGCCGCAGCTCGGACAGTTGGTCCAGAGCCCGCCCGGCATGTCCTTCTTGCGGAATCGAACCCAGGCCACTGGTCGTCCTCAATCACTCGGTGAAGCGGCAGCCCGCGCGCGGCGCCGCAACTCGGCGATGCGCGCCTTGATGTCCGGCGCGCCGAACACCGCGGACCCGGCCACGAACACGTTCGCCCCGGCGGCCGCGCACGCGCCGATGGTGTCCAGGCCGATGCCGCCGTCGACCTGCACGTCGCCCGCGAAGCCCCAGTCGTAGCGGATCTCGCGCACCTTCGCCAGCACGCCGGCGATGAATCGCTGCCCGCCGAAGCCGGGGTGGACCGACATGACCAGGATCAGGTCGAGGTCGGCGGCAAACGGCTTGAGCGTCGCCGCGGGCGTCTCCGGGTTGAGCGCCATGCCCGCCTGGCGGCCGCGCCGCTTGACCAGCTCGATCACCGCGCGCGCGTCGCCCGGCGCCTCGACGTGGAAGGTGTAGACTCCCGCGCCCGCGTCCAGGAAGCGCGGCGCGAAGGCGAGCGGGTCGGTGATCATCACGTGCACGTCGAGCGGCACGCGTGCCACCGCGGCGATCTTCTCCACCACCGGCGGCCCGATCGTCAGGTTCGGCACGAAGTGCCCGTCCATGACGTCGAGATGCAGCCAGTCCGCGCCCGCCTGCTCGACGCGCCCCACCTCCTCGGCGATGCGCGCGAAGTCGCACGCCAGGAGCGACGGCGCGATGCGGATCAACTGGCGGCTTCCTCGAGCGCCAGCACTCCGGGCAGGCGCTTGCCCTCGAGCATCTCGAGCGACGCGCCGCCGCCGGTGGAGACGTGCGACACTCGGTCGGTCAGGCCGAACTTGGCCGCGGCCGCGGCCGAGTCGCCGCCGCCGACCACGGTCAGCGCCTTGCTCGAGGCGATCGCCTCGCCGATCGACCAGGTGCCGCCGGCGAAGTTCGACCACTCGAAGACGCCCATGGGCCCGTTCCAGATCACGGTGGCCGCGCGCGCGATCTCCTTGGCGTAGGTCTCGACCGTCTTCGGGCCGATGTCCAGGCCCATCCAGCCCTCGGGGATGTCGCCCGCCACGGTCTTGCCTTCGGCGCGCTCGTCGAAGCTCTGCGCGATCTCGTGATCCACGGGCAGCAGGAACTTGACGTTCTTGGCGCGCGCCAGGTTGATGATCTCCTTGGCCACGTCCAGGCTGTCCCGCTCCACGCGCGACGCGCCCACGTGCCTCCCTTCGGCCAGCAGCATGGTGTAGGCCATGGCCCCACCCACCAGCACCACGTCCACCAGCTCGAGCAGGCTCTTCAGCACCGGGATCTTGTCCGACACCTTGGCGCCGCCCAGGACCGCCACGAACGGCCGCTCCGGGCTGCTCAGGATGCGCGTGAAGTACTCGACCTCCTTGATCATCAGGAAGCCGGCCGCGGCGCGGCCCTTCATGTGCTGGACCAGTCCCACGTTGGAGGCGTGCGCCCGCTGCGCGGCGCCGAACGCGTCGTTGACGTAGGCGCTGCCCAGACGCGCGAGCTGCGCGGCGAAGGCCGCGTCGTTCTTCTCCTCGCCCGGGTTGAAGCGCACGTTCTCCAGGAGCGCCACCGCGCCGCGCTCGAGCTGCCCCACACCCACTTCCACCTGCGGGCCCACGCACTCGTCGAACTTCTTGACCTCGGTCCCGAGCAGCTCGCTCAGGCGCGCGGCCACGGGATCGAGGCGCAGGCCATCCTTCACCTGGCCCTTGGGCCGCCCGAGGTGCGAGATCAGCACCGGCGTGCCGCCCTTCTCGATGATCTTCTGCACCGACGGCAGGGCCGCCCGGATGCGCAAGTCATCGGTGATGTTCCCGCCGGCCAGCGGCACGTTGAAGTCGACCCGCGTCAGGACGCGCTGCCCCTGCAGGTCGAGATCGTCCAGCGTGAGGATCTTCATCATCTCCCTCATTACTTCAGGCTGCAGGCAAGAGCGATCAGGTCGCAGACGCGGCAGGAGTAGCCCCACTCGTTGTCGTACCAGGAAACCACCTTCACCAGCGCGTTGTCCACGACCTGGGTCGAGAGCGCGTCGAACAGCGAGGACTCGGTGCGGCCGATGACGTCGGTCGAGACGATCGGGTCCTCGGTGTAGCCCAGGATGCCCTTCATCGGCCCCTCGGCCGCGGCCTTCATGGCGGCGTTGATGTCCTCGACCGAGGCCGGCTTCTTGAGCGTGGCCGTGAGGTCGACCACCGAGCCGTTGACCACGGGCACGCGCATGGCGCAGCCGTCGAGCTTGCCCTTCAGGGCCGGGATGACCTTGCCCACGGCGCGCGCCGCGCCCGTGGTGGTCGGGATGATGTTGACTGCGGCCGCGCGCGCGCGGCGCAGATCCTTGTGCACCTGGTCCGCGGTGCGCTGGTCGTTGGTGTAGGCGTGGATCGTGGTCATCAGGCCGCGCTCGATGCCGAACTTGTCGTGCAGCACCTTGGCCACCGGCGCCAGGCAGTTCGTGGTGCACGAGGCGTTGGAGATGACCTTGTGCTCCTTCTTCAACACCTCGTTGTTCACGCCGATGACCACGGTGGCGTCGATCTCGTCCTTGGCCGGCACGGTGAGCAGCACCTTGCGCGCGCCCGCCTTGATGTGCTTCTCGCACGCCTCGCGCGTGCGGAACACGCCCGTGGACTCGACCACGAAGTCGGCGTTCAGGGCCTTCCAGGGCAGCTTCTCCGGGTCCTTCTCGGCCGTGACCTTGACGGTCTTGCCGTCCACCTTGAGCCCGCCCTCGAACCCCTCGACCTTGTGCTTGAACGTCCCGGCCACCGAGTCGTACTTCAGGAGGTGCGCCAGCGCGTCGGGCGAAGCGATGTCGTTCAGCCCGACCACTTCGAAGCGCGAGTCGTCGGTCATGATCCGGAAGACCATGCGCCCGATTCGCCCGAACCCGTTGATCCCAATGCGGATGGCCATGCGATACTACTCCCGGCGGACCGGCGCCGAACCGAGACCGCTCACGCTCCCAACATGGTGAGAGGCCAAGATCTGGACAGCACGAAAACCGGCATTCTAGCCGGCAGAGGGCCCAATTCAACCAACCCCGGGGAGGCCTGCGCCAGCAGTTTCCGCCGCGAGGCCGGCCGCGGCGCCGCGCGCATGCTGGCGGCCGTCTCGGGTGGACCCGACTCCGTCTGCCTTCTGGACGGCCTGGTGCGGGCGGCCGCGGCCTCGGGCCCGGAAGTGATCGTGGTGCACGTGGATCACGGCGTGCGCGGCGCGGAGTCGCGCCGGGACGCGGAGTTCGTCGGGGCCCTGGCTCGAAGCCGCGGCCTTCCCTGTCGTGTCCTCGCCGCCGACCCGGCGCGCGTGCTGAAGGACGGGCGCGCCTCGGAAGGGCGCCTGCGCGCGGAGCGCTACCGCCTGTTCGCCGCCGCGCTCGCCGAGCTGCGCGCGGGCGCGCTCTTCCTCGGCCACCACCGGGACGACCAGGTGGAGAGCATCGTCCTGTCCGCGCTGCGCGGGGCCGGCCTCAGGGGCCTCTCCGGCATGCCGCGGCGCCGGCCCCTCCTTCCAGGGGGGCCGCTGCTGGTGCGCCCCTTCCTCGGCCTGCCGGGCCGGCTGCTGCGTGAGGACCTCGCCACCCGCGGCGTGCCGTTCATGACGGACTCGAGCAACGTCCACCCGCGCTTCGCCCGCAACCGCGTGCGCTGCGAGTTCCTGCCGCGGCTGCGCCAGGAGTTCGGCCCGGAGATCGACTTCCGCCTGCTGCGCCTCGGCCGCATCGCACGCGTGCTCTGGCGCCGGGCGCGGCGAGCCGCGGCCGGCGGCGTCGCGCCGCAGCTTGGCAGCGACGCCCTGCATCTCGCGCTGGAAGAGCTCGCGGCCGCGCCGCTCCGCCGATCACTGTCCCTCGAGGCGCAGGGCGCGCTGCGTGCCGGTCGCGCCGAAGTGCTCCAGGTCGCGCCCGGCGTGCGCTTGGGCGTCGCCGCGGGCCGGGCGCGCCGCCTCGAGCCGCCCGCGCCCCTGCCGCCCCCTCGGGTCGACATGCGCCTGTTCGAGGACCGCCGCGGCCGCATCCTGGCGCGCCTGCGCCGCGCCTCTCCCGCAGAGCGCCGCCTCCTGGTCGAGCGCTCGGGCCGCGTCTACCTGGACGCGGACCGCGTGCGCCTGCCGCTTGGCGTGCGCGCGCGCCGGCCGGGCGACTGTTTCCAGCCGCTCGGCCTGCCGCGGCCGGGGAAGCTCAAGGCACAGCTCATCGCCCGCAAGGTGCCGCGCGCCTGGCGCGACCAGCTCGTGGTCTTCGCCGAGCCCGAACGCCTGGTCGCCGTCGAAGGTCTGCCGCCGCTCGCGGACGCGGCGCTGACGGAGGCCACGGCGCGCGTGCTCAGGATCCGCGTGCGCCGCGGGACCTGACGGCGCGCGCGCCGATCAGTCGGCCGATGCGGCCCCGCAGAGCGGCAGCGGCCGGGCCGCGTCCGTGGCGGCGCCGATCTTCGCGGCGTAGTCCTTCCCCTGGGCGATGTCCTCGTCCGTCACGTACTGCACGTCGAGCAGGCCCTCCAGGCGGCAGCCGGTGCGCAGGTAGTTGACCTCGGCCAGGGAGCGGCTCCAGCCGTCCAGCCAGAGAGCCAGGTCACGGCGCGCGCCCTCATCGCCGCTGACGTGCACCAGCAGGTCCAGGTCGCTGCCTGGTCCGGCGCTGCCGTTCTTGGTGCTGCCGAACAGGTACAGGCCCTTCACGCCGAAGCGCTCGGGATCCAGGCCGGCGGCGATGCGCTCGGCCATGCGCAGGCGCCAGCGCCAGTGCTCGTCGTCCTCCGTCGCGGTTTCCGCCGGCCTGCTCGCGGGACGCGCGGGCTCCGCCGGCCCGCCCGCGGGGCGCGCGGCCTCCGCGCTCGGAGCGACCAGGATGCCCAGCGCGCGGTCCAGGTCGGCGTTCATGAGGATGCGCAGGACGCGGCCGCGGCTCGCTTGCGGCACGTCGATCACGCGCACCGTGTCGGCAAGCTGGCCGGCGCGTGGCACCAGCCGCGGCAGCATGTTCTCCGCCCCGAGCAGGAAGGCCTCGTTGAACACGTTGCCCTGCTCGTCCGGATAGAGCGGGATGTAGCGGATGTCCGCCTCCACCAGGTCCTGGAAGAAGTGCGTGCCGAACGACAGCTCCGGCACGTAGCGGCCCTTGCGGCGCGCCACCTCGAGCAGCACGGCCGTGTTGTTGATGTCCGAGTAGCCCACCGGCACGCCCAGGCGGATGTCGCCGCGGCTGCCCCAGCGGCCCGGGCCGATGAGCACGAACTGCCGCCTGGGCAGGAGCTTGTTCAGCCGGCTCACCAGAGCCCCGACGGCCCTGAGGTCGGCCTCGCTCTCGAGCTCCGCATAGCGTTCCGGGACGACGTACACCACGTGCGTGATGTCCCGCACCTGGCCGTTGGCGATGTGGCGCGAGGCGGAGAAGATGACGCGCTCGGGCGGCACGTCCTCTGGGAGCGGCGCCGGCGCGTACTGCTCGGACGAGCTCTGCGAGCGGCACTGCAGCAGGTAGAAGTGCTCGCCGTCGCTGGCGAACTCGATGTCCGGCGCCACGCCGAGGCGCTCGCGCAGCAGCAGCAGCAGCGCGCGCATCTGCTCGACGAAGGCGGTCTCCTCGATCAGGCCGTCGAAGGTGACCGCCACCTCGTCGCTGGCGAAGTCCGGCTCCAGGGCCCCCGGCCGGCGCACGCGGTCGCGCTCGACGATCGACACCACGTGCCGCACCGCCGGGTACTGGTGCCCGCAGCTCCGCAGGAACTCGCGCACGTTCAGGGTCTCGAACACGTTGGCCTTGAGGTTGATAACGTCGATCTTGTTCGGGGAGTAGCGGGCGATCTCGTCCGGCGCGACGTTGACGCGCAGGCCCTTCTGTCCGGGCGAGACCAGCACCGGGTAGTCGTCGCCCACCCGGTCCACGGCCCGGGTACCCATGCCGGCCACCAGCCGGATGATGCCGTCGGTGCGCTTGATGC
>DYIW01000073.1:14929-21284 GCA_020723465.1 Phycisphaera mikurensis
GTCGCTGAGGCGGTCCACGGCGCGCGTGCCGAGCCCCGGGACCAGGCGCACCACCCCGTCCTCGCGGCGGATGCGCGGCGACCAGCGGAACTCGTTGTTGCCGAAGGCCACGCCGGCGTAAGCCGGCAGGAAGTAGTCGCCGACGCGCCGGCCGACCACCTCCTGGATCATGATCCCCATCTCCTCCTGGAAGTCGAGCAGCCCGCGCTGCGCGCGATAGGAGATCGGGTCGGGCGAGAAGATGGAGGCGTACACCTCGGCCACGGCGTCCTGCAGCGCGGCCAGCCGGCGCCGCTTGCTGCCCTGGTTCGCCAGGAACAGGCTCTTGTACTTGCCGGAGAAGGCCGCGCCGAGCTGATCCTCGAGCAGGCTGGAGCTGCGCACGATCAGCGGCCTGGTCTCGAACTCGTCCAGGGCCGCGGCCAGGCCGTTGCTCAGCTCCGGCGGGAAGCGCGAGTTCTTGAACACCTGCACCACGTGCGGGTACTCCTGCCGCACGCGCTCGATCTCGGTGTACTTGCGGTTGTACAGCTCCTCGAGGTTGTTGTAGCGCATGAAGGCGTGCAGGCTGTCGGAGCTGATGTACCAGGTGTTCGGCACGCGGAACCAGGGCAGGTGCTTCTGGAACTCCGGCGCGGAGCGCGCCATGCACGCGGCCACGAACAGGCCGGCGCTCTTGCCGCCGAGGTGGCCGTGGCTGCCGGGGGGGAAGATGACGTGGTCGAGCAGCCCGTAGAAGTCGCTCACCGCCACGTAGTTCTTGGCCGCGTTGATGAAGGACAGCTCGTCCACGAACAGGCGGCGCAAGAGCGCCACGCGCAGGCTGGTGCGGATCGCCAGCGGCAGCGCCGGTTCCTTGGGATCGCCGCCGCGGAAGCGCGCCACCGCCTCGGTGATGTCCGAGAGCGAGCTGTGCGGGCTCTCCAGCGTGTCGATGAGGAAGCCGGACTTCTCCTCCTCGATCCACTCCTGGATGCGGAACAGCACCTCCGCCTCGCCCAGGTGGCTCGAGGCGATCTCGAAGGTGCGCTCGGTCAGGCCCGACATGTCCTGCAGGCGCGCCTTGGCCAGCGGGCGGTTCTCCTCGCCGCGCGCGAAGGCCGCCTCACCCTCCTTCGAGACGAACTCGCCGAGCAGGTCCTCCGCCTCTTCCACCGCCGCCCAGCACAGGTCATTGATCATCTTGCGCGTGATGCGGATGAGCAGCCCGGGATCAGTGCGCCGCAGGAACTCGAGGATCACTCCCCACTCGCGCCGGCCGGAGGTGGAGATGGAGCGCAGCGCCGTCTCGAAGCTGTCGCGGATCTCGCGCACCGTGCGCTGCATGACGAACAGGCCGATGCGGTCGGCCACGGCCTCCAGCAGGTAGCGCTCCTCCTTGAGGAACGGCCCCTCGTCGGCCGGCGGCCGCGGCTCGGTGTAGAACACCTCGAGCATGCCGATGGCGTCGCCGCGCACGCGCACGTCCGTCTTCATGAGCCACGCCGACTCGGCGAAGCGACGCGTGACGAAGACCTCGTCCTCGAGGCGCAGGCGCGCGCAGCACACGTCCGAGAACTGCCAGCCGTCGGGCAGGCGCTCCACCACCTGGCCGGCGGCGGCGGCGCGCGGCGCGTCGACGCGGCTGAGGATTTCGTCCACCTCGTACAGGCAGTTCAGCACCTTGGCGCGCTCTTTCAGCGCCAGCACGATGGAGTCGATCGACTTGCGGCCCGCGGTCATGGTTTCACGCTCCCGTGCGCCGCGCCGCGCTGCTACAGCCAGCCGCGGTCGCGGCAGGCGCGCGCCACCCGGTCAATGGCGACCACGTAGGCGGCGTCCCGCAGGTGCAGCTCGTGCTTCTTGGCGACGCTCGCCACGCCGGCGTAGGCCGCGGTCATGGCCCGGTCCAGCTTGGCCAGGACCTCGTCCTTCGGCCAGTAGTAGTTCATGTTGCTCTGCACCTGCTCGAAGTAGCTGCAGGTCACGCCGCCGGCGTTGGCCACGAAGTCGGGGATGACGCGCACGCCGCGCTCGTCCAGGGCCCGCCCGGCGTCGAAGGTCGTGGGGCCGTTCGCTCCCTCAGCGATCACCTTGACCCGCTCGCTGATGGCGCCGACGTTGTCGGGCGTGATCTGGTTCTCGAGCGCGGCCGGGATGAGGATGTCCACGTCCTGCGCCAGCCAGGCACCGCCCTCCAGCACCTCGTAGCCGCGGGCGCGCGCCTTGCCCTTGTCGACGCCGCCGAAGCGATCGGCCAGGCCGCGCAGCTCGGCCAGATCGACGCCGCCCGCGCGGCGGAAGGCGTAGGAGGTCTGGTCCGCCTGGTCCCAGGCCGAGACGCAGACGACGGTGCCACCCAGCTCCTGGTACAGCTCGATGGCGTACTGCGCCACGTTGCCGAAGCCCTGCACGCTGGCGCGCGTCTCGCGCGGCGCGCAGCCCAGCTCGCGCAAGGCCTCGCGCAGCGTGTACACCACGCCGTAGCCGGTCGCCTCGGTACGGCCGAGCGACCCCCCCATGCCCACGGGCTTGCCAGTGATCATCCCGGGATGCCGGCCGCCCACGATCTGCTCATACTCGTCCAGCATCCACAGCATGTGCTGCGCCGAGGTCATCACGTCCGGCGCCGGCACGTCCGCGTCCGGCCCGATGTTGCGCGCGATCTGGCGCACCCAGCCGCGGCAGACCTGCTCCTGCTCGCGGTTGCTGAGATGGTGCGGATCGCAGATCACCCCGCCCTTGCCCCCACCCAGCGGGATGTCCACCACCGCGCACTTCCAGGTCATCCACATGGCCAGGGCACGGATCGAGTCCAGCGTCTCCTGGGGGTGAAAGCGCACGCCCCCCTTGCACGGACCGCGCGCGTCGTTGTGCTGCACGCGGAAGCCGCGGAACACCTGCATGGAGCCGTCGTCCATGCGCACCGGTACGGCGAAGGAGTACTCGCGCAGAGGGTAGCGCAGGAGCTCGCGCGCGCTCCGGTCCAGGCTGAGGATGTCCGCAGCGTGATCGAACTGCGCCTGCGCATTCTCGAACGCGTTGAAACCGCGTGCCACCAGGTGTCCTCCTCGTCGCGGCGCGCGCCGGGATCAGGCGCCAGCGCGCAGGAGCCCGCGCGGCACCGGCACCCTGTCCTTCCGGCGGACGCCAGTCCAGCACTGTACCGTCCCGCCCGCGGCGCCGGAAGGAGGATGCGGGGCGCGGCGCGCGGCCGCTACAATGCGCGCGCACCCATGGACCTGCCGAGAGGCCACGGCTGGATCAGGATTCCGCGGCCGGGCGGCTCCGCCGCTCCGGGGGCGGCGCTGTTGCTGGCCGCGCTCTGGCTGCTCCTCGTCCTGCCCTTCCTCGTCCTCGGCTTCGCCTGCGCCCTGCTCCTCGCCGCGCTCGCTGCCCTGGCCCGCGCCGCGCGCGCCCTCGGCGGCGGGAGAGCGCACGCGGCGCGCCGGCCGGAGGACGCAGCGCGCGCCCCCGGACCGATCATCGACGTGCAGGCGACGCGGGTCGAGTGATCGCCGCTGCCTGCCGCTACTCGCGGAAGCCCAGGACCGCGAGCAAGCAGCTCCCGTCCGCGATCGCGTTCAACCCGAGCTCGGAGCAGCGCGCGATCGCCTCCGGGCTCTCCGCGCCCGGCTGCATCCAGACGTGGCGGATCCCGGCCCGCGCCGCGTCCTCGACCACCTGGCGCGTCACGGCTGGAGGCGTGATGATCGACACGCCATGCACGGGCGCGGGCAGCGACGCGAGGTTGGGGAAGGCCTTGAGCCCTTCCACCTCGGGCGCCGCGGGGTTGATGGGGAAGACGGTGCGGCCGTGCTGCATGTAGCAGCGCAGCACCTTATTGCCGTACTTCTCGCGATTGGTCGAGGCGCCGACCACGGCGAACGCCTCTCCGGCGAGGAACTCCTGAATGGCCTCGTAGGTATCCATGCGCTTCCTTCCTGGGTCCTGGCGCCCGCGGCGTGCCCGCGAGGCTAACTTCCCGCGGCCTTCTTGCCCACATCGCGGCCGCCGCCGGCCGGGCTGCTACGATGCGCGCCCGCCGGCAACGGCCGCGGCGGCCGCTGGCGCAACGTGGAAGGAGCGGTCCCTGTTCCAGCCTGTCCTGTGTTCGAGCGTGCTGAGCGAGGCGCCCGCCTGCCGGCTGCTCTTGCTCGCCGCGGCGCTGCTCTTCTCCACCGGCGGCGCGGTGATCAAGTCGATCGGCCTGAGCGCGTGGCAGGTGGCCTCGTTCCGCTCGGGCGTGGCCGCGCTGGCGCTCCTGCTGCTGCTCCCGGGCGCGCGCCGGCTCGGCCGGCCGGGCGCGTGGCTCGTGGGCGCGGTGTTCGCCGCCACCATGATCCTGTTCGTCTGCGCCAACCGGCTGACCACGGCGGCGAACGCCATCTACCTGCAGGCCACGGCGCCCCTCTACCTGGTGCTCCTGTCGCCCTGGCTGCTGCGGGAGCGGGCGCGCCGCCGCGACCTGCTCTACATGGTCGCGCTCGCCGCCGGCATGGCGCTCTTCTTCCTCGGCCAGCAGGAGCCGCTGCGCTCGGCGCCCCGGCCCCTGGCCGGCAACGTGGTGGCCGCGTTGAGCGGCGTCACCTGGGCCGCGACCATCCTCGGCCTGCGCTGGCTGGGGCGGGACGGCGGCGCGAGCGGCGCCGCGCCCGCGGTCGCCGCCGGCAGCATCCTCGCCTGCGCCGCCGCGCTGCCCTTCGCCCTGCCGGTCGAGGAGATCGCGGCCGCGGACGTCTGGTGGATCCTCTACCTCGGCGTGTTCCAGATCGGCCTGGCCTACGCCTTCCTGACGCGCGGGGTGCGGCGCGTGCCCGCTCTCGAGGCGTCGCTGCTCCTGCTCCTGGAACCGGTCCTGAACCCCTTCTGGGCCTGGCTGGCCCACGGCGAGGTGCCCTCTTCCTGGTCCTTCGCCGCCTGCGCGCTCATCCTCGGCGCCAGCGTCCTGAACGCGCGCGGCGCGTAGCAGCCCGCGCCTTGCCCGCGCGCACGTGCGCGCTACGCTGGCCCGACCGGATCACGTCGCGGCGGCGCCGCACCAAACAAGTCCGCGCTCACTGGTCGGGTCCGGCCGGCGCCGCCGCGAGTCTGAAGTTCGAAGTCCGAAGTTCGAAGCCGGAGGACCCTTCGACCGAGTGCCGGTCTCCGCGCGTTGGAGTGCCTCTGGTTCTCGTCGAAGAGGCTGGGGATCTTCGTGCCGTGCGAAGATCCTGGTAGTTAGTGGCACAAACCGAAAGACCTCGCCATGCGTCTCCCGCGCGCGCTCGCCCTGTCCGCCTGTGTTCTGACCTTCGCCTGCTGGCCCGCGCTCGGCGCCGAGGAGGCCGCGGCGCGCCGCGTCACCCCCATCGCAGAATGGCTGCTCGCCGGGCCGGCCGAACTGCCCCTGCCGGCGTTTCACGACGCCGCGGAGAACGGCTGCACGCCGGCCAAGCTGCTCGCCCTCGACCTGCTCGACGTGGCGCGCCTCGCTCCGGCCGAGGGCGCCTCCTTCCCGGGACCGCGGGGCGAGGCGCTCGCCTGGACCCGGACGGCCGCGATCGACCTGCAGGCCGGCGCCGCGCCCGCGGCCGCCTGGGCCGCGACCCGGGTGCGAACCGCGCGCTTCACCAAGGCGCAGCTCGTGGCGCGCAGCCATCACCTGTTGCGCGTCTTCCTCGACGGCAAGGAAGTGGGCCAGAAGGAGAAGGTCGAGGCGCGCGCAGCGGGAGCGGCCGAGGCGCCGGCGCCGGGAGAGGTCTCGGCCGAAGTGGCGCTCGAGCCCGGCGACCATCTCGTGCTGCTCGAGACGCTCTGCTCGCCCGGGGCGGAGGCGCCCTGGAGCGTGAGCGCGGAGCTGGCGCAGGAAGACGCCTGGACTGCGGCCGAGCTCGCCGTGCACGTGTCCGCGCACCGCGGCCCGAGCATCGGTGACCTGCTCGACACCGAGGCGGTCTCGTGGGTGAGCCTCTCGCCCGGCGGCGAGCTGGTCGCGCTCGGCTGCCGCTGTCCCGAGGTGCCGGCCGAGCACGGCGCGAATTGGGTCGAGATCCGCTCGGCCAGCAGCGGCGAGCTGCTGCGCTCGAGCGCCGGGCTCGGCGATCTGGCCGACTTCGCCTGGCGGCCCGGCCCGAGCCAGGCGCCGTCCGCCTTCAGCTTCGTGGCGCGCGCCAAGGAGAAGGCCACGGTCTGGTGCGTGGCGGCGCCCTCCGGGCCGGCGGAGAAGGTCCTGGAAGACGTCGAGAAGCTCACGGCCTATCGCTGGACCCCGGACGGCAGGTCGCTGATCTACAGCGTGGCCGAGGAGCCGAAGAAGGACGAAAGCGGCGTACGGCGCCTGCGCGGCCTGGCGGACCGCTTCCCCGGGCAGCACACCCGCCACCACCTGCACCAG
>DYIW01000074.1 GCA_020723465.1 Phycisphaera mikurensis
CGGTCTACCTCGCGCGCACCGTGCGCGCGGGCAAGGGCCTGGCGCCCGGGACCGAGGTCGCGCTGAAGGTGCTGCATCCGCATCTCGCCGCGGACGAGGACACTTTCCGCCGCTTCCGGCGCGAGGCGGGCGTGGGGCTCGCCATCCGGCACCCGCGCGTCATGGCCACGTACGACGTGGGCACCGAGCGCAAGAAGGGGGAGACGGTCCACTTCATCGTCATGGAGTACCTGACCGGCCTGACCCTGCGCCAGCGCCTGGACGCGGAGATCGCGCTGCCTGACCGCCTGGTGGCCTCCATCGGCCGCCAGGTGGCCGATGGGCTGGCCGAGATCCACGCGCGCGGCATGATCCACCGCGACATCAAGCCCTCGAACCTCTTCGTCGACGAGGCCGGCGGCGTGAAGATCGCTGACCTCGGCCTGTCGCGCCTGCTCGAACCGCACACCGAGATCTCCCTGCCGGGCTCCTTCCTCGGCAGCGTGGCCTACGCCGCGCCCGAGCAGTTCGAGGGCGAGGACGTGGGCCCGGCCGCCGACCTCTATAGCCTGGGTGTGACGCTCTACGAGCTGGCCTCGGGCCGGAATCCGTTCGCCGGCGTGGACCTGCGCAGCACCCTGCAGGCCCATACGCGCCTCATGGCCCCGCCTCTCGGCGAGGCGGCGCCGGAGGTGAGCTTCTTCCTGGAGCGGCTGGTGCACGCGCTCCTGCACAAGGACCCGGCCCGGCGCCTGGGCCCGGCGCGGCTGGTGGCCGAAGCCCTCGCCGTGCGCGAGCGCTCGGGGTGGTGGAGCGAGTTCGTGCGCGGCCACGGGCCGGGAGCGGTCGGCAGCGGGCCCAGGCGCCAGTTCCGCGTGCTGCGCTCCACGCGTCTGTACGGCCGGGCACGCGCGCTCGCCGACCTCAAGGATGCCCTGCGCACCGCGGTGGTGGGGCGCTCCGGCCGCGCCGCTCTGGTGCTGGGCGAGGCGGGCGGGGGCAAGACGCGGCTCATCGACGCGGCCATGGAGGATCCGGACGTGGAAGGGGCCGCGGCGCTGGCGGTCTCGCGTTTCCTCGAGCTGGCCACGCCGTTGCCGTACTACCCGTTGAGCGACGCGCTGCTGGAGCTCCTGGGCCTGCGCGGCGCGCCGCGCGAGGAGCGGCGCGAGCGCCTGCCCGGACTCCTGCGCGACTTCCTGCCCGAACGCGGCGTGTTCGCCGGCGCCTTCGCCGCCCTGATCGACGGGCGCGAGCCGGGACGGGCCTTCAGCCGCGTGCCGCAGGACGCCATCCCGGCGCTCTACGCCGAGGCCTTCCGCACCCTCTCGGTGCGCAAGCCCCTGGTGCTGGTGGTCGAGGAGCTGCAGTGGGCGGACCGCGGCTCGCTGCGGGTGCTGAAGGCGCTGCTGTCCACCCTCTCCGCCTTCCCCGTGGCCGTGGTCCTGACCGCGCGCCCCGTGGCGGCGGACGCGGATGAGGCGCTCGGCGCGGCGCGCGGCGAGTTCCTGGAATGGGCGCGGCGCCTGCCCGAGTTCACCTGCGTCAGCCTGGAGCGTCTTGAGCGCGACGCGGTGGCGCGCATCGTGCGCGACATGGGCGTGCCGCGCGGCCTGGAGGAGCCGCTCGCCGAGCGGCTGTTCGCCTCGAGCGAGGGCAATCCCGCGTTCCTCTTCGCCCTGATCGAGGACCTGGAACGGCACGGCAAGCCGTGGAGCATGCGGCCGGCCGAGGTGCGGGCGCTGCCCGTGCCCTCCTCGATCGCCGACTTTCTGGACCGCAGGCTGGCCGAGGTCGATCCCGAGGCGCGCACCTTCCTCGACTTCGCCTCGGTGTTCGGCACGCGCTTCAAGCTCGAGCCGGTGATCGAGGGCCTGGGCATCGACCTGGTGACCGCGTCCGAGGTCGTGGCGCGCCTGAGCGGCCGCCATCAGCTCATCCGCGCCTTCGAGAAGGCGTACCGCTTCGACCACCACCTGCTGCGCGAGCGCATCTACCGCGGTCTCGAGCCCGAGCGGCGCCGGGCCTACCACCTGGCGGTGGCGCGCTTCCTCGCGCGCGGCGTGAGCGATCCGGGCGCGCCGGCGCGCGAGGCCTACGAGGCGGGCATCCATTTCTCGCAGGCGGAGGAGCACGCGGCCGCGGCGCGCTTCCTGGTGGGGGCGGTGCGCTACCTGGTGGAACGGAGCCTCTATGAGCGCGCCGAGCGCCTGGCCTTGAAGGCGCGCGAGCACTTCGACGCGCTGGGCGCGCGCGCCGCGGAGCTCACGCCGCACGAGCGCTTCGCCGTGTTCGAGACGCTGGGCGACGTGGCCGGCCATCTCGGGCGGCGCGAGGTCCAGGGACAGGCGCTCGTGCGCGCCGCACGCCTGGCGTCCGCCGCGGGCGACGACGCGCTCATCGCCGAGTCGGACGTGCTGCTGGCGAGCTACTGCGGCGCCACCGGCCGCTTCCTCTCCGCCCTGCAGCACGCCGAGGACGCGGGCGCCGCGGCCACGCGCGCCGGCGACCGGCGCCAGCAGGCGGCTGCGCTCAGGGTCAAGGCGGCGCTCTTGCGCGCCACCGGCCAGGCCGACTACGAGGATTTGTTGCGCCAGGCGGCGCGCCTGGCAGAGGAGGCGGGCGATCGGCGCGGCCAGGCCTTCGGCCAGCTCCTGCTTGGGCCCCTGTACCTCGCCACCGACCGGCCGATGAAGGCACAGCGCGCCCTGAAGCGCGCCCTGGCGCTGTTCGAGCAGCACCCGGACGAGCGCGGCCGCGGCCGCACCTTCTTCCACCTCGCGCGCGTCTACCGCGAGTTCGGCGACCTGCGGCGCTCGCACAAGGCCCTCGACGTGGCCGCGCGCATCGCCGCGGCCAACAGCGACCAGAGCCTGGGGGCGCGCTGCCTGTACCTGCGCGGCGACCTGGCCATGCGGCAGCGCGACTACCGCGAGGCGCGCGGGTTGCTCGAGCGCGTGCTGGCCGAGCCAGAGGAGGCGCGCGACCGCATGCTCGAGGTGTACACGCGCGTGGCGCTGGCCATCGTGCTCTCGGCCAGCCGCTACGAGCAGCGCGATCCGGTGCAGGCGAGCGCGCACGCGGAAGAGGCGGTACGGGTGGCGCGCGCGCTCCACCTGCCGCGCCAGGAGGCCTTCGCCTACGCCGGGCTGGCCTTCACCTACCTGGCGCGCCAGCGCCCGCGCTTCGCCCTGGCCGTGAGCCGCAAGGGCGTGCGTTTTCTCGACAGCCACGATCCCGGGCGCAAGCGCGCGGCCGAGATCCTGTTCATGCACTACCGCTGCCTCAAGGCGGTCGGGCGGCGCGAGGAGGCGCGCGGCTACCTGGGGCGCGCGCGCGAGCTGATCCTGGAGCGCGCAGCCGAGATCAAGGAGCCGCACGTGCGGCGCTCCTTCCTGGAAAACGTGCCCTTCAACGCCGCGGTGCTGCGCGAGGCCGAGAAAGCGCTCGCCGGCAGCGCCTGACGGTCAGCGCGCGCAGGTCTGGCCGCGACCGCCGTCGATGGGGAAGGCCGCGCCCGTGATCCAGGAGGCGCGCTCCGAGGCGAGGAAGGCGATGAGCTCGGCCACTTCTTCGGCCGTGCCGGTGCGGCCGAGCGGATGCGTGAGCGTGCACCGTTCCAGGAAGGCGGCGTAGTCGCGCTCGGTCATGCCGCCGCGGCGGTGCAGCTCCGTGACCACGACGCCCGGGCTCACCGCGTTCACGCGCACGCCTTTCTCGGCCAGCTCGAGCGCGGCGCAGCGCGTGATCTGGTCCACCGCCGCCTTGCTCACGCAGTAGGCCAGCACGCCGGGGAAGGCGCGGGCGCCGGCCACGCTCGACACGTTGACCACGTTGCCGCGCGCCGCGATGAGCGCCGGGAGCGCGCGGCGCGTCACATCGAAGAGGGCGCGCACGTTCAGGTCCATGGTGCGGTCGAACGCCTCGAGGCTGGTGGTCTCGATGGTGCCGCTCTCGATCATGCCGGCGCAGTTGACCAGCACGTCGAGCCCGCCGAGGAGGGAGAGGGCCGCGTCCACGGCGCGCGCGCGCTCCTCCGGCACGGTGAGGTCGGCGCAGAGCGGGCGCACGCCGCCCTGCGAGGCCGCGGCCAGGCTCTCGAGCGCGCGCGCGTCGCGCCCCACGCCCGCGACGGTCGCGCCGCGGTTGGCGAACAGCAGGGCCGTGGCGCGGCCGATGCCTGAGGTGGCGCCGGTGACGAGGGCTCGCTTTCCGGACAGCGTCTGGTCGATGTCGCTCATCGAGGGTCTCCTGGATGTTCCTTCGCGGCCAGAGGCCGGAATCCTATCGTGCCAGGGGTCCCGCGAGAGGCGGCGGAGGCGCGCGCGCGTGATCGAGGACACGACGACGGACCAGAGGACGGCGACCAAGGACCCGGGCCTGCGCGGCATCCGCGCGCTGCTGCAGGAGAACCGCGGCTTCCGCCTGCTCTGGTACGGACAGATCGTCAGCCAGGCCGGCGACTGGTTCAACCACGTGGCCGTGGCGACGCTGCTGCTCGAGCTGACCGGGTCGGGCTCGATGGTGGCGTGGATGCTCATCCTGCGCATGCTGCCGGTCTTCCTGGTGGCGCCGGTCGCGGGCGTGTACGTGGACCGCCTCGACCGCAAGAAGATCATGATCGCCACGGATCTGCTGCGCGGCGCGCTCGTGCCCTGCTTCCTGTTGGTGCGGGAGCCCGCGGCCGTGCCGCTGGTGTACGCGCTGGTGGGCGCGCAGGTGTCCCTCTCCGCCTTTTTCGAGCCGGCGCGCTCGGCCGCCCTGCCCAGCGTGGTGAACCGGCATCAGCTCCTCTCGGCCAACGCGCTCATGTCCGTGACCTGGTCGCTCATGCTGGCCGTGGGCTCGGGGTTGGGGGGCTGGGTCATTGGCCTGTTCGGCCTGAAGACGGCCTTCCTCTTCGACTCCGCCACGTTCTTCGCCTCGGCCTGGTGCATCGCGCACGTGGCGATCCCGCGCGCCGAGCGCGCGCCGAGCCGGCCCGGGCGCTGGACGCGCGGCTTCGTCGACCTGCTGGACGGCCTGCGCTACGTGGCCTCCGACCGCTCCATCCGCTCGCTCGTGCTGGTGAAGACCGGCGTGGGCCTCGGTGGCGGCATGGTGCTCATCCTGACCGTGTTCGGCGAGCGCGTCTTCCCGCTGGGGGCGAGCGCGGCCACCGGCATCGGCGTGCTGTTCGCGGCGCGCGGCGTGGGCACGGCCATCGGGCCCTTCCTCGGGCGCGCCATCAGCGGCTACCACGAGCCTTCGATGCGGCGCCTGATCGGCATCGGCTTCTTCCAGGCCGCATTCTTCATCGTGCTCTTTGGCCTGGCCCCGAACCTCGTCTCCGCGACCGTGCTGCTGCTTCTCGCCCACCTCGGCACGAGCGTGAACTGGGTCTTCAGCAGCGTGCTTCTGCAGCTCAAGGTGCCGGACGAATACCGCGGCCGCGTCTTCTCGGCCGAGCTGGCGCTGTTCACCGTGACCTTCTGCGTGATGACCGCGCTCATGGGCCACGCTCTCGACGACCTCGGCTGGAGCCCGCGCCTGCTCGCCCAGCTCTCGGGCCTGAGCCTCGCCCTCCCGGGCGTGCTCTGGCTGCTCGCCCGCCCGCGCGCGGGGAGGTAGGGGGGGGCGCGAAGAGGTACGGTGGCGGGGATTCGAGGAGGCGCGCACCTCGTGCAGCGGCGTGCAGCATGCACGCGCGTCCTGCGCCGCGCGGCCACCCGACATTCCGCGCTCCGGGCTTTCGCCTGCGGCCGGAGAGGGCTAGGTTCGCACGTTGAGCGGCCCGGGCGGGCCCAAGGAGCAGAGGCGATGGCAGGCAAACCGGCCGCGAGGCAGCGCGCGTACGACCGGCATCATCTCTACGAGCTGTCCGTCCAGAACGTCGACGCGGACCTGGACTTCGGCGAGAAGGTGTACCGGCGGCGGCACGGGAAGGCGCCGCTCCTCCTGCGCGAGGACTTCTGCGGCACGGCGCTGCTCTCGTGCGTCTGGGTGAGGCGCCGGCCGGAGAACCGGGCGCTCGGCGTCGATTCCGACGCGGGCACGCTCGAGCGCGCGAGCAAGCGCAACGTGGCCGTGCTCGGCCGGGGCGCGGAGCGCCTGGAGCTCGCGTGCCGCGACGTGAGCTCGCTCACGCGGCCGCGCGCGGACCTGACCATGGCCTTGAACTTCTCCTACTGGGTGTGGAAGACGCGGCCCGAGATGCTCGCCTACTTCCGCGTCGCGCGCGCGGCCCTGCGGCCGGGCGGCATCCTGGTGCTCGACCTCTTCGGCGGCACCGAGGCCGCGGTCGTGTCCCAGGAAGAGCGCGAGGTCGAGGCGGACTCCTGCTTCGACGGCACGCGCGTCCCGGCCTTCACCTACATCTGGGACCAGGCGTCGTTCAACCCCATCAGCCACGACTTCCAGTGCAGCATCCACTTCCGCCTTGAGGACGGCACGCTCTTGCGCCAGGCCTTCCACTACGACTGGCGCTTCTGGATGCTGCCCGAGCTGCGCGAGCTTCTCGCCGAGGCCGGCTTCGCGCGCAGCGAGGTGTACATGGACGACTGGGACGAGGAGCAGGCCGACTCGAACGGCATCTTCCGCCGCCGTCGCGACTTCGACAACGAAGGGGTGTGGGTCGGCTACCTCGTCGGCCTGACCTGACGCGCGCCCCCGCCGGTCTTCCGGCGGCGTTCTCCCTTCCCTGGATCCGCTCAGTGGAAGTCGTGGCCGCGATACCCGGCCACGGCGCGGCCCGTGCCCAGCCGGTAGAAGCGCTCGGCGCGCACGTTGATGACCCCGCTCGCCTTCTCGAGCACGCCGTCCACCACGAGAAGCGGCGCGCGCCGCACCAGCTGGCGCTCTCTGGCGTAGAGGTCGGGCCGCACCACCACGTTGGCGATGCCGGTCTCGTCCTCGAGCGTGAGGAAGGCGAAGCCCTTGGCCGTGGGCGGGTGCTGCCGGCAGATCACCAGGCCGGCGACGCGCACCGGCCGGCCGCTTGGCGCGCGCTCCAGGTCCGCGGCGCGCAGCGTCTTCTTCCCGTCCAGGAAGGAACGGAACAGGCTGAGCGGCTGGCGGCTGGCGGACAGGCCGGCGAGGGCGTAGTCCGCCTGCGTGGCCTCGGCCTCGCTGAGCGCGGGGAGCGCCACCGCCGGCTCCTGCGGCCTGACGCTCGCGAGCGGGCCGAGCGACGCGCGCGAGAGCGCCTGCACCTGCCAGAGCGCGGGCCGCGGCTCCAGGCCGAAGCCGCGAAAGCCGCCGATGAGCGCCAGGTTCTCGAGCGCGGCGCGCGGCAGGCCGGAGCGGCGCACGAAGTCCTCGAGGCTCGCGAAGGGCCGCTCCGTGAGGGCGCGCTCGAGCGGCGCGCGCGCGCCTTCGCCTGCGCCGCGCACGTGGCGGAGGCCGAGGCGCAGCGCGCCCTGCTCGAGCGTGCAGTCGTAGCGGCTGTGGCGCGCGTCGATGGGCCGCACTTCCACGCCGTGGCGCCTGGCGTCGTGGATGAGCGTGGCCGGCGAGTAGAAGCCCATGGGCTGGGCGTTGAGGAGCGCGGCGCTGAAGGCGGCGTGGTGATAGCGCTTGAGGTAGGCCGAGGCGTAGACCAGCAGCGCGAAGGACGCGGCGTGCGACTCGGGGAAGCCGTAGTCGGCGAAGGCGGCGAGCTGCTTGAAGATGCGCGCGGCCGCGTCCGCGGGAATGCCATTCTTCATCATGCCCGCGAGCAGGCGCTCGGCCAGGCGCTGCATCTGCTCGTGCGAGCGCTTGTGCCCCATGGCGCGGCGCAGCTCGTCTGCCTCGCCCGCGGAGAAGCCGGCGGCGGCCACGGCCAGCTTCATGCCCTGCTCCTGGAAGAGGGGCACGCCGAGGGTGCGCTTCAGGATGGGCTCGAGCGACGGGTGCGGGTAGACGACCTTCTCCTTGCCGGCGCGGCGCCGCAGGTAGGGGTGGACCATCTCCCCCTGGATCGGGCCGGGGCGGATGAGCGCGACCTCGACCACCAGGTCGTAGAAACAGCGCGGTTTGAGGCGCGGCAGGGTGTTCATCTGCGCGCGCGACTCGACCTGGAACACGCCGATGGTGTCGGCGCGGCACAGCATGTCGTACACCTCCGGGTCGTCGCAGCCGAGGCGCGCCAGGTCGATCTCCTTCCCTTCGTGCTCGCTCACCAGCTTGATCGCGTCCTGGATGGCGGTGAGCATGCCCAGGCCGAGCAGGTCGATCTTGATGATGCCGAGCTGGGCGAGGTCGTCCTTGTCCCACTGGATGACGGTGCGGCCCGGCATGGCCGCGTTCTCGAGCGGCACCACCTCGTGAAGCGGCCGCTCGGTGATGACCATGCCGCCGACGTGGATGGAGAGGTGGCGCGGGAAGCGATCGATGGCCTCGACCAGCTCGATCAGGTGGCGCGCGCGCGGCGCCGCCAGGTCGAGGCCGAGCTCGCTCGCGGCCGGGGGCGCGCCCTGCGCGGCGAGCGCGCGCATCTCGGCCGCGGCCGCGGTGGCGCGGTGCGTCTCGAGCGCGGCCGCCGCCTTCTCCACCTGCGCCAGCGACAGCCCCAGCGCCTTGCCCACGTCGCGCACCGCCGAGCGGCCGCGGTAGGTGATGAACTCGCACACCATGCCGGCGTGGTCGCGGCCGTACTTCTCGTACACGTACTGGATGACCTTCTCGCGCTCGCGGTGGGCGAAGTCGATGTCGATGTCGGGCGTTTCCTTGCGTTCCTCGGAAAGGAAGCGCTCGAACAGCAGGTCGAGCCCCACCGGATCCACGGCGGTGATGCCCAGGCAGTAGCACACCGCCGAGTTGGCGGCCGAGCCGCGCCCCTGGCAGAGGATCCCTTGCTCGCGGGCGAAGCGCACGATGTCCCAGACGATCAGGAAGTAGCCGGCCAGGTCGAGGCGATCGATGACGTCCAGCTCGCGGGCGAGCTGCAGCGCTGCTTTGCGGCCGAGCGGGCGATAGCGCTGCCGCGCGCCTTCGTGCACCAGGCGGTGCAGATAGGAGAAGGGCGTCTCGCCGTCCGGCACGGTGAAGGCGGGGAAGCGGTAGGACAGCTCGTCCAGGGCGAAGGCGCACTGCTCGGCGATGGCCGCGCTTCTCCCCACGGCGCCGGGGAAGCGGCGGAAGCGGCGCGCGATCTCCGCGATGGGCTTGAGGAAGCGCTCGCCGTTGGGAAAGAGGAGCGTGCCGGCGCGGTCGAGGTCGGTGCGGTGGCGCACGGCCGTCAGTACGTCCTGCAGGCGCCGGCCGGCGGGCGCGGCGAAGTGGGCGTTGCCCGTGGCCACGCGCGGCACGTCGAGCTCGCGGCCGAGCCACTCGAGGTGCGCGTTCAAGCGCTCGTCCTCCTCGAGCAGATGATCCTGCAGCTCGAAGTAGAAGCCGTCCCGGCCGAAGGCGTCGCGCCAGCGCGCGGCCGCGGCTGCGGCTCCCTCTGCGTCGTCGCCGAGGAGGAGCGCGGGCACTTCCCCGCGGCGGCAGCCGGAGAGCGCGATGAGCCCGGGCGCGCAGGCGGCCGCTTCCTCGAAGGTGACCGCCGCGCGGCCCTTCTCCGCGCGCATGCGCCCGCGCGTCAACAGGCGCGTGAGGTTCGACCAGCCGCGGGCGTCTTTGACGAGCAGCGTGACGTGGTGGCGCGAGGCAAGCGTCACCTCGGCGCCGAGGATCGCCTTCAGGCCGGCCTCGGCCGCGGCCTGGTGGAAGGCGGGCGCGCCGTACACGCCGTCCCGGTCGGTGAGGGCCAGGGCGCGGTAGCCGAGTTCCTTCGCGCGCGCGACCAGCTCTTCCACGTGCGAGGCGCCCTCGAGGAAGGAGAAGTTCGAGTGGCAGTGCAACTCGGCGTAGAGAGGCGTCGTGCTCGCGGCCATCAGTCGAACACCCCGTGCACGTACCAGGAGCCGTGCTCGCGGTCGCGGAACAGCCAGTACCAGCCGTGGCCGGCGGTGATCGCCGCGAAGTAGTCGCGCGCGAAGGGCCGCTCCCACCAGTCGCCGGAGAGGCAGCAGGGGCCGAAGCGCAGGCGCACCAGGAGCGGCGCCTGGCCGGCAAGGGCGAAGGAGTGGATGCGGCCCGCGCGCAGGCGCACGAGCGCGGGCGCGGGCGGATCGAGCAGGCGCAGGGCCGGGGAGAGGAGCGGCGCGGGCCGCGCGCCGGGCTCGACGGCCTTCTGGCCGGGAGCCGAGGACGGCGCGGTGCGCTCCTCGGGCCGGTGCGCGGCGCGGGCGCTCGGGCGGAGGAGCGCGCCGGTGCCGCAGAGCGAACGCAGGCGCGCCAGCACGCGCTCTACCCGCCCCGGGTCGACGCGGCGGCGCTCGAAGAGGCGGCCCTGCTCGGCGGCGCGGGGCGCCGCGGCCAGCACGCGCACGGTCGCCTCGACCACCGGCGCGGAGAAGGCGGTGCGCTCGATCTCGAGCGAGAGGAGCGTGAGGAGCGTCTTCCGCTCGGCGCAGGGCGCGGCCGGCTCGGCGAGCACCTCGACGGTCTGGCCGTCGTCGAGGAGAAAGGCGGCCTCGACGCCGAGGGCGCCGCGGCCGTCGAGGCGCGGCAGCACGCGCTCGAGCAGCGTCTCGAGGATGGGGGCGAGCTGCTGCAGGCCGTCGATGCGCACCTCCAGCTCGAAGGTTTCCGCGATCTCCTCGATCTCCGGCGTACGCGCCAGCGGCTCGCTGTCCAGGCCGCGCGCCAGGCGGTGGGCAGAGACGCCCTCCAGGCCGTAGCGCACCTCGACCGAGGCCGCAGGCAGGGCGGCGAACTCTCCCAGGGTCTTGAGGCCCAGGGCGCGCAGGCGCTCGAGGTTCTCCGGTGAAAGGGGCAGGAGGTCGAGGGGCAGCGGCGCGAGGAAGGCGCGCGTCTCTCCCGGCGGGACCAGCGTGGCGGGCGACTCGGCGCAGGCGGCCACGGCGCAGGCGGCGAAGCGCGTGTCGGCCACGGCGGCGCGCGCGCCCGGGAAGCCGAGGCGCGCCACCACCGCGACCATGCGCTCGAGGATCGCCGCCTCGTCGCCGTGCACCCGTGACAGGCCGCGCGGATCGAGGTGGAACAGGCCGTTCCCGGCCGCTTCCACGGCCGGAGACACGCTCCTCAGGGCCTCGGTCAGCTCAACGAGCGCCCGCTGCTCGAGGTCCGGCCGTTCGGGCAGGAGGCAGAGCGTGGAGCAGGCGGCGAGCGCCTGCGTCGCGGTCATGCCGATCTTCACCCCGGCAGCGAGGGCCTCGGGCGAGGCGGCCGAGACCAGGTCGCGCTGCTCCAGCCGTCCGGCCACGGCGAAGGCCGCGCCCGCGAGCGCGGGATCGGCGCGCGCGTGCGCCGCCGCGCGAAAACCCGGCACCAGCGCGCAGGCCGTGCGCCGCGCGCAAGAGGCTCTGCCGGGCAGATCGGCCGGTTCGCGCACGCATCCTCCTTCCTCGGCGTCCTCAACTCGTCCTGCCCGGAAGGAGCTCGAGCTCGGCGCGGCCGCCGGGCGGTCCGAACTTGCTCTTCCTGATCTCGACGGTCACGCGCGAGCCGCCGAGCGAGAAGGGCGTCTGCGCGCGCGGCGCGAAGTGAAAGCCGCTGCGCGCCACGGCCAGACGCAGCGCGATGGGGGAGCCGAGGGAGGGCTCGCCGGGCGCGGACTCGGTGATGAGCAGGGCGATCGTCTCGCTCACCTTGGCCAGGCGCCCCACGCGGAACAGGCGGTGGAGGGGCGGCGCGATGGTCGCGCCGGACAGGTCGAGGACGATCAGCGGGAAGCCCTTGCTGCGCAGCAGGTGATCGAGGACGCGCAGGCCGGCCGTGGGATCGCGCGGGTCGGGAGGAGGCGGCGGGCGCACCAGGAGCAGGCGCTCGAGGTCGATGCCCGCGGCCTGGGCCGCGGGCGCGAAGAAGGCGCGGCGCGGGTCGATGAAGGCAGCGTCTTCGCCGCGGCGCTGGGCCGCGGCGATCAGGGCGAAGGCGAGCGCGGTCTTGCCGCAGGAGGGCGCGCCGGAGATCTGGATCAGGCTGCCGCGGGGCAGACCGTGGTCGGGCAGCAGGTGGTCGAGGGCGCAGATGTCGGTAGACATGGCTGAGGAGAGTATACGAACAAAATACGAACAGTAGAAGGGAAAAACGGGAGAGAAGAGGGGAGAGCGTCGCGGCCCTTTCCCCGGGTCCGGGGCCGCGTCGCGACTCCCGGTGCATGGTGCGCGCGAGGAACGCCAACTGGCTCGCCCTTGGCGGAGGCGATGCTGGCGGTCCGTCCGTGGCGAAGGTGTGGGCGGCGCGGGTGGAACGTCGTCGCTGGCGGCCCCTCCGCCGGGGAAGCGCCGCTTCGCCCGCGATCCGCCTCGACGCTTGGGGGTCAAGGCGGCCGAACCGATTGGTTGATGTGTAGCTACAACGTCTGTACACTGGAGACATGGGCGACCTGTGCTTCGTCTGGGATCCCGCAAAGGCCGCAGCCAACCTGCGGAAGCGTGATGTGATGAGGAATGAGTACGACTTCAGCAAGGCGCGGCGGAATCCATACGCCAGACGGATCAAGCGGCAGGTGAGTATTCGACTGGATCAGCAGACCATCGAGTACTTCAAGCATCTCGCTGGGGAAACGGGAATCGCTTACCAGACCTTGATCAACCTGTACCTTCGAGACTGCGCGGCGTCCGGCAGGCGGCTTGCGATGAAGTGGCGCGCGCCCGGTAAGAGGATGGGTGCCTGACGCCATCCATCTCATGTTCGACCAGCTCGGTTGCGAGGAAGCCGGTCGCGGGCCGGAGCGCGCTACCGCCGCCGCGCGTCGCGGACCACGTCCACCAGCTTCTTGAACGGGACGCGCAGCGCTTGCGGCAGGCGGCTGGCGAAGCGCTTGTCGAGGGGGACGCGCCGGATCAGTTCGATGACGTCGGCGAGGTCCTGGGCCCGGTCCGGGCGATCGAGGCCGGTCCGGAGCTTCTGGCGGACCAGGTCGCGCAGGCTGACCGCGGCCACCCCCTCGATCTGGACGACTTCTTGGGGAGGGCCGCCGGCCTGATCGAGAGTCACGAGGTGGATCGGGACTCCATCCAGCACGTGCTCGCGGCGCCTCTCGTCCCAGGTCGCGCCGAGCTTCTCCAGCGCGGCGGCGGTTTCTCGCGGCGCGGCGGCCAGCAGGTCGACGTCCTCCGTCGTCCGGCGATACCCGTGAAGGAAGACCGCGATGCCGCCGAGGACCGGAGCGCCCGTGGCCGCGGTGACTCGTCTCGCGAGGACCAGCAGCTCTCGGTCATCGGAGAAAAGGCTCATCGCCCACCGGTCCAGCAGTGCCGCGTCTCTCGACGTCATCAGGGACTCCAGGTCGCCTCGCGGCGGCGATCCTGTCGGGAGAGCGAGTGTATCCGCGACCGATCGCCGGTTCAAACGAGGCTCGGCGGCCGCGCGCGGTCCCTCACGGCTGCTCGCGCGTGAGGAACACGTCGACGTCCGTGACCTCGCCGGGCTTCAGCAAGGCCGTGGTCTCTACGGGAAGGTAGCCGGAGAAGCGGAAGCGGAAGATGTAGGAGCTCGGCTCGTAGAGGTCGTTCGAGAGGGCCGGGAGGCCGGGGTGGAAGGGGCCGGCCTTCTGCCAGTCTCCATCCGGAAACTGCGTGATAAAGGCACGCATCCGCTCCGGCGCTCCTCCGCCGCGCTGCGCGGTCACCTGCCAGCCGGTCAGGCTTTCGGCATCGTCCCCCACCGGCGCATGGATGGTGAATCGCACGCGCGCTCCGGATGTGCCAGTCAGCACCACGACCGTCTCCTCGCCGGAGCCCACCTCGACCTCGCGGCGGATCCGGGAGAACAGCGTGACGTCGGGGTCGCCCGGGATCAGGCTCTCTCCGGGCGCCACGGACAGCACGTACCGCCCGGGCGGAACGGTCTCGAGGAGCGTCTCGCCGTCTCCGAGGTCCCGCCGGTCGGACCGCAGGCGGAGACCGGTCAACGGCGTCGCGAGCCGCGCGGCCGCACAGGGCACGCCCTGGCCGTCCTGATCCTCGATGCGGATCCGGATCGATCCGGGTGCGTCGAAGAGCGGCGCCAGCGTGAGAGTCAACGAAGACTCATAACGTCCCTCCGGGACGTCCACCGAAGCCTCCGCGCTGCGCCGGCCGGGGATGTGCGCCGCGACGATGAAGGTCCTGCCGGGAAACGCCTGAAGTGCAACGTGGCCAGGCCCGGGCGAATGTGCACCACCGGGATTGTCCGGGGGGCTGCGGTACATCAGATCCGCGCCGTCGAGCGGCTGCCCCAGTTCATCGCGCACGTGCACGTGCAGCCGATAGCGTTCGACCACCAATCGGATATCGGTGCTGCCGGTGGCGAAGGGTCTCTCGTTCCCCTCCATCGAGTGGCAAGACCGGGGCAAGAGGTGATACTCGCCCGGGAGCAGCCCCGCGAACCGGAAGCGCCCCTGCTTGTCGGTGCGCGTCGAGCCTTCTCGAAGGCCGTCGAACCCATGGTGACGGGGGAAGTAGACCACCAGATCCTTGAAGCCACCCGGCGCGGCGGTGACCTCGAGGTCCGCGACCTTCGAACCATCGGGCGCGACGACTTCACCCTCCAGCACTCCCCCCTCGACGATTCGGATGTCCGGGACCGTGGCGTCGAAGCGGTCGTCGAGGTCCACGGGGCCGGTTCGACCGACACCGCGATCGAGGGCCACAGCGATCACGTCGAAGATGCCGGTGTAGACGGGAATCGCGAACGTCCCATCCTCGCCGGTCCGAGGCCCGCCCAAGAGTTCGTCCGTTTCGCCGGGCGCGAGGAGGCCGACGGCCGCCCCGGCGACCGGACGGCCGGCGGTGTCGACGACGCGGCCGCGAACCACCTTCGGCTCCGGCTGGAGCACCAGGCCCGGCTCCCACTGCTCCGCGGAGGCAGCGAGGCTCGAGCGGACGGTCTCCAGGGCCGGGAGCAACCCCGCCGCCGTCGCCAAGACTCGGACTTCGTACCTATCCCGGACGTAAGGAGAAGCGGAGGTCGCCGCGGCGCCGAAGTCGATGTCGAACCGGCCTGCCGCGTCGGTTCGACCCTCCGCCAGCACCGGGTCCCAGGAGGGATAGTCAAGGGGTTCGAAGTTGAGTGAGACCCGCACCATCGCCCCAGCGACGGGCTTTCCCAGGTCGTCATGGACCGTCCCCCGCGCCACGAAGTCGGCCGCCGTTCCGGCGACTGGGGCCGGAACCTCATCGGCCGCTGGAACCGCGACGCGCGTCGACTCGGTGTGCTCGGCGCCGGCGACGCCGGGCGCGCCGGCGATGCTCGGCAATCGGTCCTGCGGTTCGGCTCCGTTCCCGCCGCCGCTCCACGTCGCCAGCACCACGGGCACCGAGAGGACCAGCAGGACTCCTGCGGAGACGAGCAGCTTGGCGGCCGTTCCCATGGCGAGCACTCCGGCAATGAGTAGGGACGCGGGGGGATCGGGCCGGAACGCGGCGATCAGCGCCAGGCCGAGGGAGCGCCGGTCGCCGCCGGTCTTCACCTCCAGCCGCTCGCGGAGCAGGGCCAGCGCCCGCTTCAGGCGGGTGCGGACCGTTTCCACGGGCACGCCCAGCTCGTGCGCGATCGCGGCCGTCTTGCGGTTCTCGTAGAAGCGCAGCAGGATGACGGTGCGGTACAGTTCGTCGAGCTGCGTCACGGCCTCGGCCACGACGCGGACCATCTCCCCTTTCTCAACGGCCCACTCCGCCGCTGGCAGGTCCTCCGGCGGCGCGAACCGCCGCTCCCGGCGCCGCCGGCGCGCTTCCTCCCGCAGCTCCTTGCGGGCCAGGTTCTGGACGACGACCGCGAGCCACGCGCGGATGCGGCCCGGATCGCGGGGAGGCCTCTGCGCCGCGGCGAGCCACGCCGCCTGGAGGACGTCGTCGGCGAGCGACGCGTCGGCGAGCAGCTCCCGCGCCAGAGAGCGCAGGAACCCGGCATGTGCGGCGAGTATCTCGGGATCCATCGAATCGGAGTTCCCGCACCGGCCCGGAACGGTTCATCCAATCTCGCAAGAAACAGGACGCCTCGCCGCTAGTCCTCTTTCAACAGGCCGTCCACCGCGAAGGCCGAAACCAGCCGCCGGCCGTGCCGCAGCCTGTGTCCGCTCGTGCCGCGGGAGATGAGCGCCACCTCCGTTTCGGTGACGCCCTCGGCCCCGCGGAGGACGTCCGCGATGACCTCGAGCGAGGAGAACGCGTCGCTCCGCGGTTCCTCGGCCCACTTCGCGTCCATCACGCGCAGGCGATGCCAGGGGCCCTGGATGACGAAGTCGGCTTCCCGCTGCTGCTGGTCGCGATAGAACCGGAGCGTCCAGTCGGGATGCAGCAGCTCGAGCCACTTCCGCAGCTCGGTGAACACGAGGTTCTCCCAGATCGCTCCGGTGAGGGGCGACGGTCCCAGCGCCTCTTTGGACATGCCGAGGAGGAAGCACAGGAGGCCCGTGTCATGGAAGTAGAGCTTCGGGGACTTCACCAGGCGCTTGCCGACGTTGGCAAAGAACGGCTCGAGCAGGCTGATCTGGTTGCTCGCCTCGAGGGCGGAGATCCACTCGGTGGCGGTCGTCTGCGAGATGCCGACGTTCCTCGCGATCTCGGACCGGTTGAGCGTCTGGCCGGCGCGCGCGGCGCAGGCTCGCAGGAAGCGCTCGAAGTCCCTCAGGTTCCCGACGCGCAAGATCTCGCGCAGGTCCCGCTCGAGGTACGTCGCCAGGTAGGACTGGTGGTAGTCCCGCGGCGGGATCGACCGATCGGCCCAGAGCTCCGGGAGGGATCCTCGAACGAGCAGCTCGGCGTGTGCCTCCCGGCCGTCGGGTTTCCACCCGCTGGCGCGGATCTCCCGCGTGGTGAGACCGGGGAGCGTCAGGATCGCGACCCGTCCGGCGAGGCTGTCGCTCACCTCCTTCATGAGGGTGAACTTCTGCGAACCGGTGAGGATGAACTGCCCCTTCGCCGCACGGTTGGCGTCGATCGCGACCTTGAGGTGGCGGAAGAGTCCGGGGGCGTACTGGACCTCGTCGATGAGCAAAGGCGGCGGGTGGGCGTCGAGGAAGGTCCTTGGCGACTCCTCCGCCTCCTCGGCGGTCGATCGCAGGTCGAGGCTCACGTACTCGTGGTCCGGGAACAGCCGGCGCAGGAGCGAGGTCTTCCCCGTCTGCCGGGCGCCGGTGAGGATCAGGGCCGGGAAGGCCTGAGAGAGTTCCCTCACCCGCTTCGAGATCTGACGAGGCAGCCACACGCCGACAAATTCTGGTTTGGAACTGGATTTTGTCAAGTCCAGAATCCGCACTCGGGCATGCCGCCCGCGTGGAGGAGTGACAGCGGCCGACCAGGGTGTATGCTGCGCGCGCTTCGTTCCGCGGCGACTCGTGATGGAGAACGCCCTTGTCCGATCTCGACAATCCAGCGTCCCGGTGCGCCGAGCAGGCCGCCGCCTACTGCAGGTCGGTGCTGGAGCTTCTCGGCACGCGCGATCCACTGGAGGTGCTCGGCGAGACCGAGTTCTTGATAGACAGGCTTCGCCGGGGACTGACGCCGGAGCAGCAGGGGCGGCGCGAGGGGCCGGGGAAGTGGTCCTATCGGCACGTGTTCTGTCACCTCGCCGACAACGAGGTCGTGTGGGCCTTCCGCCTGCGGATGGTGCTCGCGCAGGACCGCCCGACCCTCGCCGGCTACGACCAGGACCTCTGGGCAGAGCGCCTGCGCTACGGCGATGCCGATCCCGACGAGGCGGCGCGCGAGTTCGCCGTCATTCGCCGCTCGAACTTGCGCCTTCTGGCCGCGGCCGCGCCCGAGGACCTCCTGCGCGCCGGCATTCACGCCGAGCGCGGCGAGGAGAGCGTCCGCCAGATGATGCAGTTGTACGCCGGGCACGACCTCATCCACCTCCGCCAGCTCGAGCGGATCCGGCGGGCGGTGGCGGTCGAGACGCACTGAACCTCGGGCGAGACTGGGCGGCGGGCTACTTGCCCTGTTGGCCGTTCTCCATGAGCAGTCCCGCGGACCCAAGGACGCTCCGGATCCTGGCGGTCAACAACCAGGCATCGTCCATGAGCGGCTCGATCGTGAACGGCACGAGGATCTCCGTCGGACCGGAGGCGGTGGACAGGCGCAGCACCAGCGTGTGCTCCACCGGCGGCAGCCGATCCAACAGGTAGCGAGGGCGGTCGCCGGCGGCGGGCAAGAGCACCCGGTCCGGCGTGCCGCGGAGCACGACGGACTCGACGCGGACGCCGTCCGCGAAGTCGTCCGGCAGGACGAACCGCGAGGTCGCGAAGGCGGGGATCCGGATCTCCTCGTCGACGTCCTGGCTCGATAGGTCGAAGTTGCGCGTGATCGGCTCGCGGCCGCGCGTGAGAAACGGGAATCGGTGCGAGAAGGTGGCCTGGTAGAAGCCCGCGGGGACCCGCTCGAGCGCGAAGCGCCCGTCCGTGCCGGACTGGATCTCGAGCTTCCGCTGCCGTGCGCCGAGCTCATCGAGGGTCACCCACACGAAGACCGGCTGGCCGGTGTCCTGGTCGAGAACCCGGCCGCGGAAGCTCCGCGTGGCGAGGTCGAAGCAGAGGATCTCCGCCTTCCCACGAACGACCGTCGCGCTCGCCGAGGCCAGCTCAGCGGATCCGTGGAGGAGCCGCACGCGAAAGTCTCCCTCCGGGAGCGCCAGCAGGCGGAAGGAGCCGTCCTGCTCCACGAAAGCCTCCGTGTCGCCGTGGAAGTCCGAGTCCCAGCGACTCGCGACAAGGCTGCGGTCGACGGGCTCCGCCCGGACCTCGAGGCCGCGGGCGGGCTGGCCGTTCCAGAGCGCCGTGCCGATGATGCCGCCATCCGGCGGGCGCCGCAGGTCGATGTCGAGCCGCGTCTCTTCCCCTTCCTTCACCACGACCGGGAAACGCGAGAGGTCGGGAGGCGGGAACGGCTCGGCGCGCGAACTCCAGCTCCCTCCAACCCGCCCAGCGCCCGGCAGCCCGCACACGCCGATCTCCACCCGGTGCGGCCCAGCCGGGAGGTGGGGGATGCGGTAGCAGCCGAGGCCGTCCGTCGAGGCGGAGCACGCTCGCCCGTCGGGAAGGAACGCCACCACCATGACGCCTTTCACCGGCTGCTCGTCCATGCCGACGACCGTTCCGGCCAGGGATCCACCGGGCGTGAGCGAGACGATCAACCCGCGGGCGCTCTGCTTCGGCCCGGTGGCGAACGCTTCGGTCTGAGCCGCGGCGAACTCCTTGGAGCGTACGCGCAGGCGATAGTCGCGCGGCTCCGCGGCGAACAGGGAGAACACCCCGTCCTCGCCGGTGCGCGTGTCGCCACGGGCCTCGTGGTCGTCCCGGACGCGGACGCGGTGCCAGTTGGTGTACCCCTTCTCGTTCAGCTTCCTGACGGCGAGCAGGGAGATCTGTGCTCCGGCCACCGGCTTTCCGCCTGGACCGACGACCTTCCCGCTCACGATCCCCGCCCGTTCCAGGTCGAGCGTCACGGAGGTCCCTGTCCCGCCAGGATCGACCCGCAGGATCGGCGTGGTGGCGCTCCGGTAGCCTTCAGCGTCCACCGTCACGGCAAGCCAGATCGGTTGGTCCGTCGGACCGTCCGCGAGGGGGCACGGCAGCACGTACTCGCCCGCGGTGGGCTCCTCGACGCTCCGTTCCCATTGGCTGTCTTCCCTCGAGCAGGCCCTCTCGCTCGCCCGAAACAGGATTTCGTCGCCGGCGACGGCGGCGCCGGGGTCCTCGGTCCAGGTCGCGGTCGAGAAGCGGTGGATGGCGACCGGTGTGCCGCCCTCCGCGTCGCGAGTCCGCAGGCGGAGGGTGGCCACGCGCTCCAGGACGATGCGCAGGCCCGTGTCGCCGGGCCGCGCCGTGACCGGCGCGTCGAGTTCGAAGCAGAACGGCGAATCGGGAGTGATCTGCACGACCTCGTCCGGCGGCAAGTCGTCGATCGTGAAACGGCCGTCGGGTCCGCTGGTGGCCGTCCGGTATTCGCCGGGACGAGCCGCCCCCATACTGACGAGAAGCTCGACTCCGTTCACCGGCATGCCGGTGCGATCCACGACGATACCGCCGAGGGAGACTGCCCTCTCCAGCACGATCCGGATCTCGCTGGCGGCGGCGCCGGCCTCGAAGCTCCGCCACGCGGGAGGCGGCGAGACGAAGCCCCTCGCCGAGGCTCGCACCTCGACGGGCGGCTTCAACGGCGGCAGGAGGAACCGGCCGTCCGGGCCGGTGAGGACCTCCTCCTGGTCCCCCTGCCTCTCGAACTTCACCGCCGCCCCGGGGATCGGGGCGCCGATTTCGTCCACGACGACGCCGCGGAGCACGACCCCACGCTCCAGTCGAATGGGGCCAAGCTCGACCGTGCCCCGGGCGACGGCCAGGAACTGCCGGTATCCCCGGATGAGCCCTTCGGCGCTGGCGTAGACCGAGAACGATGCGTCCGGCGGCAGGCCGTCGAAGCGGAAGCGGCCTGCGCCGTCCGTGGTCGCCGGAGGCCAGTCGAGCGCGAAGCGCCCGTCCTCTTTCAGCCCCAGCTCCTCGACGGACGAGGTCAAGATCTTCAAGCTGACCGCCGCTCCGGCCACTGGCTCGCGGTCCTCGTCCACGACCGATCCGACGACCGCGCCTGCCGGCTCGCCGCCCGCCACCAGCGGAAGCGAGGCGGCCTCCTGCCGCGTGGCTTCGTTCGCCTCCGCGGCCGCGGGGTCCGGCGGCGCCGCCGCGTCCTGCACCGGAGCGTCGCCGGCGCCAGAGGCCGCGATCGGCGCGTCCGGACCGGACCGCCCGGCCAGACGGATCGCCGCGAGGACCAGGGCGGCGAGGGAGAGCAGGAGCAGCGGGATGCGGAGTCGCCTTCCCATTCCAGGATTCTATCCGTCACTTCCCAGCTCCCGTCCGTGTAGACGTGCAGATCGGTCCGCGTCGCCCGACAAGGAGGTTCCCATGCTCGCCCTCGCGGCTCTCGCCGTTCTCGCGCTCCCGGCCCAGGATCCGGCCCCGCCGTGCCGGTACCTCGTGGTGCTCGAAAAGGGGCTCGCGCAGACGGCCTACGAGCAGGCCGCGCGAGCGCTCGGGCGCTACCACGAGGGAGAGCTCTTCAAGTGGGACGGCTCGTGGCATACGCTCGAGCATGTGCTCATGGCGGCCAAGCCGCGCTGCCTCGCGCTCGTGCTCGCGCCCGGCAGCATCGACGCGAACCTGCCGCGCCGGCTGGTGCCAGTGCTGGCGCGCTTCGATGAGGACCCCTTCGTCGACTGCGCCTTCGGGCTCATCACGGGCAGGACGGGGGAGGACGCGCTCCGCTTCGTCGAGAACATCCTGCGCGCGCCGCAGGGCGAGCTGCCGGCAATCAAGTTCGAGGCGACCTCGGTCGCCGTGGACGACTGCGTGTA
>DYIW01000075.1:0-3237 GCA_020723465.1 Phycisphaera mikurensis
GGTCGATATCCGTCCGATCCCCACCTGCGACGAGTGGTTCGAGACCGTTTGGGATGACTTTGCCGCGGACCGGGTGGTGTGGTAGTGCCGGCCGCAGGATTGGCGCCGATTCGAGCGCGGTCGGGTCGCGGACATCGGTTTCCGAGGTGAGGGCAGAATGCCGAGACTCTCTTACTTCTACGGGATTGCGGTCTACATGTACTTCCGGGACCATGCTCCGCCACATTTCCACGCTATCTACGCGGACTGGGAAGCCGTGATGGGCATCCGATCGCGTCGCGTGCTGCAGGGTGGACTTCCGACCCGAGCGCTGGCCCTGGTCCGTGAGTGGGCTAGAATACACGAGGCCGAGCTGCTTGACGCCTGGGCGAACGCAGCGAGCGAGGGCCCTCTGCGACCGATTCCGCCGCTCAAGTGAGGAGTGAACATGCGCCGCCGCATTCTGAGAATCGAGTCCGCCAAGCTGGTGGGCGCCCACGCTCTGCTGCTCGGATTCAACGACGGCGCCACGCGGCGGGTCGACCTGCTGCCCGTGCTGACCGGGCCCGTATTCCTGCCTCTTCGCGATCCGGAGTTCTTCTCGCGAGTCACGCTCGACCCGGTCGCGGGCACGGTGGTGTGGCCGAACGGAGCGGACTTCGCCCCGGAGTACCTCCGTAACCTGCCGGAGGCCCGTGAGGGACGACGGGCGGGGAAACCGCGCCGTTCGAGGACCGGGCGGCCAGCGCGCGCATCGGCCAGGCGCTGAGGGACGTGCCGCCGTCCATCGCCCCGGCGGCGGCCGGCCCGGCGGTTTGACCGCTCCCGGCGGCACGGGTATCCTTGGGCTGGTTCTCCATCGCCGCGCCCGGGCGCGGGCCGCGACGCCCGCGGCCGCGAGGTCCTCTCCATGAGCGCCGGACGAATCCTGATCGCCCTGCTCCTGAGCCTGACGTTCCTGCCGGAGCTGAGGGCGCAGCCGGCCGTGACCGACATGGGCACGGTGGACCGGCTGTCTTCGGAGCGTTCGCGCCTCAGGAACGACGAACGACGCCGGCGCGGGCTCATCTACAGCGGCGCCGGGCCGTACACCGTGACCCAGGTCATCATCCCCAAGACCGACGACGGCTCCGGTTTCTACACCGGAACCAACTTCGTCGAGATCATCCAGATCATGACCCCGTTCGGCTTCGATCCGGCGGGTACGGACCTGCCGCTCGTCCTGGTGTTCAACGGCTGGGGCCTGTCGGCCTTCTCCTTCTTCAACGGCATGAGCGACATCCCGGACGAGGCGAACGCCCGCGGCTGGCTCGTGGTCGCGGTGACCTGCCTGGACGACAAGTCGTACGGCTGGATCGTCGGGCAGATCGGCGTCGAGGTGGCGCTGAAGTACACGATCGCGCACTACCCGGTGGACGAGGACCGCATCTACGGCGTGGGCTGGTCGGCCGGCGGCGGCTCCATCGCCTCCTACGCCGCGCGCCACCTCGATCCGGCCGCGCCCATGCTCGCGGCGGTCGCGACCAACGCCGGCACCTATGACCTGGTGGACGTGTACAACAACTCGGACGCGGCGGGCAAGTCGATCTTCGAGCACCCGAACCTGTTCCAGGGGCCGCCCTCGGGCGCGACCCTGTGGAACTACCTGCGCACGCAGACCGAAACCAAGAACATCGCCACCGGCAACGTGATCGAGCTGCAGTCGCAGATGCGGAACCTGCTGAACACGCCGATCCACCACGTGTACTCCACGGACGACACGATCGCGTACCTTCCCAATCAGAGCGCGCTCTTTGCCCAGTACCTGACCTCGCACGGCGCCGACTACACCGGCCAGACTTTCAGCGGCCTGCCCGACCCGCACACCTGGGACCTCTTGCCGGGCCCGGCCACGCTGAGCTGGTTCGAGACGCACGCGCTGGAGCGCGAGCCGGCCAGCCTCTCGCTCAGCGCCGACCGCACCGGTTGGTACTACTGGGCGAAGCTCACGCTCCTCAGCCCGACCAACTTCGGCACGCTCATCTGCGTCCCGGACCAGCCGGCGAACCACCTGGAGATCGGTGGGGTCTCGAACCTGAGTGAGCTGCGGCTCGATCCGCCCGCGTCGCTGTTCAACCCGGCGGTGGACTTCACGTTCACCTTCACCGCCGCGAACGCGGTGCCGATCGACCTGATCATCGAGGACGTGCCAGGGCGGCCGAGCGAGGTGCTGCAGGGCGGCCTGCCGTTCAGCAACTGGGAGTTCAACGCCGTGGACGGCGAACTGGCGCTGGAGATGCCGCCAGGCGTGACGACACTCAGCGTGGTGTTTGGCGACTACACCGGCTCGCTGCTCGGCCCGGCGAGCATCGCGGCCGGCTCGAACCTGCACCTCGACCTGGCCGCGTCCACGCCCTACAAGCCGTACCTCCTGCTCATCGGCCAGGCGGCCGGCGTGGTCCCGCTCAGCCTCTTCGACCCGGGGGATCACCGCGACCTGCTGCTCGCCTTGAGCCCGCTGCCCGTCATCCTGCCGCCGCTCGTGCTCGACGCGGCAGCGGAAGCCGCGCTCGACGTGGGGCTCGTGCCTGCCGGCTTGGCCGGCAGCACGCTCTACTGCCAGTTCCTGACCTTCCCCGGCGGCGTCACCATCGTGGACGAGCTGTCGAACCGCCTGGACGTCGAAGTGCTCCCCGGGCCGTGACGGCCGGGCCGGCAGGGGCCCGATGAAGACGCTGCTGCGGATCGCGCCCGTCCTGCTGCCGCTTGTCTGGTTCAACGTCACCGGCTTCATGGGCGCCGACTTCGGCGGGCACTGGGACGAGCCGCAGCAGCTCCAGTGCCTGCGCAGCGCGCTCTATCACGAGACCCTGCTGCCGCGCTGGTACAACTACCCATCGATGTGCTTCTGGCTCGGCATGGCCGCGCTCTCTCCGGAGCTCGCGGCCATGCGCCTCGGGGAGAAGGAGGATTACGATTCCGCGCGCGAGGTCGTGAGCGAGGCGACCAAGTCCCCGGCGTTCAAGCTGCGCCTGCGGCGCGTGTTCGTGGCCGCCAGCAGCCTGGCGATCCTGTGGGTGTATCTGCTGGTGCTCGTCTGGCGCGGCCGGGCGACCGAGGCGTTGCTCGCGGCCTGCGCCGTCGCGGGCTCGTGGGAGTACGCCTATCACTCGCGCTGGGTGGCGCCGGACGCGGTCATGGCCCAGTTCGGAGCGTTGGCCATGCTGGGCGTGGTCTGGGCCTGGCACGGAGGATCATTGGCTGGACTGCGGCTGGCGG
>DYIW01000075.1:3247-21254 GCA_020723465.1 Phycisphaera mikurensis
CGATCGGCGCCGGCCTGGCCTGCGCCACCAAGTACACCGGAGGGATCTTCCTGCTGCCCGCTCTTCTCGCCGCCGGCCGCGTCGCGGCCCTGCGCGGCGAGCGCCTGTTGCCGCGCCTGGCGCGCAGCGCGCTCCTCTTCGGCGCGACCTACCTTGTCATCACGCCCGGCACGATCCTCAATCCCGTCTCCTTCTTCTTCGACGTCCAGTTCGAGATGATTCACTACGGGGAGCTGGGGCACTACGGGTACACGGTGCACTCGTGGCTCGAGAACGCGCGCCTCACCTCGCGCTACGTCCTCCTGGATCTGGCCTCGCCCTTCGACCTGGTCTCGCTCGCGACCGTGCTTCTGGCCGCGGCCGGCGCCTGGGCCGTGCTGCGCGCCGAGGCGCGCCTGGCGCTCGCCGTGCTGGGGCTGCCCGTGCTCTATCTGTTGTGGATGAGCCGCCAGGTGGTGGTTTTCGTGCGCAACGACCTGGTCGTGCTTCCCTTCCTTGCGATCTGCGCGGCGCACGGCGCCTGGCGCCTGTGGAGCGTCCTGCCCGGCAGGATCCTGCACCTCGCCCTGGCCGGCGTTCTCTGCGCCGGCATCGCCATGAACGGCTCCTGGCTGTGGAAGTCGGCGCTCAGCATCCGCGACCGCGGCAGCGCCTCCTGGGTCGCCGATCTCGACCGCTGGGTCGCGGCGCACCCCGAGACAACGGTCTACCTCTCTCCCACGGTCGCGGGCGAGTGGGCCGCCGCCGGACTGTCTGAGCGGCCGAACCTGCTGCGCGATCCCGGCGCCGAGGCCGGAGCGGCCGCGTTCTATCCCAAGGACGCGCCGAACTTCGACCTGCTGGCATCGAATGTCCCGGGAGGGACGCTCGCCGTGTTCGGCCCGCTCGATCGGAACTTCGAGTACTACACGAACTGGCCACAGCAGCGCCTGATCGTGGCGCCGGCGGAGCTGGCGCGGGAATGGGGAATCCTGCCGGCGCGCGAGGAGCGCTGAGGAACGCGCGTCGTCGACACGGCGCGGCCGTGCGCCTACGATGGCGGCCCCGAGACTGCCCGGGATGCACACCCGGGATCCCGGGACGCGGAGGAGACGCAGCCGTGAATTCCGAGCCTGGCGCGGCCGTCCGTCCGGTCGCCTTCGTCACCGGCGCCAGCCGCGGCATCGGCCGCGGCATCGCGCTCGAGCTGGCGCGCTCCGGCTTCAACGTGGCCGGGAACGTCACGCGCTTCGATCCGAGCCAGCGCCAGGCCGGACTGGCCGAGGTGCAGGTGCGCTGCGAGGAGCTGGGAGCTTCCTTCCTGCCCGTGCCCGGGGACATCGCGCTGCTCGATGGCCACGAGTCCATGCTGGAGGCCGTGCTCTACCGCTTCGGCCGCGTGGACCTGCTGGTCAACAACGCCGGCATCGCGCCCGCGCCGCGCCGCGACGTGCTCGAGGCCACGGCCGACAGCTTCGACCGCGTGCTGGCCGTGAACACGCGCGGAGCCTTCTTCCTCACCCAGCGCGTGGCGCGCTGGATGATCGCGCGGGCAGACGCGGCCCGCGCCGCGGGCGGCGCGCTGCCGTGGCCGCCGGCCATCGTCTTCATCACGTCCATCTCCGCCGTGGCCTCGTCGCCCGCGCGCGCCGAGTACTGCGTCTCGAAGGCCGCGATCAGCCAGGCGGCGCGCGTCTTCGCCGAGCGTCTCGCCCCGCACGGCATCACCGTGTTCGAGGTGCGTCCCGGCATCATCCGCACGGACATGACGGCGCCGGTCGCCGAGCAGTACGAGGCGCGCCTCGCCGCCGGACTGGTGCCCCAGGGGCGCTGGGGCCTGCCCGAGGACGTGGGCCGCGCGGTCGCGGCCCTGGCGCGCGGGGACTTCGCCTACTCCACCGGCATGGTCTTCGAGGTGAGCGGCGGCATGGACATCCGCCGGGTGTGACGGCCCGCGGGCGCGGCCCGCGCGAGGTGAACGGTGAGCGCATCGCGAGCGATACTGGAGAAGATGCGGCGCGGCCGGCTGATCGCCCTGCTCGCGCCCGAGAGCACCGCGCAGTGTCTCGCGGTGTACGACGCGCTCGATCCCCTTGGCGTGGTGCTCGAGGTCGCCCTGCGCAGCGAGGCCGCGCTCGCCGGCCTGGCCGCGCTCCGGCGCGAGCGGCCGGGCGCGCTCGTCCTGGCCGGAACCGTGCTGACGCGCGAGCAGGCGCGCGCCGCGCTCGAGGCCGGCGCCGCGGGCGTGGTCTCCGCCGACTACATCCCGGCCGTGGTCGAGGAGTGCGTGCGCCGCGACGTGATGTGCGTGCCGGGCGGGCTCGCTGACGCGGGCAAGCAGCTCGTGCAGAAAGCCGAGCTGTACGGCTGCACCCTGGCCGACCTCAAGGAGAAGCACCCGCACCAGTGGATCTACAAGCTCTTCCCCGCCCTGGCCGGCGCGGCCATGAACGTGGAGCTGGCCCGGGCCTGGCGCGGGGTGTACCGCGACCTGGTCGTGATCCACACCGGCGGCGTGACCGCGGACAACCTGGAGCGCGTGGCGCGTGCCGACCCGCAGGGCATTGTGTGCGCCTCGGCTCTCGGGGCGCACGCCGCTGACCCGGAGCGCCTGGCGCGCGAGGTGCGCGCCTGGCAGGCTGTGCTGCGGGGCGAGGAGGTTGCCCGCGCCGCGCCGCGCCGCCCGGCTGCCATGCCGCCGCAGCAGCAGGCGGGCGCCGTCGTCACCTTCGGCGAGATCATGCTGCGCCTCTCTCCGCCGCACGGCGAGCGCCTGCGCCAGGCGACTGTCCTGGACGCGCGCTTCGGCGGCGCCGAGGCCAACGTCGCCGCGTCGCTCGCGCAGTTCGGCCGGCCGGCGCGCTTCGTCAGCGCTCTGCCGCAAAGCGACCTGGGAGAGGCCGCGCTCGACCGCCTGCGCGCGCTCGGCGTGGACACGAGCCACGTGCTGCGGCGCGGGAAGCGCATGGGCATCTACTTCCTCGAACACGGCGCGGCACAGCGGCCGTCGCGCGTGCTCTACGACCGCGCCGGCTCGGCGCTCGCGGAGATCGGCGCGGGCGACATCGACTGGACGGAAGTGTTCCGCGGCGCGCGCTGGTTCCACTGGTCCGGGATCACGCCGGCGCTCTCCCCGGGCTGCGCCGCGGCCCTGCTCGAGGCGCTCTGCGCGGCGAAGGCCGCCGGCGTGACGGTGAGCGCGGACATCAACTATCGTTCGCGGCTCTGGACGCGCGAGCAGGCGCAAGCGGTGATGGCGCCGCTCATGGAGCACGTCGATCTCGCGGTCGGCAATGAGGCGGACGCGGCCGACGTGTTCGGCATCCGCGCCGCGGGCAGCGACGCCGAGGCCGGTCGCCTTGACGCCGCCGGCTATCGCGACGTGGCGCGGCGCCTGGCCGAGCGCTTCGGCCTGGAGCGCGTGGCCATCACGCTGCGCGAGAGCCTGAGCGCCTCGGACAACGACTGGTCGGCGTGCCTCCTCCACGGCAAGGACTTCCATCTCAGCAGGAAGCACCGCGTGCACGTGGTCGACCGCGTGGGCACGGGCGACGCCTGCTGCGCCGGGCTGATCCATGCGCTCCTGGACGGGAAGGACGACGCCGCGGCGCTCGAGTTCGCGGTGGCGGCGGCCTGCCTGAAGCACACGGTCGAGGGCGACTTCAACAGCACCTCGCTCGCGGAGGTGGAGGCGCTCGCCGGAGGGAAGGCCGCGGGGCGGGTAGAGCGCTGATGGACGACCTCTGCCGGCTGACCGAGGCGGTGGCGCGCGGCGACGCCGCGGCCGCGGCCGCGCTCGCCAGCGCCGCGCTCGCGGCCGGGATCGAGGCGGAACGTCTAGTCTTCGAGTACCTGACGCCGGCCATGGACGAGGTCGGGCGCCGCTTCGCCGCGCGCGAGGTCTTCCTGCCCGAACTCTTGACCGCGGCGCGCGCCATGAAGGAGGCGCTGGAGCGCGTGCGGCCGGCCCTGGCGCAGCGTGGCGAGCGCGGGCGCGGCAAGGTCGTGCTCGGCACCGTGGCCGGCGACGTGCACGACATCGGCAAGAAGCTCGTGGCCGCCATGCTCGAGGGGAGCGGCTTCCTGGTCGAGGACCTGGGCATCGACGTGCCGGCGGAGCGCTTCGTGGCCGCGGTGCGGGAGAGCAGGCCCGACCTCCTCGGCCTGTCCGGCCTGCTCTCCTCGGCCCTGCCGGAGATGCGAGCGGTGCTCGCCGCACTCGAGCAAGCCGGCCTGCGCGAGCGCGTGCGGGTCCTGGTCGGCGGCGCGCCCCTCACGCGGGCTCTTGCCGAGGAGATGGGCGCGGACGGCTACGCAGCGGACGCGGCCGCGGCCGTGGGCGTGGCGCGCGCGCTCGTCGCGCGGGAAGGCCTCGGTGAGCCGCATCGGGCCGCGGCTGCCGCGCGCCCGGCCGAAGGCGCCGCGCAGCCGGCCGCGGAGGCCGAGCGGTCCGTCCCGGCCGCTCGCGTCGCGCGCCGCGCGGAGGCAGCGATGAGCTCGCGCGAGCTGGTGCAGCGCACGCTCGCCTTCGCCGATCCGCCGCGCATCCCGCGCCAGCTCTGGCTCCTGCCCTGGGCCGAGGAGCAGCACCCCGCGGCCGTGGCGGACCTGCGGCGCCGTTTCCCGGACGACCTGGTCTCCGCGCCCTGCTTCTGCCGCACGCCGCCGCCCTGCCAGGGCGAGCGCCACGGCATCGGCCGCTACGTGGACGAGTGGGGCTGCGCGTTCGAGAACCGCCGGCGCGGCGTGATCGGCGAGGTGAAGGAGCCGCTCGTGCCCGACTGGGGGCGCGTCGGGGCGGTGCACATTCCCGTGGAGCGCCTGTCCGTGGACTTGGGGGCCGTCAACGAGTTCTGCCGCGCCACCGATCGCTTCGTCCTCGCCGGCGCGTTTCCGCGGCCGTTCGAGCAGCTCCAGTTCATCCGCGGCACGGAGAACCTGCTGATCGACCTGGTCGAGGAGCCGCCCGCGCTCTTCGACCTGCTCCGCCGCATGCACGCCTTCTACCTCGACGAGCTGGAGGTCTGGGCGCGGAGCGACGTGGACGCACTCATGCTGATGGACGACTGGGGCGGACAGGAGGCCATGCTCGTCGCGCCCGATCTCTGGCGGCGCATCTTCAAGCCGCTCTACCGCGACTACGTCGAGGTGGCGCGCGGCCGCGGCAAGAAGGTGTTCATGCACTCGGACGGCTGGATCCTCGACATCCTGCCGGATCTGGTGGAGATCGGCGTCGACGCCGTCAACTGCCAGGCCTTCTGCATGGACCTCGAAGAGCTCGGTGCGCGCTTCGCCGGCAGGATCACCTTCTGGGGCGAGCTGGACCGCCAGCACCTCCTGCCGCGCGGCTCGCGCGCCGAGATCCTCGCGGCCGCCGCGCGCCTGCGCCGCGCCCTCCACCGCGCGGGCGGCTTCATTGCCCAGTGCGAATTCGGCGTGGGCGCGGACCCGCGGAACGTGGCGGCCTTCTTCGCCGCCTTCACCGGAGATTGAGCGGCCGCGCGGCCGGCGCGGCCCGGAGGACGAGTTGAGCTTCTTCGGCCTGCACGCACTGGATGCCGGCGTCGTCCTTTTCTACGTGCTGGTCATCCTCTGGCTCGGCCAGCGCATCGGCCGGCGCACCAAGAACACCGAGGACTTCTATCTCGCCGGCCGGCGCCTCGGCCGCTTCTACCAGTTCTTCCTCAACTTCGGGAACGCGACCAACGCCGACCAGGCGGTGGCCGTGTCCCGCGAGATCTACCGCCAGGGAATCGGCGGCATGTGGATCCAGTACCTGGTGCTGTTCCTCACGCCGTTCTACTGGTTCAGCAGCTTGCTCCTCCGGCGCTCGCGGCTGACCACGCTCGGCGACTACTTCAGCGAGCGCTTCCAGAGCCCATTCCTCGGCGGCGCGTTTGCCGTGTTCACCCTGGCGCTGGCGCTGGTCGGCGGCGGCGTGGGCTACACGGTCGCGGCCAAGATGATGATGGCGCTCACGCCCAAGGCGGAGGGCGCCTACAGCGCGGCGGAGCGCGCCAGCGTCGAAATGTACCGCGAGTACCAGCAGCTCAAGGAGCGCCTGGGCGACGGGCTCGAGCCCGCGGAGCGCGCGCGTTACGAGGAGCTGAACGAGCGGCACAAGCGCGGCGAGCTGCGCTCGCTGATCTCCCACACCGACCCCGAGGCCTTTTACCTGGCCTACGCCGCGATCGTTGCGGCCTACACCGTGCTCGGCGGCTTCGCCGCGGCGGCCATCACCGATGCCTTCCAGGGGCTCTTGATCATCTGCTTCTCGATCATGCTGATCCCCATCGGGTTGAACCGCATCGGCGGCTTCTCCGGCCTGCACGCCGCGGTACCGGAGCACATGTTTGCGCTCTTCGGCTCGGCCGCCACCAGCGAGTACGCCTGGTACACCATTCTCGCGATGGTCATCGCCAATCTGGTCTCGATCGTTGCCTCGGCGCCGATGATGGCCACCGCCGGCTCGGCGCGGGACGAGATGACCGCGCGCATCGGCGTGCTCGGCGGCATGTTCTTCAAGCGCTTCATCATGCTGTTCTGGGCGCTGGCCGGTCTGCTGGCGATCGGCCTGTACGGCGGCAAGCTGCATGATCCCGACCTCATCTGGGGCCACATGACCTACGACCTGCTCTTCCCGGGAGCGATTGGTCTGATGCTCGCCGGCGTGCTGGCGGCGAACATGTCCACGCTGGACGCCACGTCGGTCACGAACTCGGCGCTCTTCATCAAGAACCTCTACCAGCCGCTCAGGCCGGGCAGGCCAGAGGGGCACTACCTGAACGTCGGGCGCGTGGTCACCGTGTTGGTGATCTTCGGCGGAGTGGCCTCTGCGGTGGCCGTGGACAGCCTGCTGGAGCTCTTCAAGTACTTCATTTCGCTGCCCGCGGTGTTCGGCGCCGCCATCTGGCTCGGCTTCGTGTGGCGGCGCCTCACCAAGTCAGCGGTGATCGCGCAGGTCGTGATCTGCTTCACGCTGTACGCCGTCATCCCCAACCTGTTCCAGGTGCTGGAGTGCACGCGCGGCCGCGCCGCCTTCCTGGTCGAGACCGAGCCGCGGGTGACGGAGGTCCGCGCCGGGGCGCTCGCCGAGGACGTGGCGGCGGGCCGCGCCGCGGCCGTGGGCGAGACCATCCGCATGCGGCACGTGCTCGAGCCAACGGGAGTCTTCTTCGAGAAGGTGGTGCGCGTCGATCCGAGCGACCCGCAGTCGCCGCGCCAGGGCCAGGGCCGTTTCCACGCCGAGCTCTGGGTACTGAGCTGGCTGGGCATCGACTTCACGCGTTGCTCGAAGGCGCAGCTCGTGGCCGTGCGCTTCTTCTTCGACGCCTTCTTCCCGTTCCTGCTGCTCTTCCTGATCAGCGCCTTCACGAAGCCGGTCGCGAGCGCGCACCTCGACCGCTTCTTCGCCAAGGTGCACACGCCTGTGCAGGCCGGGCCCGCCGAGGAGCAGCGCGCGCTGGAGGAGGCGGCGCGCCACCCGGAGCGCTTCGCGGCCCAGAAGCTCCTGCCCTGGCCGAGCTTCGAGATCCTCAAGCCCACGAGGCGCGACTGGTGGGGCTTCGGCGGGAGCTGGTTGCTGGTCGGCCTGCTCGTCTTCCTGCTCTGGGGGCTGGTCAACCTGGGATGCTGAGGGGCCGGAGGCGTGGATTCGCCCTTCAGGAAGTATACTTCGAGTCATGAGTGAGCAGCCCCAGCATCGCGTCGTGACCGGCCGGGTGGTCCGTCCGGGCGATGTCGTCTCCGCCGACGAGGACTGGCGCAAAATGACGTCCGCCGAGCGGATCGCGACAGTCTGGAAGCTGACGCGGCTCTCCGCCCATTGGCGATACACCGACGATGACCTCCGACTACAGAGAACTGTTAGCCGAGTTCAACGCCCATCGCGTTGAGTATCTTGTCGTCGGCGCTCATGCGCTCGCAGCCCACGGCCGGATTCGCGCGACCAAGGACCTCGACGTTTGGATCCGACCAGTTCCGGGGAACGCAGAGCGCGTTCTCGCCGCGCTCAGGGTCTTTGGTGCTCCCCTGCACGATCTCACTCAACAGGACTTGTCGACTCCCGGCGTCGTGTTTCAGATCGGCGTGTCTCCCGTGCGCATCGACGTGATCACGGCGCTGGACGCCGTCGACTTCGACGAGGCCTGGCAGGAGCGCGTTGCCACACAATTCGAAGGGGAGCCTGTGTTCGTTCTTTCTCGCGCGCTTCTCCTTCGAAACAAGAAGGCGACCGGACGGACGCAGGATCTCGCCGATGTTGAATGGCTGGAGGAGAACCCGCCCTGAAGGCGCCGCCGAGCCTGCTGCTCCAGCCGGCGGCGCTGCGCTCCGGCTTGACGACGCACCGCGTCTTCAGCGGGCGCCGGCGGCGAGCGGCTCCTCGAGCAGGTCCGTCTCCACGAAGCGCCGCGTGCTCCGCACGAAGCGCAGGGTCTTCACCTCGAAGGGCCCGAGGCGCACGCGCGTACGGGCGTGGCAGCAGGGGAGGGAGAGGGTCACCGAGCGCGCCCGGCCCGTGGGCTCGAACAGGCGCAGGATGAAGTCCTCTCCGTCTTCCGCCAGCTTGAACGCGGCGAGCTGCACGGCGCGGCCGCTGACGAGCGCGCCGGGCAGAGGCTTCTTGCCCGTGCCGGGCGGGAAGAAGCAGAGCGCCTGGGGCGGAGCGTTTCGCGCCAGAGCCTCGCGGTCGATGCTCTCCAGGCGGTCTTTCACCCGGCCGGCGTTCAGCCAGAAGCGGAAGCCGCGCTCGCCCTGGTCGAGGCGCGGCGTGAAGCGGTCGCGGACCACGATGCCGCACTCCGGCCCGGTGGGGTGCCCGGCGTGGGCCGGGGAGCGCAGGAGCGAGAGGCGCAGCTCGCCGCCGTGGTGGTCCGCGCCGTAGGTGCCGTCATTGATGCACGTCAGCGCCAGGTCGTCGTTTCGCGAGACGAGCGCCACCCATTGCTGGGCCACGGCCTCGCGGCCGTTCTCTGGCAGGTCGGCCACGCCGAAGGCGGTCTGGCCGCAGAACGCCGCATCGCGGAACAGAGTCGGGACCGCGAGCTTGAGCATGCGGTCCTTCTCGTTCCAGTAGACGCGCGTCGCCACTTCCAGCTCCGTTCCCTGGCGCGGCAGCTTGTAGTGCTGGCAGATGAAGGAGTGGCCCCAGCCGAACAGCGCCTCGATCACGCTCCGCACCGGGCCGTCCTCGATGACGCGCACCGCCGGCAGGTCCGCGTCCGGCAAACCGGCGAAACGGCGCGCTTGCGCGCGCGCGAGCAGGCGGAAGGCGTCGGCCAGCCGGCGGAAGGAGACCACGCGCATGCCCCAGGGATCGGCGTCGTCACGCATGACGAGCGGGCGGAAGGCGCCGGGCCGCAAGAGGTCGCGGCCGCGCGCGCGCAGGCGGTCGACGAGCCCGGTGCGGGCGTTCACCACCACCTCGAGGTCCTCGCCGCGGAAGAGGATGCGGCCGTTCCGCTCGGCGAGCGCGCGGCGCGGCGCGGCGCGGCGCATATCGAGGCGGCAGTCGATGCGGTTCATCTGCGCGGCCGCGAGGCGCGCGCGAAAGACCACGCGCTTGCGGTGGTCCTCGTCGATGTTGCTCCGCTCCTTCTCGGGCTGGACCGGGAGCGCGCGGCCGCCGTGCCGCAGCACCGGCTGCAGGAAGCCGCGCGTCTTGTGCGGCCACTGCGGCTGCAGCTCGCACTCGACGAGCGTCTCCAGCGGGAAGGGGTGGGGGTTGTAGACGAGCAGCGGGAAGTCGCCGGGGGGCGCGCGCCGCTGGCCCGAAGCCAGGGCGAAGAAGGCGCGGGCGCGCACGCGCGCCGCGATTTCCAGGCCGTGGTCGAGCGCGCGCACGGCCGTCTCCTCGACCGCCTGGATCGAGGTGCCGGGCAGGCTGTCGTGGAACTCGCTCCAGGCCAGGTCGCGCGCCGCCTCCCGCAGCTCGGCGCGCGCATAGGGCAGCAGGCCCTGCGCCGCGGCCGCGGCCGCCATCTTCTCGGTTGTGAACAGGTCGTTCTCCAGGCGGCGGTGCGCGGCCTTGACGCGGCGCATGGTCGTGTAGCAGCCGACCGCCCACGGGTTGAGGTCGCCGGCGTGGCGCGGGCAAGCCAATGCGCGCCGGCGCAGGTCGGCCACGTAACGCTCGGGCGTGGAGTGCAGGATCGCGTGTTCCGGGCGGTCGCGCATGAGCCGCCGCAGGTCGCGCAGGTCCTTCCGTGACGGCCCGCCGCCGTGATTGCCCACGCCCCAGAGCAGCAGGCTCGCGCTCTGGCCGCCGCTTTTCGCCAGCCACTCCTCGACCTTGGCCCGCGCGCCGCCTGGAGCGGAGTTGTAGTGCGCCACGGCGAGCGTGCCGAGGATCTCCGAGCCGTCGTATCCGACCCAACTGAAAACCGGCGCGGGCAGACGGCTCTCCGCCAGGCCGGGCCGGCAGAACACGTAGGAGTCGTAGCCGCTGCGCCGGAGGATCTGCACCAGGCCGCGGCTGTGGCCGAAGGGATCGAGGTTGACCGCCGTGGTGACGTCCACGCCGAGGCGCTCCCGGAACCAGCGCTTGCCCAGGAGGATCTGCCGCACGAACGACTCGCCCGCGGGCATGTTGCAGTCAGGCTGCAGGAACCAGCCGCCCATGATGTGCCAGCGGCCGGCGCGCACCAGGCGCCGGATGCGCGCGAACAATGCCGGCTCGTATTCCTCGACCCATTGGTAGAGCACTGCCTCATTGTGATTGAAGACGAAGCCCGGGGACTCCTCGCACAGGTCGGCGGCCGCGCGGAAGGTGGCCAGGGCCTCGGCCGCGCCCTCCTCCCAGTCCCACAGCCAGACCGGATCGATGTGGGAGTTGCACACCAGGTGCACCGCGGGTCGCTCGCTTGCCTTGGCCATGCGCTTTCTTCTCCTTGACCTGCCGAGGGCGCACGCCGGCGCCGCTCAATGGGCCGTCACGATCTCCACGCTCAGGTCGCCGGCGAACGGCTCGAGCCAGAGCCGGCCGCCCACAAGCGGCTGGCGCGCACCGCCGACCAGGGCGTGCTCCGCCTCGTTCGCGCGCGCGCGGCGCACGCTGAGGTGCAGGCGCTTGTCTCGCACCGCGAGCGCGGCCGACGCTTCATCCAGGCCGGCGAGCAGGCGCGGCCGCAGCTCCAGGCCATCGCGGCGCGGCCGCACGCCGAGCAGGTGGTGGATGAAAAACGTCAGGATCTCCGCCCAGGTCCAGGGGATGACCCCGACCGGCGGGCAGGGCGGCACGGGCTTCGGGCCGTAGAACTCGAGCCAGGTGCCGGCGCGCGCCCCGCCCGGCAGCGAAGCAAGCCAGCGCAGCACGCGCCAGGCGCGCGCGTCGTCGCCGGCTTCCAGGCAGGCGCGCGCCACGAACAGCGAGGCGAAGGGCCAGGGGCCCGGCGAGTCGGCCTCGGAGGTCACGTGGTAGCGCCCGTAGCCGCCTCCCTCCCAGGACTGGTTCCAGAGCACGTCCATGCCTTCGAGCGTGCGCAATGCCAGCGCGCCGCGCGGATCGACGATCTCGAGAGCGATGGGCAGGACGGAGGACGTGTCCGGGTCGAGGTAGTGCGGGCCGGGGTGGCGGCAGATCGGCAGCTCGGGCGGCAGGCCCGCATCGGGCGGGAGCGTTGCCGTTTCCTGCACCGTGCCGTCCAGCCGGCGGCGCTTGATGAAGCGGCCGCCTTCCACCAGCGCGAAGCGCGCGTCCTCGAGCATGGCCTGCCTTAGCCTCGCCCCGGCCTCGCGCCAGCGGCCGGCCTCGTCCTCGCGGCCGAGGTCGTGCGCCAGCTCCGCGGCGCAGGAGAGGCCGATCGAGACGAAGAGCTGATGTGCCAGCTCCATTCCTTCCTCGATGCCGAAGGCGGCGTGGCGCTCCCAGAACTCGCGGCGATTGCAGAGCAGGCCCGAGGCCGCGTGGCGGAAGACCTGCCGCAGCGGAAAGTCGGCGAGCTGGCGGATCTTCGCCCAGCGGCTCTGCGCCAGCTCGAGGTCGCCGGACCAGTCCGTGTACCCCCTGAGCGCCAAGAGCAGCACGCCGTTCTGGTCGAGCTCCACCTCCTGCGGCGGGCGCGTCCTGCCCGAATCGACCGTGTCCCCATCGTCCGTGACGAACCGGTCGAGCAGGCGCGCGAGCATGGTGCGCGCCAGGTCGCTCGCCCCGAGCTGGCAGAGCGCGAGCGCCTCGAGCGCCTGGTCGCGCACCCACTCCAGGTTGTACTGCCAGATGCTGCCGTCCACGGCGCCGCACGCGGCGATCACCGCGGGAAGCTGATGCCGCGCGGCGAGGAAGAGATGGCCGAGGCACGCGCCGGCTTCCTCCGGCGCGAAGGAGAGGGACGCCAGGCCGGCGTGGAAGCGCCGCGCGTCCTCCGCGGGCGCAGCCGCGTCCGTCCACGAGGCGCGGACCGTCTCGCCCGTATCCGACGGCTCGAGGTCGTAGCCGATCGCGGCGCGCACCGGCTCGCTTCCCCCGAGCTTGATGCAGCAACGCAGCAATGAGGTCCCGCGGCCGGTGGTCAGGACGGCGTCGAGGGGCTCGCGCGCGCGCACGCGGATCTCGCGCACGAGCCGCGGCAAGACGCGATCCGGGCAGAAGAAGGTCTCCTCCACCAGCACGCCGCCGTCCTGCCACGAGGCCGCCACGGCGGGGACGCCGCCGCGATCGACCCAGCGCGCCTCGACCGCGCCGGCGCGCGCCTGGCGCGCGCGGCCGCCGGCCTCGATCGTGAGCGCGGTTCCAGCCAGGCCCACCTCCTGATCGAAGGTCAAGGCGGCGCGCTTGTGCCCAAAGCACTCCGGCCGCATGAGCAGCAATCCGAGCGGCGTCCCCGTGCCCGAGGGATCGACCTGCACGGCGGCCAGGACGCGGCCGTTGCCCAAGAAGAAGTAGTCCACGCCGGGCAGGTCGGTGCGCGCGTCGGCCGGGCCGCGCGACGGGTCCTCGCTGTAGCGGTGTTCCTCGACGTCCATGCGGGCCGCGGCGCTCCTTCGTATGACGGCTCCAATCCGCTGGAGCGTGACGATGATATCGCCGGGCGATCGCGGCGTCTTGCGCCGGCCTCGACACGCAACGCGCCGCGACGTAGCGTGGCGCCATGCGTGCGCGGAGGCTCATGCTGATCGCCGGCCTGCTCCTGCCCGGGTGTCTCGCGCCCGGCCCCTCGTCCGCCCCGGGTGCGCGCGTCCGCCGCACCGAGGGGATCGCCTACGGCGAGGCGCCCATCCAGTCGCCGCGCGCCGACTTCCCGCTGCTCCTCGACCTCTACGAGCCGGCGGAAACGAACGCCGCGGAGCTGCGGCCGGGGGTGCTGCTCATCCACGGCGGAGGGTTCCACGGCGGCGGCCGCGGCGAGCCGAGGATGGCCGCGCTGGCCGAGGAGCTGGCCGCGGCCGGCTGCGTCGTGGCCGCGATCGACTACCGTCTCGCGGGCCAGCGGCCTGTGGTCTCGCCTGCCATGGGCGAGGCCTGCGCCGGCCTGTTCCGTGCTCCCCTGCGCGGCGGGCGCGGCACCGTGGAAGCGGCGGCCGCGGCGCTCGAGGACGCGCTCGCGGCCTGCTCCTGGCTCGAGGAGAACGCGGCGCGCCTGCGCCTCGACGTGTCGCGCTTCGCCGCGGGCGGCATGTCGGCCGGCGCCATCGTGGCGCTCGCGTTGGCGTACGGCCTGGACGACCAGGGAGCGGCCGCGCCTCTCCGCGTGGCCGCGGCGCTCGATCTCTGGGGCTCGGCCCAGGGCTTCCTGGAGTGCCTGGATCGAGGCGAGGCCGCGCTCTTCATCGTCCACGGCGAGGACGATCCGATCATCCCGGTCGCGCGCGCCCGGGAGCTGGCGCAGCGCGCGCAGGAGGCGGGCATCGCGTGCGAGCTGCACGTGGTGGCGGGAGCGGCGCACGGCCTGGAACTGTTCACGACCGAGGTCGCGCCCGGCACCACCGCCGGCGAACGTCTGCTGCGCTTCGTCGAGACGCGCCTCGTGCCGCCGCACCCGTGAAACGCGGCTCGCCCGGCGCAAGGCGCCGGCACGTACTGCCCGCGCCTGCCGGTGGCCGCGCGCTGCCGCCTCCAGTAGAATCCGCATCGGCCCGCGCACGGCCGCGCGCCGGCCAGGAGGACGCACGGTGAGCAAGAACGAGTCCAGCAAGTCAGAGCAGCTTTCGCGCCGCGAGTTCATCCGGTCCTCGGTGGCCACGGCCGGCTCGGCGGCCGTAGTCGCCGGCATGCCGCTCCCCCTCATGGCGGCCAGCAGACAGGACGGCAAGTCGACGGTCATCAAGGTGGTGAGCGACAAGGTGCTCGACAGCCAGAAGGTGACCGCCAAGGTCAACAAGGAGGTCGTGGCGCGCATGCTCGAGGCCGGCATGAAGAAGCTCACCGGCAAGGAGACGCTGGAGGAGGCGCTCGGCCTGTTCGTGCGCCCGGAGGACGTCGTCGGCCTCAAGGTCAACTGCCTCGGCACCAGGCACCTCTCGACGCACACGCAGATCCCCGAGGTCCTGTCCGCCTCCTTGCTCAAGCTCGGCCTGCCCGCGGAGCGCGTCCTCGTGTTCGACCGCTACGGCCAGCAGCTCGACGAGGCGGGATACGTGCGCACCAAGGAAGTGGGGACGATCCACTGCCTGGGCTTCGACGACGACATGGACGAGGAGGCGCCCTACACCACGCCCGACGGGCAGACGACCACGCACTGGCCCAAGATCCTGACCAGGCGGCTCACGCGTATCATCAACTTGCCGGTGATGAAGAACCACAGCATCTCCGGCGTGACCCTTTCCCTGAAGAACATCGCCTTCGGCCTGCTGCATCCCACGAGCGGCACCTGCCACAGCGACTGCTGCGCGCCCTTCATCGCCGACGTGTGCTCGCAGAAGCTGGTCACGGAGCGCTGGTCTCTCAGCATCCTCGACGGCATCCTGTGCGGCTTCGACGGCGGCCCGGGGAAGTGCACCGATGACAAGAAGGAGGTCAACAACGCCCTCTACTTTTCCCTCGATCCCGTGGCTCTGGACTACGTGGTGCGCAAGGAGCTGAACGCCGTGCGCAAGAAGCGGAAGATGGCGGAGCTCACGAGCGAGCAGACCAAGCACATCGAGCTGTGCGCGGAGAAGGGCCTGGGCAAGGCGGATCCCCAGGAGATCGCGCTCGAGACCATAGAGGTGTAGGGCCCCCCTAGCATGGGCGGCTCGAGGATCCTGCTGAAGGCGCTCGTCCTCGCCGCGATCGCGGGGCTGTTCGTCTTGCCGCTCACGGCGCTCCGGCGCGGCGCCGGGCCGCTCGATGAGCCGCTCGCCGCGGAAGGCGGCGCGGGCGCGGCGCTGATCGCGGACGCTCGTCTTGCCGCGGGCTGGCAGGCCGCGCCGCTCGAGACCTACTACCCCGACGCCGAGGCCGGACCGGGCCGCCCTCCCCTCTCGAACAAGATCGACGGCGGGGACGTGCTCTACTACGAATACGGCTTCCGCCGCCTGCACACCCTCACCCTCGAGGATCAGGGCGGCGCGCGCCTGCGCCTCGAGGAATACGCGATGGCGGATGCCGTTGCGGCCTTCGGCATCTGGAGCCTGAACCGCGGCCCGTCGGACGCGCCCTTTCCCGGCCCGGTGCTCGCGGCCGGGGCCGAGGATCGCGCCGTGCTCTGCCACGCCGACCGCTTCGTCGCGGTCAGCACCGAGAACCTGGCCGACACGGCGCGGCTCGCGGAGTTCGTGCGCCGCCTCTCCGACGTGCTTCGCCACTCGATCCCGGCGGAGGCCGCGCCCGCGTTCCCGCTGGCGGGCGTGGCGCGCGTGCCGAACAGCGAGAAGCTGGTGTGCGGGCCATACGGCGCGCGGGGCCTGCCGCTCCCGGCCGAGGCGCTCAGCCTGTCGCGCGGCGCGCCGGGCTGGCTCTTCTCCGTGCCGAGCGGGACGGGCTTCGTGCCGGCGCTGGCGCTCGCGGCGACCCCCGAGCGGCAGCGGGCGCTGGCCGCGCATTTCGGCGCGCCCGCCGGCAGCGAGGAGTTCGAGGCCGGCCCGGACGGCGCGCGCTGTGCGGTGGCGCGCCGCGACGGCTGGATCGTCAGCGGCTGCCTGATCGCGACGGCCGAGGAGCTGGCCGACTTCAAGAAGGCGGTGAGCGAGTGACCAGCCGCCGCGGCTTCCTCAGGAGGTCCCTGTGGCTCGCCGGGGGCGCGGCCTTCACCGCGCCGTTCTGGGCCTCGTTCCTCGGCGTGAAGCGCTACGCCCGCGCGGGCGGCAAGCGCCTCGAGCGGCGCTGGGACGGGCTCAATCCCGCGCCGCCCGAGGCCGCCGACCTCGCCGCGCTGCGGCGCAAGGTCTCCGGCCTGCCGGCGCCCGAGGATTTTGCGGCCGCGGTGCCGATGACCAGGAGGGTCATCGAGGCGCTCGGCGGCATGGAGCGCTTCGTCAGCGCCGGGGACACGGTCTACGTCAAGCCGAACATCGGCTGGGCGCGGCGGCCGGAGTACGCCGCCACCACCAACCCGGACGTGGTCGGGGAGATCGTGCGGCTCGCCAAGGCCGCGGGCGCGCGCGAGGTGCTGGTCGGCGACCGCTCCTGCTAGGAGCCGAGGAAGTGCTACGAGGAGAGCCGCATCGGCCCCGCGGTCGAGGCCGCCGGCGGGCGCATGGTCTTCCCGCGCGAATACGCGCGCGTGCGGAGCCCGCTCGATCCGGCGCGCGAGTGGGAGGTCGACGCCAACTACCTCGCCGCCGACAAGGTGGTGAGCGTCGCCATCGCCAAGCACCACGCCCTGACCGGCGCCACGCTGGCCATGAAGAACCTGTTCGGCGCCGTGGGCGGCGAGCGCAGCCGCCTGCACCAGCGCGTGCATGAGTCGATCGCGGAGCTGGCGCTCCTGCTGCGGCCCACGCTCTCCGTGGTGGACGGCCTGCGCGCCCTCGCGAGCAACGGCCCGCAGGGCGGGTCGCTCCGCTACGTGGAATACCCGCTCGCCATCGTGGCGGGCGTCGATCCCGTGGCCGTGGACGCCTTCGCGCTCAGGCACATGTTCGGCGAGCGCTACCGCGGAGCCGCGACCCTGCCGCGCTTCGTGGCTCGGGCCGAGGAGTACGGCGCCGGCGCGGCGGACTGGACCCGGGCCAAATCCTGGTGCGAGGGGTTCGAGGACTAGATGGCGCGCGGGAAGGGCGGTGATCGCGGCCTGGCGGAGCGCATCGACCGGGAGATCCTCTCGGCGGCGAACCTGCGGCGCGTCTCGCAGGTCGCGGCGCTGGTCCTCTTCCTGCTTCTCGTCATCCTCTCGATCCGGCAGGCCGGGGGCGTGCAGGTCTACCCGGGCACGCTGTTCCTCGACTTCGATCCGCTGCTGCTCGCCGTCACCTACCTCAGCGCCCACGCGCTCGAGCCGGCCCTTCTCCTGTCGCTCGCCGTCGTGGTCCTGACCGCGCTTTTCGGGCGCTTCTACTGCGGCTGGGTCTGTCCCCTGGGCGCGCTGCAGACTTTCGCCGGCTGGCTCGGCCGGAAACTGCGCCTCAGCAGCCGCGCGGCGCGCGCGGGCCACTCGCGCCTGCTCGGTATGAAGCACGTCGTGCTCGGCGCGGTGCTCGCCTCGGCATTGTTCGGCGGGCAGCTCGTGGGCTACGTCGATCCGATCGCGCTCCTCACGCGCACCGTCACCACCGCGCTTTTGCCCGCGCTCGCCTGGGCCACGAACTCGCTCTACTCATTCCTCGGCCGCTTCGACTTCGGCCAGCTCGGGAACACCGTGCTCGGCGTGCTCTACTTGCCGTACGAGGGCGCCGAGATCGCCGAGCGCTTCCACCAGGGGGGCGTGTTCATCGGCGTGATCTTCCTCGCCCTCATGCTGCTCAACTGGCTGCGCGAGCGCTTCTTCTGCCGCTACCTCTGCCCGCTCGGGGCACTGCTCTCGCTCCTGGCGCGGCTCGGCCTGGTGCGCATGCGGCCGGACGAGTCGTGCACCTCCTGCGATGCCTGCGCCAGGGACTGCCCGACCGGGGCCGAGCCGGGAACGCTCGAGCGCTTCCGCGTCGAGGAGTGCGTCTTCTGCTACACCTGCGCCGA
>DYIW01000076.1 GCA_020723465.1 Phycisphaera mikurensis
GGCAGCACGGGGTTCAGGAGGAAGGTGCAGCCCCCGCCGATCGGCACGCTGCCCTGGCCTGCGCCGAAGAGGAAGAGCGCCAGGCTGCCGCCCAGGCCCTGGGTCAGAGAGAGCTGCACGGTCTGGTTCGGCGCCGGGCAGCCCGACAGGGCGAGGGCGGGGACGAAGCCGCCCGAGCCGGCACAGCCGGCTCCGTAGGCGGTGGCGGTGCCGCAGGTCGTCAACCGGAACACGTAGGCCGAGCCGACAACAGACACGCCGGGTTGGCTGAAACCGGCCGCTCCGACGAGCGCCGTTTCGCCGGAGAGAGAGACGGACGCACCGAGCCAGTTGCTGCCCGCGGGGTCGGCGGCGGTGAGCTTGGCCTGCTGGGTCCAGGCGAAGCCGCTGAGCACGAACACGTACGCCGATCCGGCGTCGGTCGCTCCGGTGTGGTCGTCGTACCTCGCCCCGACGAGCGCTGTGTCGCCGCAGAGGGAGACGGATGCCCCGAATTGGTCGCCACCGGCGGCGTCGGCGGCGGTGAGCTTGGCCTTCTGGTTCCACCACGTTCCCACGCGCGCGAACAGGTAAGCCGAGCCGGCTTCGGTCCCTCCCGCGTGGTCGTCAGCGTACGCCCCGACGAGCGCCGTTTCGCCGGAGAGGGAAACGGACCGGCCGAATTCGTCCCCATCCGCGGCGTCGCTGGCAGTGAGCTTGTCTTGAATCGTCCAGGTCGTGCCGCTGCGCACGAACACATAGGCCGAGCCAGCATCCGTCCCGCCTGGGTGGTCGTCAAGGTAAGCCCCGACGAGTGCCGTGCTGCCGGAAAGCGAGACGGAGCAGCCAAACTCGTCGTCAATGGCGGCGTCGCCGGCAATGAGCTTGGCCTGCTCGGTCCAGGTCGTGCCGCTGCGCACGAACACGTAGGCCGAGCCGGCATCCGCCCCGCCGGCGTGGTCGTCACGCTGAGCCCCGACGAGCGCCGTGTCGCCGGAGAGGAAGACGGAGCAGCCGAAGGAGTCGCTACCGGCGGCGTCGCCGGCAACAAGCTTGGCCTGCTGGGTCCAGGTCGTGTCGCTGCGTACGAACACGTAGGCCGAGCCGGCGTTGGTCCCGCCGGCGTGGTCGTCCAGACGAGCCCCGACGAGCGCCGTGTCGCCTGAGAGAGAAACGGAATCGCCGAAAAGGTCGTCACTCGCGGCGTCGGCCGCAATGAGCTTGGCTTGCTGGGTCCATGTGGTCCCGGTGCGTACGAACACGTAGGCCGAGCCGGCGTCGGTCCCGCCGGCGTGGTCGTCAAGGTCAGCCCCGATGAGCGCCGTGTCGCCGGACATGGAGACGGACCAGCCGAATAGGTCCCAACTCGCGGGGTCGGCGGCGGTGAGCTTGGCCTCCTGCACAGCGATCAGGGGATCGACCACGATCGGCCAGACCACGCCCTCGGCCCGCACGAGGATCGCCACGCCTCCGGCCTGGCGCTCTTCCAGCCATACTGCAAGCTCCCGGCCGTTCGCGTCCCACGCGACAAGGCCCGAGTACCCCAGACCCCGCTCTCCCCGCGCGTCGACGAGCGTCAGCCCGCGACGATCCTCGTCGATGCGTGGCGCGTGCGTCGCGCCCAAGGCCAGGCAGAGCTCAAGCACGCCGCCCTCGGCCCCCTGGGCGGGAGGCTCCTCGATCGTGAAGCCCTGCTCCAGGCCCGCCTCCGCGTTCACGTACCACTCGGTGATCGCCCCGCGGCGGTACTCCAGGCGCGCGCCGTCGGTGACGATCTCCGGCGGATCCGGCGCGGCGAGGGCTCCCGTCCATCCCCACCTCACGAGCTGAAGCGTCAGGAGCGACGGCGCCTCCGGCGCCCCCTCGCGCCCGATCCGCACGCCCGCATCGTCGAACGTCGCCCAGAGCCCCTGCGCCGGGTTCTCCGCCGTCCAGCGCGGCCTTCCAGCGGCCGCCGGCACGTCCGGGACGAGTGCGTACTCTTGTGGCGCGAGCGCCGCCTTCAGCGCGGGGCGCAGGCCGGGAGGCGCCCCCGGATCCTGCGCTGCCGCCGCTCCCTGAGCGAGCGGCGCGACGAAGAGAAGGAACCCGACGACCCCGATCGACCCGACCCGTGTGCTCATGGCAGCACCCCCGATGAACGCGCCCATTCCGCAGTCCGCGCCGAACGCCCCCGCCCTCCCGGCGGCGCCGGTGGACTGGCACCGATGGTACCTCGAGGCGCGTCTGTTGTCGACGGCGCGTTCTTCGCCGCGCACCCGGCCGCAAGACGGGCCCCTCTTGACAGAACGGCCTGCGTCGGGGTCAATGGTCATGGCGGAAACAGACCTCGAACCAAGGGAGGGCGCCATGCACTGCCGCCTCGGTCGAATCGCTCCGAAGCCGAACCTGCAGCTTCTCTTCTCTGAGGCCCTCCACGCGCAGACCAGCGTCAGCGGCATCCGAAGGAGCGCCCGCGCGTTCGCTGCCGCTCTCGCGCGCCAGGCTGCGGAGGGGAAGGCAAGGCCGGACCTGCTCGAGGTGCTGCCGGACGGCAGCGCCGACCGGGAGTGGGTCGGGTCGATCCGGGACGAGTTGGAGCAGCGGCTCCAGAATGGGCAGCACGTCGTTCTCGTCCATTGCGAGCATGTGCCGGACGCCTACACGGCGGTCGCTGCGATGACGCCTCGCTGCGCGGCATCGGTCAAGAAGGGCGATGACGTCTGCGCCGGCTTCGCCGCGTTGAGCGAGGGAGACGGGGACGTGCGGATCGCGCCGCGCGTCTATCGCGTGGTCTGCGCGAACGGGCAGGTCGTTCCCCACGCGCAGCTTTCGGCGGTCCAAAAGAAGTTCACGCCGGTCCGCGAGATGGTGTCCCTGTGCCTGGAGGGGCGGACGCTGCACGAGTTCGTCCGCCAGGCCCGCGCTCTCTCGAGCATCCCGATCGACGATCCCGAAGTCTGGCTGTCCCGCGTCGACCCGATCGTCGAGGCGCTGCGCGTGCTGGATCGCTTCCGGGAAGAGGGCGACCCGAGCGCCTGGGGCCTGGTGAACGCGATCACGGCCGAGGCGCGCGGCGTCGACCACTTCCCCACGAGGCTGCGGGCCGAGGAGGCCGCCACCGAGATGGCCCGGCTCCTGGCCCCGCGCGGTTCCGGAGAGTCCGCCGCGCCTGCGCGCGGGACGGCGGCGGCCGCCCTGGTCGACTGACCGCACCGGCGCATGAATCCATCGCATGGCCAACCAACCGGCGACGCCGCGCCCTGCTGCTGCGGCCCCTCGCGCGGCGACCGCGGCCCGGCGCGAAACCTCGCCGAAAACTGCTCCGCGGGAACGGTCGCGACGCCGGCGGGCGACGTGCCGCGCGTCGCCACCACGCTCACGGCACGCGATCGGCTGGGCGCGTGGCGCGTCCGCTGGGGCATCGGCCGGATGAACTACCGCGTGGATGCCGGCCTCTATGCCGTGGGAGACCCGACGCCCGCGTCTCCCGTGCTCGTGACCGCGAGCTACAAGCTCACCTTCGACCGCCTGCGCTCGTGCCTTCCGGGAGTGGACGCCTGGATCCTGGTGCTCGACACCAAGGGCATCAACGTCTGGTGCGCGGCGGGCAAGGGCACGTTCGGCACGGACGAGCTGGTGAACCGGGTGCAGGCAGCGCGCCTCGCCGAGATCGTCGCGCATCGCGACCTCATCGTGCCGCAGCTCGGCGCGACCGGGGTGAGCGCGCATCTCGTGCGCGAGCGGAGCGGCTTCCGCGTGCGCTACGGCCCGGTGCGCGCGGTCGACCTGCCCGCCTGCCTGCGTGACGGCATGCGTGTGCCGCCCGAGGCGCGCCGGGTCCGCTTCTCGCTTCTCGACCGGCTCGTGCTCGTGCCGGTGGAGCTGACCGGGTTCCTGCGGAGCTTCGTGTGCGTGGCCGCCGGCCTGCTGCTTCTCTCGGGACCGCGCGGCGTCCTGCTGCTCTTCGCGGCCTACCTGGGCGGCGCCGCGCTCACGCCGATGCTCCTGCCGTGGATCCCGGGGCGGGCCTTCGCGCTGAAGGGCGCCTGGGTGGGACTCGCCGCGCTGCTCGTCTCGGGGGCGCTGTGGCGAGCCGGCCTCCCGCTCTTCGACGACGCGGCGGACGCAGCGGCGTGGGCGTTCCTGCTCCCGGCCGTGTCGAGCTTCCTGGCCATGAACTTCACCGGCGCCTCGACCTTCACCTCGCTCTCCGGCGTGCGCCGCGAGATGCGCGCGGCCCTGCCGGCCCAGATCGCGGCCGCGGCGGTCGGGCTGATCCTGCTGGTGTACGGGCGCTTCGCTTGAGGCGTGGAGGACGGCCCATGCTCGGACTGCGCTATTTGCGAGACGTGGTCACGCTGGAGCTCCGCGAGGAGCTGTGCAACGGCTGCCGCATGTGCCTCGAGGTCTGCCCGCACGGCGTGTTCGCCCTGCGCCAGAAGCGCGCGGTGATCGTCGACCGGGACGCGTGCATGGAGTGCGGCGCCTGCGCCAGGAACTGCCCGGAGGGAGCCGTGACCGTGCGCTCGGGCGTGGGCTGCGCCATCGGCATCCTGATCGGCGCCTGGCGCGGCACCGAGCCAAACTGCGATTGCTGCCCGCCTGATCCCTGCTGCCCCCCTAAGGGCCCGGAGCCGTGATGGCCGGCCGCCCCCTTCTGCCGCTCGCTCTGGCGCTCGCCTCCTGCCTCGTGCTGCCGTGCCGGGCCGAGGAGATCCCGCCGCTACGGCCCGTGCCGGACGCCGTCATCCTGGACGCCCTGGACTACCCGAGCGAGCGGGAGGCGAGAGCGGCGTGGACGCCGATGCGCGGCAGCGCGCCGGTGAGCGTCGCGCGCCTGGGACGGCGCAACGTGCTGAAGCTGCCGTGCGACTTCTCCGGCGCGCGCGTCGAGCGTGCCTCCTGGGACCTGTCCGTCGATCTCGACCTGGTCTCCTGCCGGGGCGTGCGCTTTCGCTTCTTCTCGCGCGACCTGTCGCCCGTGTCGAGCTTCTCGCTCTACTTCCGGAGCGGCGCCGGCTGGTACGCGGCGCGCTTCTCGCCGCGCGCCGGGAGCGGCTGGTCGACCGTCGAGGTCGAGAAGAGCGAAACCGAGATCGAGGGGGAGCCCGCCGGCTGGGGCAAGATCGACGCCATCCGCGTTTCCGCCTGGCGCGGCGGCGACACGGACACGGCGTTCTACCTGGCGGACCTGGCGCTCATGGGGCAGGACGCGCCGATCGCGTTGATCCGGGGCGCCGCGGCCGCGACAAGCCATCCCGAGGAAGCGAAGACGATCGCCTCCTGCGCCGAGAGCGTGGGCCGCGTCCTCGCGGATCTCGGCCTGGACTTCGTCCTCATGGACGACCTGGACGTGACGGCGGAGCGGCTCCAGGGCAAGCTGGTCGCCGTCCTGCCGTACAACCCGGCCGTGCCGGCCGAGGCCGTCGCGGGCCTGCGCGCGTTCCTCGGCGCGGGCGGCACGATCCTCGCCTTCTACACCCTCCCGGAACCGCTCTCGGAGCTCGCTGGCATCGAGATCGGCCGGCACGTGCGGGAGGAGCGCCCGGGACAGTTCGCCCAGCTTCGCGCCTGCGGCGGCGTGCTCGAAGGCATGCCGGGCACGGTCCGCCAGGACTCGTGGAACATCCGCGAGGCGCGGGCGCTCGAGGGGAAGAGCGAGGTCGCGGCCGAGTGGCTGGACGCCGCGGGCCAGAGCGCGGGCCAGGCGGCGATCGTGGCCTCCGCGAACTGCGTGTTCATGACGCATGTCCTCCTGGTGGAGGATCCCGCCGCGCGCCGCCTGCTGGTCCTGGCCATGCTCGGCCGGCTGGCGCCGTCCCTGCGGCAGACGGCCCTGGCGCACGCGCTCGCGCGCCTCGAGGAGATCGAGAACCTGCTCGCAGCCGTGCGCGGCCAGGCGTCCGGCGGCGCGGACGCGGTCGCAGCCATCTCCCTGGCCGAGCAGGCACGCGCGGCGCTGATCGACCTGTTCTGCGCGGTGCAGCAGAGCCTCCCCGGCGAGCACCGCGCGTTCTGGTGCCACGACGCGTTCGGCGTCGCGGGCATGGACTGGGAGGAAGCGATCCGCATCCTGGCCGAGAACGGCTTCACCGCGATCCTGCCCAACATGCTCTGGGGCGGCGTCGCGTACTACGAGAGCAACGTGCTGCCGGTCGCGCCCGAAGTGGCGGAAGAGGGCGATGCGCTCGCCGCCTGCCTGGCCGCGTGCCGCGCGCACGGCGTCGAGTGCCACGTGTGGAAGGTAAACTGGAACATGGGCGGCCGCACGCCGCGGGAGTTCGCCGAGCGCATGGTGGCAGAGGGACGCACGCAGGTGCGCTTCGACGGCACGCCGGAAGAGCGCTGGCTCTGTCCGTCCCAACCGGCGAATCAGCAGCTCGAGATCGACGCCATGCTCGAGGTCGCCACGAAGTATGACGTGGACGGCGTGCATTTCGACTACATCCGCTACCCCGGCCCCGAGAGCTGCTTCTGCGCGGGCTGCCGCGAACGGTTCGAGAAAGCCATCGGCCGGCGGCTCGACCGCTGGCCGGCCGCCGTGCGCGAGGACGGCGAGCTGAAGGAACGGTGGCTGGAGTTCCGGCGCGCCCAGATCACGCGCGTGGTGGCCGCCGTGGCCGAAGCCGTGCACGAGAAACGGCCCGGCGTGAAGGTCTCGGCCGCCGTGTTCCCCAACTGGCCGGTCGATCGCGACGGCATCGGCCAGGACTGGAAGGCGTGGTGCGAGCAGGGCTGGCTCGACTTCGTGTGTCCCATGGACTACACGCCCGATGCCGGCCAGTTCGAGGCCCTGGTCGACCGCCAGCGCGGCTGGGCCGGGGCCGTGCCGTGCTATCCGGGCATCGGCCTGAGCACCTGGACCGAGCGCGGGGACATGTGCTCGCTCATCGAGCAGATCGAGATCACGCGCCGTTTGCGCACCGGCGGCTTCACCGTCTTCAACTACGGCCCGGCCGAGGCGCGCGAGATCCTGCCGCGCTGCGGGGCCGGGATCACGCGGCCGGCGCGGCAATAGGCGCGGCCCCGGTGGTGCGGGCGAGGTCCGGGCCAGGCTACTCGCCGCCTGGCGGGGGAGGGGCGGCCGGCTGGCGCTCGCGCACGTACTCGCGGTAGGCCGCCGGGCAGAGGCGGAAGGCGCCGAAGTTCGTGCCGCCGATGAGGGGCCCGTGGACCGCGGCGCCCTTCCGGTTGGCGGCGGGGAGGACGCCGAGCATGGTCCTGGGCGAGCCACCCTGGATGAGCCAGATCTCCTCGGCCCGCGGGCCGTCCAGGACGAAGCCGTAGGCCTCCAGGCTGTCGAGAACCTGGTGCAAGTGGCGGGGAGTGGTCGTGGTGTAGGACGAGGCCTGCATGCGCCAGCGGTTCGCCAGGATGAAGCGGTTGCGTCCCGCCTGGAAGCCGCTCAGCAGTTTGCCTTCCTCAAGCTGCGTGCTGTCGGCGGCCGCGCTCTCGCCGCCTTGGGGCAGGGGCAGGGGAGCGAGGCCGTCGTCACGTTCGACCACCAGTGCGTTGATCAAGAGGTACGTGCTGGAATCGGTGACGAAGAGGCAGCGCCTCGAGTCCTCGCTCAGGAGGAACTCCCGCATGGCCTGCGCCTCCTCGATCGGAATGGTCAGCTCGACCCTCTTGTCCTCGTCCAGGCCGTGCGTCTTCTCGGCGAGGGCGGCGGCGACCAGCAGCAGGAGAGTCATCGCCCCGAGGATCTTGCCGATCCGGGAGCGGCCGCGCAGGAGCCAGGCGAGCGCGTGACTGGCCGGAGGGATCAGGCAGAGCGTGAGGTAGAAGGACTGGCGCGAGGCGCCGAGGGGATAGTGGCCGGCGGCGCTGAAGGCCACGGCCGAGAGGATGGTCCCGGCGGAGAACAGGCAGAGGAACCAGCGGCCTGTCCTGGCCAGCGCCACGAGGCCGGCGGGCACCAGCACGGCGACGACCAGCACGCCCGCCACGCGGCCGAGCGAGTAGTCCGCGGCGCTGGCGAGGTTCGCCAGCAGGTGCAGCGGGTCGCTGCCGAACATGTCCAGCAGCGGCTCGGCGCGCGGATGATCGCGCACGTAGGCGCTCCCCAGCCGCTGCTGTATGTGCGTCCAGTACAGGTAGGCGGCGCCCGCGAGGATGGGGAGCTGCGCCAGGAGCAGGCTGAGCGCCCGGCGCCGGTCGAGGCGCCGCAGGAGAGCCAGGCCGCCGAGCGCGCACGCGACGCCGCCGAGGACGACGAACGTGCAGTAGTGCAGGAAGAGCGCGACGCCCATGGCCGCGGCGTAGAGCGCGAGCCGCGGCGCCGCGGGCGTCTCGAGGTAGCGGGCGACGGCCAGGAGGGCCACGAGCGAGCACGCCGCGTGCAGGGTGTACGGGCGCATCGTCTGCGAGAGCATGAGGCTGCCCGGCGCCACGGCGAAGAGCAGCGCGGCGATGAGGCCGGCGCGCCAGTCCCCGCGCCCACCGGCCAGCAGGAAGGCGAGGGGAACCAGGGCGATCCCGGCGAGCACGGCCGGCAAGCGCAGCCAGGCGACGTCCAGCGAGACCAGGCCGAGGAACCGCAGCAGCAGGTACTGGAGCGGCGGATGTACGTTCGCCGCGATCGTGGCCAGCGCCTTTTCCAGGTCGGTGATGACGGTCGAGAAGTAGATCCCTTCGTCCGGATGGAGCCACCAGTCCCAGAGGCTCCAGAAGCGCAGCGCGCCGGCCAACAGGAGCAATCCCAGCAGGAGCAGCCAGGCCAGCCTCGGGGCGCCCGCGGCGCCGCGGTCCGCACGGATCATCCCATCGGTACGCACGTTGCAGGATGATACTGGCGGAGGCGCCGCGCCACGCTTCTCGTCCCGCGTCTCAGGACGCCGGGGCCGGGGCCTCCGGCGCGCGGGCGGCCGCGGCCCGCGCCGCGCGCGGCCTGAGCACGCCGAGGAACACGCGGCCGAGGTCGTCGAAGAGCGAGTAGAAGAGCGGCACGACGAAGAGCGTGAGGAGGGTGGACAGGAACAGGCCGCCGAGCGTGGCGATGGCGAGCGACTCGTAGCGCAGGCCGGCGTTCGAGCCCGTGGTGAAGACCTCGGGCATCGCCATGGGCAGCAGGCCGAACATGGTCGTGAGCGCGGTCATGAGCACGGGCCGCACGCGCTGCGCACAGCCGGTGAGGATCGCCTCGCTGCGCTCCATGCCCGCGTCGCGCACCTGCTTGATGCGGTCCACCAGCACGATGCCGTTGTTCACCACCACGCCGGCCAGCAGGATGAAGGCGAGCTGCGCCATGCCGTCCAGCGGCGTGCGCGTGATGAAGAGCGCCAGGATGCCGCCGACCATCGCGAGCGGGATGGTGAGCAGCACCGACAGGGGCAGAATCGCCGACTCGAACAGCATGCCCATGAGCAGGAACACGAACAGGATGCCGGCGAGCAGCCCCCGGCCGACTTCCTTCAGGCCCTCCTCGAACTCCTCGCGCCGCCCCGCGTCCTTCCAGCCGTAGCCCTCGGGGAAGGAAAAGTCCTCGAGCACCGCCGCCACCTTGCGCTGGATGCGGTACGAGTTCTTGTCGAAGGAATCGGCCTGCACACCCAGGCTGGTGATGCCGTCCTGGCGCAGGATGGAGCCGAGCGACTTCTCGAAGCGGTAGTGGGTGAGCGCGGCGAGCGGCACCGAGCCGCCCTCGCGGTCCACGGGCACGTCCAGCGCCCGCAGGTAGTTGAGGTCGCCGACCTGCGGCTCCTCGTACTCGATGAGCAGCGGGATCTCGCGCTCGCCGCCGCGGTAGCCGGCGAGGCGCTGGCCGCCGACGCCCCAGGCGATCAGGCCCTGCAGCACCTCCTGGCTCACGCCGAAGCGCTGCGCGCGGTCGCGGTCGATGCCCACGCGCAGCTCCTCGAAGCCCTCCTCCACGTCGGTGCGCACGTTCGACAGCTCCGGCAGCTTCTCCAGCTCGCGCACCAGCTCGTCGCCGATGCGCGTCAGCTCCACGCTGTCCGGCCCGTAGAGCTGGACGTGCACCCCCGCCTCGGCGCCCTCGGCTTCGAAGCCGATCTCGTACTCCACGCCCGGGATCTTGGGCAGCTCCTGGCGCAGGCGCCAGGAGAGCTGGCGCGAGTCCGGGCGCGGGGCGTCATCGTCGAACCAGAGGCTCGCCTCCCCGCGCCGCCGGTCGAAGAACACGCTCAGGTCCTCGAACTGGTACTCCTGGCGGCGCGCCAGCAGGAACTCCTCGAACTGGTCGAAGACCGTAGCGGCCTCGGGCAGGGTGAAGCGCTTGGGCAGCTTGACGTTGATGCGCAAGCGGTCGTTGTGGCCGCCTTCCTCGAAGGAGAACTGCAGGCCGCGCCAGGCCTGGGCGCCGAGGGCGATCACGGCCAGCGTGAACACGGTCACGCCGAAGCGGTGGTGCAGGGTGAAGGCCAGCAGGCGGCGGTAGCCCGAGAGCAGGCGCGAGGCGCCGGAGTAGGCCGAGGGCGCGGCGCATTCCGCCGCCTTGCCCGCGCCGCGGCGGCTGAGCTGCACCGTGGCGATGGGCAGGAACACCAGGGCCGTGAGCAGCGACGCCAGCAGCGAGTAGGTGATGGGCGCGGCCAGCTCGCCCAGCAGGATGCGCGTGTTGCGCTCCTTGGCCATGAACACCAGCGGCGTGAAGACGATGATCGTGGTCAAGGTCGACAGGATGATGGCCAGGCCGACCTGGCCGGCGCCCGAGGCTGCGGCCGCGAACGGCTTCCAGCCCAGGGCGCGCAGGCGCGCCACGTTCTCCGCCACGACGATGGAGTTGTCCACCAGCATGCCGATGGCGAGCGTGAAGCCGGCGAGCGACAGGATGTTGAAGGTGAAGCCGCTGAAGTAGACCGCGACCAGGGCGGCGAGGAGCGACACCGGGATGGCGAGCGCCACCATGAGCGTCATGGCCACGCGCCGCACGAACAAGTAGAGGATGAGCAACGCGAACAGGGCGCCCCAGCCCATCGAGGACTTGAGGTTGCCGAGCGAGCTGACGATCACGTCCGCCTGGTTGAAGTAGACGTTGAACTGGAAGCCGGTCAGGCGCGCGTCGCGCTTCATCTCCTCGATCTGCGCCGTGACGCGCTCGCACACCTCCACCGTGTTCTCGTCCGACTCCTTGTTGATCACGGCCGTGAGCGAGCTGTAGCCGTTCACGCGGCTGACGTTGTCGCGGTAGGCCTTCTCGATGCGCACGTCCGCGACGTCCTGGATCTGCACGTTCTCGCGGACCGGGTACTGGCGGATCTCCTCCAGGCTGCGGAAGCCCGCCTCGATGCGCAGCAGGTACTCGCGCCCGCCGTCGGCGATGCTGCCGGCCGGCAGGGTGAAGTTGTCGCGCCGCAGGGTCGACACCACGTCGTACAGGCTGAGGCCGTGCGAACGCAGCGCCTCGGGCGAGACGAACACGCGCACCGAGTCCTCGACCATGCCGTGGATCATGACCCGGGCGACGCCGTCCACGGCCTCGAAGCGCGGCTGGATGACATCCTCCACCACGCCGAAGGGATCCGTCACCGTGTCCTCGTAGAGGATGCCGAGCCAGAAGATGGGCATCTCCACGTCCGAGTTCCAGCGCCAGATGCGGATGTCCCTCACCCCCTCGGGGAAGCTCGGCTTGGTGCGCTCGATGCGGTCGCGGATCTCGTTGTAGGCCAGGTCCATGTCCGTGTTCGGCGCGAAGCGCACGCTCACGCGCGCGCTCGACGCCTCGGACCCGGAGTTGACCTCGGTCACGTCCGGCAGGGTGCGGATCGCGTCCTCGAGGGGCTTGGTGACCTGCTCCAGCACCTCGAGCGGGCTGGAGTCCGGGCAGGGCACCATGATCGTCATCTCGGACTCGGCGATGCCCCGGGGCAGGAGCATGATCGGGATGCGCAGGTAGGAGACGACGCCCAAGAGGACGATGAGGATGAAGGCCATGAGCGCCGTGACCGGCCGGCTGAGCAGGGCGGCGAAGCCGGGGTGCTCGCGGCGGTCTTCGGCCGGCGTGTCGGGCGTGCTCATGGGATGATGATACGCGGAGCGGCTGGCGGCGGTTGGCTGAGAGCTGTCAGCTCTCAGCTTTCAGCGGTCAGCTCAGAAGCGGATGGGGATCAAGTGGAAGAGCTTGAGCGTGCGTGCGCCGGCGTCGTTCTCGTAGCGGAAGAGGAAGGCGACGCTTCTGCTGGTTTTCGTGCCTTCGCTGCGGCCGCGGTAGAGCGCGCCGAGGAGCGAGAACTCATCGGCACCGTCCGCGCCCGGGCCGTGCTCGTGGTTCAGGAGCAGGGTGAAGAGCGAGTTCCACTGCGACGAGCCGTCGGCCTCGCTGGTGCGCGAGAACAGGGGCCAGAGCACCCAGGTGCGCGAGCCGGCGTCGTCCCCGTGCTCGGTGGTGCGGTGGTAGAAGAGCGGGATGAACCAGTGCTTGCTCTCGCCCTCCTCGGTCGACGCGCCGCCGAACGGGAAGAGCACACCCGCGTCCTTGATCGTGCCTTCCTCGTTCGTGCCATAGAAGAACAGCGGGAAGAGGGTGGAGAGGCGCCGGAGCCCGGTCCTCTCGTGGTCGACGCCGAAGAAGGGCCAGATGTGCTTGTTGGTCTCGCCGGCGCCGTCGTCGAACCACCAGTAGAAGGGGAAGATCCAGCGGCTGCGCTCCTCGTCCCGGCGCTGGAAGCTCGCCAGCGGGAAGAGGACCGACGTGTCCTCCCCCTTGGGCTCGCGCTCGGAGAAGAAGCGCCAGTCGAAGAACGGCAGCCAGGAGGTGCGGCTGCCCTCGCCGAAGGCCTCGACGCCCGAGTAGAACGGGTAGAACAGGCTCGAGACCCGGACCTCGCTTTTGTCGCGGTCGAACAGCCCAAGCACGTTCAAGTGCGAGCGGCTTGCCGCGCCGCGGTAGTAGAAGAAGGGCAGGGCGTAGTTCTTCGTCCCGGCCTGGGAGGTCTCGAAGCGCGCCAGCGGATAGAGGAAGTCACGGCGCTGGAGGTGCTCGCGCTCGTCGTGCGTGGCGATGTAGAGCGGCGGCACGATGAAGGTGCGCCGCAGCAGGCCGCCGTACTCGCTGTGCTGCCCGTAGAAGGGGACGATGTGCAGGTAGTCGTTCTCCGCGTCGCGGATGCGGTAGTAGATGGGCAGGATCAGGCTGGTCTCGGCCTCCGGCCGCTTGGTGAACCAGAGGAGCGGCAGAGCGCGCAGGTGCCAGCCGGGGTCCTGGCCGCCGCGGCTCTCGTAGCGCCACAGCGGCCAGAGCACGTCCACGCCGCTCAGGTCCGCGGCGTCATCCTGCTCGAGCGAGCAGAGCGGCGGCACGATCCAGGTTCGGGTGTAGGAGTCGCCGCGCGTCTGGCGGCCGAAGAGCGGCAGCAGGAAGAGGGTGGACTTCTCCTGGTCGCGGAAGTGCCAGTACAAAGGGAAGAGGTGCGTGCGGCGGCTCTCGGGAGCCGCGGCCGCGTCATGCTCGCTGCGGTGCGCGAACAGGGAGAGCGCGCCGAAGAGGTCGAGGAAGCGGCTCTCGCGCGTGAAGCCGCCCGCAGCCGGCGCGGCGGGCGGCGCCTGCACCTTCTCGAGCTCCTGCTCCTCGTTGAGCGGGCGCTGCTGGAAAGTGAAGACGCTGAACAGCCCCTCCAGGAGCTGCAGCACGTCGACGTGGCGCCGCGCCACGGCAGCGTCTCCCTCGCCCGCGGGCGCTTCGTATCCGGTCTCGAACAGCGAGAGGAACGGCCCGATGCCGAGCAGGTCGAGGTCGCTTTGCGAGCCGTCCAGGCGCCGGTCATACTCGAACAGCGGGAAGACGGCCATGTCGCAGCGCGAGCGCTGGTCTTCCGGCCCGTACTTGCGCACGCCGTAGAGGGGCCAGACGTGGGTCTCCCATTCCTCGGGCGAGCGCACATAGAAGAGGAAGGGGAAGAGGGTACGGCTCACATACGAGCGCGATTCGTCGATCTTCTGCCAGTAGAGGAGCAGGGTGTTGAGGAAGCGCTCGCCCGCGCCGTCGTCCTTGTGCACGTAGAAGGGCAGGATGCGCGAGGCGTTCGCCTGTCCCGCGCGCTGGAACTGGGCCAGCGGCCAGAGCACGTCGAGCGTGTGCCCCGGGGGCTCGGCGACGGTCTCGTAGCGCGCGAGCGGCCAGAAGTTGAACTTCTCGTCCACTCCCTCGCGCTCCAGGCCGGTGCAGGCGCAGAGCCCAATCAAGCAGAAGGCCGGCAGGAAGCGGCCGTATCGCGTGTGGATCCTCATGAGCCCCTCCCGGAAAGCGGAACCGAGGCCGCCGCCGCGGCGCGGTAGACCTCGAGCGTGTGCGAGGCAGCGGCCTCCCACGAGAACTCCTTGGCGCGCAGGGCGCCGCGCGCGCGCAGCTCTGCGGCGAGCGCGCGGTCAGAACATATCCGCGCCAGCGCGGCCGCGAAAGCGTCTTCCGCCGCCGTGTCGGCCAAGAGGGCCGCGCCGGCTGCCACCTCGCGCGCCACTGCCGTGTCCGCGGCCACGACCGGCGCGCCGCAGGCCATGGCCTCGAGCATGGGGATGCCAAAACCCTCGCTCCGGCCGGGGAAGACGAAGGCGCGCGCGCCGGCGTAGAGTGGCGGCAGGAGCGCGTCGTCCACGAACCCGAGCAGGACGATGCGCGCACGCGCGCGCGCGGCGGCGAGCGCCTGCTCGACCTCGGCGAAGCCGTGCGCGCGGCCGCCCGCGAGCACCAGGCGCAGGCCGGGCTCGGCCTCGGCCATGCGGTCGAAGGCACGCACCAGCGCGGCGCAGTTCTTGCGCGCGGACAAGAGGCCGACGAACAGCAGGTAGGGCCGCTCGATCCCGAGGCGGCGCAAAGAGGCCTCCACGGCCTCTTCGGGCTGCGGGTGAAAGCGTGGCTCCAGGCCGTGGTGGATGACGGCGAAGCGCTCCTCGGGCAGGTCGAAGGCGCGGCGGAAGGCGTCGCGCGTGGCGGCCGACACGCAGATGATGCGCGCCGCGCGCGCCGCAATGACTTGATAGGCGGCGAGCTTCTTGCCGCGGAAACCCTCGCCCGCGATCTCGGGCCGCTCGAGCGGGCCGAGGTCATGCAGCGTCACCACCGCGGGGCAGGGGCAGCGCGGCGGAATGCGCGCGTCCAGGCCGTGGAAGACGTCGGCTGCCCCCAGGCAGAGGCGCACGGTCGCGTCCGTGAAGTAGCGCGTGCGGGCGTTCGGCGCGTGCGGGAGATAGCGGAAGCGGTGGCGGCGCAGGCGCGACAGGCGGCAGCCGAGCGTGAACGCGCAGTCCGGCGCGGCCGCGAGCAGCGCGTCGAGCAGGCAGGTGGCATAGCGCGCCACGCCGGTGCGCTCGCGCTTCGCGGCCGCGGAGGCATCGAGGGCGATCCTCAGGCCCATCGCGCGGCTCCCTCCGGCACCCTCAGCGCGGGCTTCGCCCGCACCCGAAGAGTGGAGACGGCGTCGCTCTGCCAAGAAGACGGTTGTTTCGGCAGCCGCTGCTCCAAGACGAGGCCATGAACGACTTTCTATCGCCTTTCGGCTCGCGGATCACCGGGGTTCCGCGGCTGGATCCGGCGGGCGGGGCGCCCGCGGCTCACCCGCGGCGCGGCATGGCGGCGGCCGCGCCGCCGTTGCCCGCCACGCCGCGCGCTCCTTCGCCGCGCAGATCCGCGCGCTTCGCCTCCGCCGCCAGCAGGCCACCCATCATTCGTCGCACACACCGTGCACCGGAAGGCGCGCTCCGGTCCCCGGAGGCCATGGGAAACGACCGCGATCGCTCCACTCACTTCTCTTCCCTTCCCCTCCCTTCCCCTCCGGTTCCGAGTCGAACACCCGCGAAGCCCGGCATGCCGCAGTGCGTGCAGTAGACGTTGGTGGTCGCGATGCCCAGGTCCTGGCGCGTCGCGAGCAGCCGCTTGACCTCGTCGGGCGACATCTCGCGCGCCTGGCCGAGCAGGCGGGCCATGAAGGTGATGCGCGCGTTGTGCTCCACCTGCTCGAGCTTCTTGTAGGCGTCGAGCAGGTCGAGCCCGACGCAGATGGCGCCGTGGCGCTCCATGATGACCGCGTCGGCGCAGCGGATGAGCTCGCGCACCGGCCGCGCCAGCTCGTCGGTGCCGGGCGTGCCGTAGGGCGCGGTCGGCACGGCGCCGAGCGTGACCACGAGCTCGGGGATGAGCGCCTGCATCATGTCGAGACCGGCGAGCGAGAAGGCCACGGCCGTGGGCGGGTGGGCGTGCACGATGGCGCGGATGTCCGGCCGCTCCTCGTAGCAGACCACATGCATGCGGATCTCGCTCGAGGCGCGGCCGCCGCCGCTCGGCACGCCGCGCGCGTCCGTGTGCACGATCATGTCCGGTTCGAGCAGGAACTTGATCGTCCCCGAGGGCGTGACCAGCAGGCTGCCGTCGTCCAGCCTGACCGAGACGTTGCCGTCCACGGCGCCGATGTAGCCGCGCTCCCAGCAGAGGCGCGCGATCTCGGCGATCTGCCGCCTGAGCGTAACGAGGTCAGGTGAGGCGCTCATGCTTCCGCGCCCTTGAAGAAGACGGTGCGGCCCGCCACCTCGATCTCGTCGATCACGCCCACGATGAGGGTGCGCACCGGCGCCGCCTGCTGCTCGAAGAGCGAGCGCGCGCTCGAACCCTCCTTCATGACCAGGACCTTCTCACCCACTCCGGCGCCGGCGCGATCGACCGCGAGCAGCGTGCCCTCCCGCGCCGGGGAGCCGTCGTGCGGCTGCTCGGCCTGCACCAGCAGCAGCTTCTTGCCGTCATAGAAGGGGTGCTGGATCGGCGCGACCACGGTGCCGATGACGGTGCCGACGATCATGCGGCAGAGGATACCGCCATCTGGGCAACGACGGCAGCCGGGAACTCCCCACTTCCGACTTCTGACTTCGAACTTCGAACTGGCGGCGGCGCCGCCGCGCCGCCGCCTACGGCTGGTAGATCTCCGCGCTGGTCGGGCCGCCGCCCACGGCCAGGATGGTGCCGTCGTTCAGCTTGTGCAGCACCGGCGTGAGGCGCGCCGCGAGCAGTGAGCCCGTGGCCGAAAGCGCGCCCGACGAGGCGAAGCGGTCGGCCGAGGAGAGCATCTCCATGCCGTAGGCCGTGCTGCTGAGCGAGAGGTTGAAGCCGCCGGCGATGAGCGCGCCGCCGTCCGCCAGGCCGATGACGCCCGCGCCCGCGCGCGGCTGTGACAGGGCGCTGGCCGTGGTGAAGCCGCCGCCGAAGATGGTCGCCTTGAAGATCTGGCAGTCGCTCAGGGTCGAGATCACCAGCTTGGTGATGTCGCCGGTCGAGATCACCTCGGTCAGGTCCATGCTGAGGCCGCCGGCCAGCAGCACCCGCCCGTCCGAGAGCAGCGCCGCCGAATGGTAGAGGCGCGCGCCGGTGAAGAAGATCGGCAGGCCGAAGGTGTTGAAGATCGGGTTGTAGGAATACGCCGTATTGGACACGAGCGGGATGTTGAGGATGGGGACGAGCGTCAGGCCGCCGGCCACCAGCACCTTGCCGTTCGGCATGGCGGTGGAGGTGTGCAGCGCGCGCGGCTCCAGCATGGCCGGCCCCGCGCCGAACGCGCCCGCGGCCGGGTCGAAGATCTCGGTGTCCCCCTGGATGCCCTGCAGGAACGCGAGGATGTCGGTCAGGGTGAAGACCTTGAAGCCGCCCGTGATGAGCACCTTGCCGTTCGGCATGAGCGAGGCGCCGTGCCCGGCGCGCGGCTGCAGCATGGTCACGTTCGTGGTCGTGCCGGTGGCCGGGTCGAACACGGCCGCCGCGGCCGTGGGCTGTCCGTCCAGGCCGAGTCCGCCGGTGAAGAGGTAGCGGCCGTCCGCGAGCGCGGTCGACTGGCCGAGGAAGCCCACGCCAAAGGCCAGGCCGCCCAGGTCGAACTCCTCGCGGTCGGGATCGTAGGTCTGGTAGGTCGGGCCCGAGCCGCCGACCAGGAGCAGCGTGCCGTCGGCATTCTCGTGGATGGCGCCGCCCGTGATGGGCAGGGCGGGGTTGTCGAGCGCCGCCTCGAACGCGCCCGTGAGGGACGGCGTCAGGCGCACCAGGTTGGAGACCGAGTCGATCATGAACCCACCGATCGCCTGCAGCGAGATGGTCAGGTCGAGGATCACCGGGTCGTTCGGGATGACGAACGACACCTGCGCCTTGCCCGCGCCGTTCAGCACGCCCAGGAAGCCCGGCACCTGCACGGCGAGCGGGGCGTAGGTGAGCGAGATGTCGAGCGTGACCTGGGGGTTGATCACGGTCTGCTGCTCGGAGATGTCGAACAGGATGAGGTAAGGCTGGCCCGCGCTGCCGGTCAGGCTGAGCGTCGTGACCGCGAGCGCGCCGCCGCCCGTCTTGTCCAGCTCGAGGGTGCCCGCGGGCGCGAGCGGGGCGAGGCAGAGCAGGAGCGCGATCCCAGTGAAGAGCTTCATGCTGCGGTTCCTCTGATCTTGTCGGGAAGGAGATCCGATCGGGCTTCATACAGGCTAGCACAAGGCCCGGCGCGCGTCCGGGCTTTTCCCCTGCGGGAGCGCCCCGGCGGACGCTAGTGTACACGACTGCTCATGGACGCCCCGCGCAGCATCTACCTGGACAATGCCGCCACCTCGTTCCCCAAGCCGGAAGCGGTCTGGCAGGCGATGGATCGCTATAACCGCGGCGTGGGCGCGAGCGCCGGCCGGGGCTCCTACCGCGAGGCGGTAGAGGCCGGGCGCATCCTGGACTCGTGCCGGGACAAGCTGCGCCGCCTGCTCGGCGTGGCCGAGGCGGCGCGCGTGGTGTTCACCTTCAACGCCAGCGACGCCCTCAACATCGCGTTGAAGGGCGTGCTGCGTCCGGGCGACCACGTGGTCACCACCTGGATGGACCACAACTCGGTGCTGCGGCCGCTGCGTGAGCTGGAGGAGCGCGGGGGCGTGCGGGTGACGCGGGTGCGCGCCTCGGCCGAGGGCGTGGTCGCCGCCGGCGACGTCGCCCAGGCCCTGCGCGACGACACGCGTCTGGTGGTGATGCTGCACGCTTCGAACGTCACCGGCTCGCTGCAGCCCGCGCGCGAGGTCGCCGCCCTGGCGCACGCCCGCGGCGCGCTGTTCCTCCTGGACGCGGCCCAGACCGCGGGCGCGCGGCCCGTCCTCCCGGACGAGCTCGGCGCCGACCTCATGGCCTTCCCCGGCCACAAGTCGCTGCTCGGGCCGCTCGGCACGGGCGCCCTCTACATGCGCGAGGGGCTCGAGGTCCTGACCCTGCGCGAGGGCGGCACCGGCAGCCGTTCCGAGGAGGACCGCCAGCCGCAGGACCTCCCCGACCGCCACGAGGCCGGCTCGCACAATCTGCCGGGCATCGCCGGCCTGGAGGCCGCGCTCGACTATCTCCTGGCGCGCGGCCTCGACGAGGTCGAGCGCCACAAGCGGGAGCTGTGCCGAGCCTTCCTCGAGGCGACCGCCGGCGTGCCGCGCCTCAGCGTGCTCGGGCCGCGCGACCCGGCCGCGCGCGAGCCGGTCTTCCCGCTGCTCGTCGACGGCTTTGACTGCCAGGAGGTCGGGACGCTGCTCGACGTCGAGTTCGGCATCAAGGCGCGCTCCGGCCTGCATTGCGCGCCGCTCGCGCACCGCTCCATCGGGTCGTTCCCCGGCGGCGCCACGCGCCTGTCGTTCGGCCCGCTCAATACGTTGGACGACGTCGCGGCCGCGGCCGAGGCGCTGTGCGCCATCGCCCGCGCCAGCAGCGGGTAGTCCGCGCGCTACCACCCCCGGGAGGTCGAGAGAGAAACATGAAGATCCAGGCCGCCACGATCGCGAAGGTGCGCCGCGCCGCGCTGCATGCCGTCCTTCTGCCCGAGGGAGCGAAGCTCGACCAGGACAGCGCCGCGGGCCGCACCGCGGCCAGCATCCTCAGGCGCAAGGAGTGGAGCGCCGAGTTCAGAAAGACGCTGCTCGTGTACGGCGAGGGCGGCCGCGAGCGGCTGCTATTGGTCGGCCTCGGCAAGGAGAAGGAAATCAACGCCGAGCGGCTGCGCCGCGGCGCGGGCCTGGCCGTGGCCAGCCTGAAGAACCTCAAGCTCAAGACGCTCGGCCTCGAGCTCGGTACGCGCGCGGTGCCCGCGGCCGCCGCCGGCTCGGCCCTGGCCGAGGGCGCGGTGCTCGCCTCGTACCGGACCCCGGCGCGGCGCAAGGAGGAGGAGAAGGACGCGCTGCAGGGCACGGTGGCGCTGCTCGCGGCCGAGCGCCAGGGAGAGGCGTTCGCGGCCGGCGTGGAGCGCGGCACGATCGTGGCCGAGGCGACCAACCTGGCGCGCGAGCTGGGCGACCTGCCGGGCAACCTGATGACCCCGTCCGAGCTGGCGCGGCGCGCCCTGCGCGTGGCGCGCGCGCGGCGCCTGCGCGCGCGCGTGCTGCGGCCGCGCGACCTCGAGCGCCTGCGCATGGGCGGCCTACTGGGCGTGGGCCGCGGCAGCGCCGAGCCGCCCTGCCTGATCGAGTTGAGCTACCGGCCGCGGCGCTTCAAGAAGACCGTGTGCCTGGTGGGCAAGGGTCTGACCTTCGACAGCGGCGGCATCTCCATCAAGCCGTCGGCCAACATGGAGGACATGAAGTTCGACATGTGCGGCGGCGCGGCCGTGATCGGCGCGCTTGAGGCCGCGGCGCGCCTCGAGCTGCCGGTGCGCGTGATTGGCGTGGTGCCCGCGGCCGAGAACATGCCGGGCGGCGCGGCGCAGAAGCCCGGCGACACGCTGGTGACGGCCTCGGGCCTCACGGTGGAAGTGATCAACACCGACGCCGAGGGCCGCCTCATCCTGGCCGACGGGCTGCACCACGCCGCCCAGCTCGAGCCGGACTACATCGTCGACCTGGCGACGCTCACCGGCGCGTGCGTGGTCGCGCTCGGCCACGACGCCTCCGGGCTCTACTCGAACGACGAGCGGCTCACGGCGCTCCTGCGCCAGGCGGGGGACGAGTCGGGCGACCGCGTCTGGCCCCTGCCGCTTTTCCCCGAGTACCAGGAGGACGTCAAGTCCGAGGTGGCGGACCTGAAGAACTCCACGGGCCGGGACGGCGGCGCGGGCACGGCCGCCTTCTTCCTGTCGCGCTTCGCCGGCGAGCGCAAGTGGGCGCACCTGGACATCGCGGGCACGGCCTACGGCGGCCGCAAGCGCGACTACCTGGGCAAGGGAGTCACGGGCGCGGGGGTGCGTCTGCTCTCTGCTTTCCTCGAGGCCCTGGCCTGATATCCCGCTACCACGGGCTGCGGCCGCGCGCTATGGGCGCGCGGTGGATGCGCGACAGCGGGACATGGGTCCCGCAGGCGAAGCGTCACGCGACCATGCTGACGAGAGACTTCAGCGACGCCTCGCGCATGGT
>DYIW01000077.1 GCA_020723465.1 Phycisphaera mikurensis
GACCAGCCCCGCGCTGCAGGCGAAGCTCCTGCGCGCGCTGGAGGAGCGCGAGTTCGAACGCGTGGGCGGCACCAAGACGCTCACCTGCGACGTGCGCACCGTCGCCGCCACCAACCAGGACCTGGAGGAGCGCATCCGGAACGGCCTGTTCCGCGAGGACCTCTACTACCGCCTGCAGGTGGTGAACCTGCGCATCCCGCCGCTGCGCGAGCGGCGCGAGGACGTCGAGCCGCTGGCGCTGCACTTCCTCGACAAGTTCGCCCGGGAGAACGACGCGCGCGCGCGACGCATCGCGCCCGCCGCCATGGACATGCTGCGCTCCTATGGCTGGCCGGGCAACGTGCGCGAGCTGGAGAACACGATCGAGCGCGCCGCGGTGCTCGATCCGGGCGAGACCCTGGAGCCGGAGCACCTCGCCCCGGGCGGCAGCGGCGAGCGCGACGCGCAGCCGGACGTGTCGCGCCAGGTGGGCTGGAGCCTGGAGAACGTCGAGCGCGCGCTCATCCTCAGGACGCTGGAGAGCACCGGCAACTCGCGCAAGGAGACGGCGCGCATCCTGGGCGTCACGCCGCGCACGCTCACCAACAAGATCGCGCGTTATCGCCGCGAGGGGATCAGCGTCGGCGGACCCACGCGGCGCGGCACGGCGCCGGCCGGCGCCGGGAGGTGCACGCCATGAGCTCTCTCGAGGTGCAACTGATCGCCCGGGCGCTGGACGGGCTGGCGCTGCGCCACCAGGTGGCGGCGTCCAACCTGGCCAACCAGAGCACGCCGGGCTTCAAGCGCTCGGCGGTGTCCTTCGAGGAGCAACTCGAGCGCGCGGCGCGCGGCGGCCGCTTCGAACCGCGCATCACCGTGGACCGCAGTCCGGGCGAGGTGGACGGCAACAACGTGGTGGCCGAGGACGAGGCCGCCGAACTGACGCGCGTCGAGTACGTCTACCAGGCGCTCAGCCTGGTGCTGCAGCACAAGGCGCAGGCCATGCGTCTCGCCCTCAGCGGCGGGCGTTGACCGAGGAGGTGAGGATGAGCGGCATGGAGGCGTTTCGCGCCCTGGACCTCGCCGGCGCCGGCATGCGCGCCGAGCGCCGCCGCCTCGAGGTGGTCGCGGCCAACATCGCCAACGCGCACACGCTGAAGACGGAGGAAGGCGGTCCCTACCGCCGGCGCGAGGTCATCTTCGAGGCGTACGTCGAGCGCGGCGCGCGCGAGCGCGAGCGCCTGCCCACGGTGCGGGTCGCGGGCGTGGTGCCGGACATGAGCGAGCTGCGGCGCGTCAACGACCCCGGTCATCCGCTGGCCGACGCGGACGGCTGGGTGTCGCTGCCCAACGTGGACATGATCTTCGAGATGGTCGACCTCATGGAGGCGATGCGCTCCTACGAGGCCAACCTGCGCAGCATCCGGGCGTTTCGCACCATGGTGGACGCGGCGCTGCAGATCGGGAGGTAGCGATGGACGTTTCCGCGATCGGCGCCGTCACCGGCGCCACCGAGAGCGCGGCGCGCGCGCGACCCGAGGGCGCTGCCCGCGGCGCCGGCGGCTTCGCCGGCCTGCTCGGCGACCTCCTCCAGGACGCCAGCCAGGCGAGCGCGGCCTCGGACCGCCTGGTCGAGTCGCTGGCCAAGGGCGAGCCCACGGACATCCACGACGTGATGATCGCCATGACCGAGGCGGACCTGTCGTTCCGGCTCGTGGTCGAGGTGCGCAACCGGCTCATCGACGCGTACCAGGAGATCCAGAGGATGCCGATGTGATCGGCACGCGGCGCCTGTTGAAGGTGCCGGCGGCGGAGACCAGAAGTCGTGAAGCAGCTTCTCTCCCAGTTCGGCGGGATACTGACCGGCGGCACGCCGGCGCAGCGGCTCCTGGCCGTGCTCAGCGCGCTGGTCGTGCTCCTGGGCATGGGCGGGTCCGTCTACCTGGCGACGCGGCCCGACTACGCCCTGCTGTTCGGTAGCCTCGACCCCGCGGACGCCGCCGCCGTGGTCGAGGAAGTGCGCGGCGCGGGCGTGTCCGCCGAGGTGCGGGACGGCGGCAGATCGGTGTACGTGCCGCGGCAGGACGTCTCCGAGATGCGCATGCTCGTGTCCGCCGCCGGGCTGCCGCGCGGCAGCGGCTCCGGCTGGGAGCTGTTCGACGACTCGAGTTTCGGCGTGTCCAACTTCGTGCAGAACGTCACCTTCCGGCGCGCGCTGCAGGGGGCGCTGGCGCGCGACATCGCCAGCTTCGACGCCGTGGAGAAGGCCTCGGTCAACATCACCGCCGCCCAGCGCTCGCCCTTCCTGGACCAGGACAGCCCGCCCAAGGCCTCGGTCATCGTGCACGCGCGCGCCGGCCGCAAGCTGACCGAGGAGAACGTGCGCGCCATCACGCACTTCGTCTCCGGTGCGGTCGAGGGCCTCGACCCGGACAACGTGCGCGTCATGGACTCCCAGGGCCGCCTGCTCACCGAGGGCGAGAAGGAGCCGGGGGCCGTGGCCGCGGACAACCTCCTGGCCTACCGCCTGCGCGAGGAGGAGGTGCGCCGCAAGCGCGCGCAGGAGCTCCTGGACAGCAAGCAGATCAAGGCCGACGTGCGCATCGCGCTGGACGCCGAGTTCCAGCAGATCAAGGAGACCTCGGAGAAGCTCGACCCGAAGGGACCGGTCCTGTCCGAGACGGTGGAGAGCCGCTCGGTGACGCCGGCCGCCGCGCGCACCGGCGGGCCCGCCGGCACGGAGGCGAAGATCGCCGAGGGCGCGGGCGCCGCCGCCGCCGCCAGCGGCGGCGTGGAGAAGGACGAGACCATCACCACCGAGTACGGGCAGTCGCGCACGGTGCGCAGCCAGGAGACGAACACGCCCAAGATCCTGCGCCTGGGCGTGAGCATGATCCTGCACCCGGACCACCAGAGCCAGCTCACCGAGATCGAGGAGCTGATCAAGGCGGCGGTCATGTTCGACGAGCAGCGCGGCGACACGTTCCGCTCGCTGGTGCACGCCTTCGCACCGCCGGAAAGCGAGGCGCTGCCCGCGGACGAGGGAGGCATGCTGTTCCTGCCCATGATCCTGGAACGTTCGGTGCAGGTGCTGGGCATCCTGGGGGCGCTCTTCCTGCTGTTCAAGATCCTGAAAAGCGCCGAGCGGCGGGCGCCGCGGCCCGCTGGCAGGCGCGCCGCCGGCGACGCCGAGGCGGCGCCGCTGCCACGCGCCGCGCAGGTCGAGACGTCGGGCGCGACGGCGCCGGCCTCCCTGCCCTTGCACGACGCCATCAAGGCGACGGTGGAGCACGATCCGGGCGCGGCCACGCGCGTGTTGCGCACCTGGCTGCGTGGTGAGGACCTGAACTGATGGCGAAGAGCGGACCAGAGAAGGTGGCGACGCTGCTGCTGACCCTTGACCGCCCGACGGCGGCCGGGCTGCTGCGCCGCCTGCCGAACATGGAGCGCCAGTCCGTCACCCAGGCGCTGGCGTCGATGACGGACGTGTTCATCGGCCGGGAGACGCAGGAGAACCTGCTGCGTGAGTTCCGCGAATCGCTCGATCGTTCGGAAGGTTCCTGCCTGGGAACGCAGGACGTGTGCAACTTGCTCAACGAGGCGCTCGGCTCCGAGGCCGTGTCCTTCGCCGACCGCGTCGGCTCGCAGGATCGCGGCGAGCGCGCGCGCGCCGCCCTGGCGCGCCTGGACGGCAAGTCGCTGGCCTTCGTTCTGGAAGGAGAGCACCCCCAGGTCGTGGCGCTCATCCTGCTGGAGATGGGCGCGGAGAAGGCCGCCGCCGTGCTGCAGACGCTGTCCGGGGCGGTGCAGCAGGACCTGATCGAGCGCATGGTGAAGATGGAGCGCCCGCCCGAGGAGCTGGTGACCGAGGTCCTGGACGCGGCGGCGGAGCGCTCCAGGAGCCTCGAGGCGGTGGTGCCGCAGGCGCAAGAAGGCGAGCGCCTCAAGGCGGTCGCCACCATTCTGAACCTCTTCAGCGAAGAGGCGCAGCAGAGCCTGCTCTTGAACCTCGAGACCAACGACCCGGAGCGCGCGCAGAAGGTCAAGGAGCAGCTCTTCACCTTCGAGGACCTGCTCAAGCTCGGCCCGCGCGAGGTGCAGCGCGTGCTCTCCGGCGTGGACATCAAGGTCCTCGCCACCGCGCTCAAGGGAGCGAGCCCGGAGGCCACCATCTTCCTGCTGGGCAACGTGTCCAAGCGCACCCAGGAGCGCGTGCGCGAGGAGCGCGAGACGATGGGGGCCGTGCGCCTCTCCGAGGTGCGCCAGGCGCAGCAGGAGATGGCCGCGGTGGCACGCGACCTCATCCAGAGGGGCGAGATCCAGTTCTCCGTCGGCGGAGGGGACGACCTTGTCACCTGACCTGCGCGTGCATTTCGGCGACGCCCCGGCGGCCGTGCGCCTGGCGCGGCTGCGCCGCGAGGCGCAGGAGCGGCGCGCGCTGCGCCGGCGCGAGGAAGAGTCGGGCGGCGCGGGCGAGGGGCGTCCGGAAGAGGAGGAGGGCGCGACGCGTCACGAAGGGGCGCGCCGCTCTCAGCGCGACGCGTCCGGGCTGGCGGCCGCCGGGGAGCCGGCGGCAGCGGGGGAGCCCGCGGTGGAGCAGAGCCAGAGCCTCGGCCGCGATCGGGCGCCCGCGCCCGAGTGGGTGCACCTGCAGGGCAGGTTCGAGACGCTGATGCGGCGCATCGACGCCGAGGCCAAGCGCCTGGAACGGCGCTTCCAGGAGGAGCTGGCTGCCCTCGCCACGGAAGTGGTGCAGCTCGCCCTCGCCATCGCCGGGAAGATCGTCGGGCGCGAGATCCAGTCCGGCGGCGCGGACCTGGCGCGCCTGGTGGAGCAGGGGATCGCCAAGGTGGCGGCGGGGCTGCGCGACCCGCGGCGCATCACCGTGCGCGTGGCGCCGCAGGACAAGGAGATGCTGGACGAGGTGCTGAAGGGCCGGCTCGACGGCGCCGAGCGCGTGCGCCTGGAGGCGGACCGCGCCCTCGCGCCGTCCTGCTGCGTCATCTACTGCGACATGCGCCAGGTGACCATCGACATGGAGCAGGAGCTGGGGCGCGTGCGCGAGGCGCTGCTCGGCGGGGAGGAGGCGCGTGCCTGAGCAGAGGACCATCGACCTGGCTCCCTACCACGAGCGCCTGCGCTCCTTCGAGGAGTACGCGGTGGAGGGCGCGGTCACGCAGATCATCGGCATCACCGCCGAGTGCCGCGGGCTGGCGGTCAACCTGGGCGAGCTGTGCGCGATCGAGCGCAGCGGCGGCGGCGTGATCCAGGCCGAGGCCATCGGTTTCCGCGAGGGCACGACGGTCCTCATGCCGCTCGCGGACCTGCAGGGCGTGGGCCCGGGCGCCAAGGTGCGCACGCTCTCGCGCCGCCTGCACGCTCCGGCCGGGGACGAGCTGCTCGGGCGCGTGCTGGACGGCATCGGCCGCCCGCAGGACGGCGGGCCGCCGCTCAAGAGCGGGCGGCGCGTGCCGGTGCATCGCGCGGCGCCGCGCCCGGCGCTGCGCCGGCCGATCGTGGAGGTCTGCGAGACGGGAGTGAAGTCGATCGACGGCCTGCTGACGCTCGGCAAGGGCCAGCGCATCGGCATCTTTGCCGGCGCCGGCGTGGGCAAGAGCACGCTGCTGGCCGCGCTCGCCTCGCGTTCCAGCGCCGACGTCACGGTCATCGGCCTGGTGGGAGAGCGCGGCCGCGAAGTGTACGACTTCATCAACGAGTCGCTCGGAGCCGAGGGCCTGAAGAAGTCCGTGGTCGTGGCCGCGCCCTCGGACGCGCCGCCGCTGCAGCGCCTCAAGGCGCCGTTCGTGGCCACCGCCATCGCCGAGTCCTTTCGCGACGCGGGCAGCGACGTGCTCCTGGTCATGGACTCCCTCACGCGCTTCGGCGCGGCCTCCCGCGAAGTCGGCCTGGCGCTGGGCGAACCGCCCACGGCCAAGGGCTACCCGCCGTCGCTGTTCAGCGAGCTGCCGCGGCTGGTGGAGCGCCCCGGGCACTTCGAGCAGGGCAGCATCACCGGGATCTACACCGTCCTGGTCGAGGGCGACGACCTGACCGATCCGGTGGCCGACTCGATCCGCGCGCTGCTGGACGGCCACATCGTGCTGGCGCGGCAGCTCGCCGACCGCGGCCACTACCCGGCGGTGGACGTGCTCGCCAGCGTCAGCCGGCTCATGCCCAACCTGGCCGCGCCGGCGCAGCGCCAGGCCGCGGAGAAGTTCCGCCGCCTGCTTGCCGTGTACCGCGACCACAAGGACTTGATCGACGTCGGCGCCTACAAGAAGGGCGCGGACCCGACGGTGGACGAAGCGGTGGCGCGCATCGGCGCCCTGGAGGCGTTTCTGCGCCAGGACCTGAGCCGCCCCGCGCCGCTGGCCGCGACGCTCAAGGCGCTCGAGGCGGCGGTGGGAGGTGCGGCGTGACGCGCGGCGGGCGGCGCCAGCGGCTGGAGCGGCTGCTCGAGATCCGCCGCTACGAGGAGGCGGCGCGCCGCCTGGAGTACGGCCGCGCACTGCGCGCCGAGGGCACGGCCCTGGCCGCCGAGCGCTCCGGCCGCGGGCGCCTGGGTGCGGCGCAGGCGGACCTGCGCGCGGCGGCCGCCGCCGGCCGACTTCCGGTCGACGAGCTGCGCCGCCTGGGCGCGGACCTCGAGGATCTCGAGGGGCTGCTGGCGCGCCTGGTCGAGCGCCGCCGCGGCGAGGCCGAGCGGCGGCAGGCGACGGAGAGGGTCTTCCACGAGGCGCGCACGCGCTCGCGCTCCCTGGAGCTGCTCGACGAGCGGCGCCGGGAGGCGGAGGCGCTGGATTCGCGGCGCCGCGAGCAGAAGGACACGGACGAGGTGGCGCTGCGCCGCTTCCTGGACGCGGTCGAACGTCGCGCCAGCGACCGCCCGCAGCCCGCCGAGGAGGAGTGACATGAGTGACAAGCCTGCCGTGGCGAACCAGGTGCTGAGGGTCGTGCTGCTGCTGGGAGGCGCGATCGGGCTGTTCTCGGCCGGGCTGGTGGGAACGCTCGGCGTGCGCGGCAAGTTGAACGCCGAGTACCTCGGACCGCTGCTCGGCGGAGCCGAGCAGGCGGCGCACACCGACGCCGCGCCGGGCGCGCCGCGCGCCTTCTCGAGCGCGCGGCCGCACCGGGAGACGGAACAGCGGGCGGAGCGCCTGGCCGACGAGGGGCTGCTGCCGGCGCTCGCCCTGCCTTCGCCCTTCTCCGGCGAGGAGACCAGGGCGCTGTTCGAGGAGCTGGAGGCCACGCGCGTCGATCTGCGCGAGCGCAGCTCCCGACTGGCACGCGAGCAGAAGGACCTGGAGCTGGTGCGCCTCGATCTCAACCACCGCTGGGACGAGCTGAACCAGCGCGAGGAGGAACTGGAGGAGACGATCAAGTCGCTGGCGGCGGAGCGGCAGGAGCTGGACGGCCGCTCCGTGCTGCTCGAGGAGGCGGAGCTGGCCAACATCCAGCAGCTCGCCGAGGACGTGGAGAAGATGCCGTGCGAGGCGGCGGCCGCCCTGCTGGGCGAGAAGACGCCCGAGGAGGCCGCCAAGATCCTGAAGTTCATCAAGCCGCGCGAGGCCGGGAAGATCCTGGCCGCGCTGCCGCCGAAGCTGGCCTCGAGCGTGTCGCAGCGCCTGCTCGGCGTGCTGCAGGCGGATGGCCCGAAACAGAGTGGAGGCAAGTGATCATGACGGACAATGCCGAGAACACCCCGAATGAGGGGGCCGCCGCGGAGAAGGCCGCGACGGGCAAGGCGGCGCGCGGGGGCGGGCTCCTTGCCCCTCTCGGGCTGGCCGCCTTCTCCCTGGCCGCGGCCGTGATCGTGGGCGTGATGGCCTTCCCGGACAGCGACGGCGGCGGCGCGCAGGAGCAGGCGCCGCAGCGCAGCAGGATCATCCTGCCGGTGCCGCAGGTGCTGGTGAACCTCAGCCAGAGCGAGCGCAAGGACCTGCTCCAGGCCACGATCAGCGTCGAGCTGGAGACAGACGATGAGGCCGAGGCACAGGGCCGGTTCAACGAGCTTCTGCCCAGGGTGCAGGATCAGCTGCTCAAGATCCTCTCCGCGCTCAAGACCGACGACCTGGATGGCAGCACCAGCATGGAGTCCCTGCAGACGCGCATCATGGACCGGCTGAACAGTGAGCTGTTCGCCCGCGGCGACCCGCGCGTCACCAGCGTCTACTTCACCGAGTTCGTGGTCGAGTAGGCGGAGGGACGGCATGGGCGAGGAGAGGCAAGTCAGGCCGGAGCGGGCGGGTGATGCACCGCTGTTGATCAGCAGCCGGCGCCGCGGCCGCCGCGCCGCGCGCATCGAGCAGCGCGACTTCCGGCGACCGGCCGCGCCCGCGGGCGGGCTGCTGCGGGAGCTGGAGCAGTTCGCTGGCCGCCTGGCCGCGCGCCTGGGCGCGGCGCTGGCCAACTACCTGAAAACGGCGGTCGCGCCCGAGCCGGCTCCGCCGGACGTCTTGCAGTACGACAGTGCCGTGGCCGAGGCGCCGCCCGGAACCTGGTTCGTGCCGCTCCGCACCCCGGCGGGCGAGCGCGCCGTGCTCTCCTTCGATCCGGCGCTGCAGTCCTACCTCATCGGCCGCCTCCTCGGCTGGTCCGCGGGGCAGCAGCAGGAGCAGCCGCAGGAACAGGAGGGAGCCGCGGCGCGGCCCGCGACCGGCAGCATCGGCGAGGTCAGCCGCGCCGCCCTCGGGCCCTTCCTCGCCTCGGTGCTGCGCGAGGTCAACCAACTGTTCTACGACCGGCGCGCCTGCGTCGCGAACGGGCCCGGCGGGCCGGCGAACGGCGCCGAGGCCAACCGCCCGGCGCGCGACGGCGAGACGCGCGATCCCTTCGCCGTGGATGAGACGCGCCGCGGACTGCCGGGGCCGCGCATGCTGCGCAGCGGTGACAGCGTCTTCCGCTTCGGCGTGCACCTGAGCGAGGGAGACGCCGGGGGATGCCTTGGCTTGCTGGTGCTGCACCGCACCTTCGCCTCCCTGCTTGCGGGGCACGCGGAGGCCCCGCAGCGGGTCCAGGACCCGCGGGCGCGCGCGCGGCTGGAACGGGTCGTGCGGAATCTCCACATCACGCTGTCGGCGAGCCTGGGCAGCGCCACCGTCGGCCTGGCGGAGTTCCTCAACCTGGAGCCGGGCAACGTGCTCGTCCTGGACCGCAAGGTGCGCGAACCGCTCGACGTGCGGGTCGGCGCCCTGCAGCGTTTCACCGCCCAGCCGGGACGCTCCGGCGGGCGCCTCGCCGTCCGCATCCTGGGATGCATGGAGCACAAGGAGTCGCCATGAGTGAAGACAAGGACATGCGCGAGCAGGAGGCGGAGGCGGCCGTGACCGCGACCGCCGTCGTGGCCGAGAACGAAGCGCCCGCCGGCGGCGCGCGTCCCGCCCCGGCCATGCGCTTTCCCGAAGTGAAGAACGGCGCCGGCGGGTCCGAGTCTCCGCTGGAGCGCCTGTACGACCTGACCGTGCCGGTGACCGTGGAGCTGGGCAAGGCGTTGCTCACCGTGCAGCAGATTCTGCAGCTCGCGCCCGGCTCCGTGGTCGAGCTCGACCACTCGGCCGAGGCGCCGGTGGAGATGTACGTGCACGGCAAGTGCGTCGGGCGCGGGGAGATCGTCGTCGTCGACGAGTTCTACGGCCTGCGCATCACCTCCGTCGGCTGACGCGGCGCCGCCGCCTAGATGTAGTCGAGCAGGCTCGGGCCGTTGAGGCGGGCCGAGGCCACGAGCGCGGCCTGGTAGGCGCTCTCCGCCTCGGACAACTCCAGCGATGAGGCGAAAACGTCGGTGTCCTCCAGGTTGCCGCGCATCTCCTCCAGGGAAAGCTCGAACAGGTCCAGCGCGGCGGCGACGCGCTCGAAGGAGGCGCTCCTCGCCCCCAGCTCGCCGAGCCCGCCGAGGATGCCCTCGTGGCCGCGGTCCAGGGCGACCAGCCGCGTCTGGATGCGCAGCACCAGGTGCTCGGGCGGGAAGCCGGCCTTGCCGAGGATGTCGTCGCGCAGGGCGATGAGCGTGTCGAACACCGTTTCCGTTCCCGGGAAGACCACGAGCGAGTCGCCGGCACGCTGCACGTTCCGGGTGTCGAGGTGGACCAGGCGTCCGGCGCCGTCCTGCAGCGCCTGGTCGGCGCTGAAGGTGAGCGCCTGCGCCGGCCCGCCCGCCACGCTGATCTCGCCGTCGCCGGCGAGGTCGATGTCACCGCTGAAACCGGGCGTGATGTTCGTCAGGTCCAGGTGGATCACGGCGCCGCTCACGCTGGTGAGCACGAGGTCGGTCTCGGCGCCGGTGAACTGAATGGTGCTGCCGTCGTCCAGCGCCACGGTGCCGCCGCCGGTCGCGTCGGAGACGAGATGCAGCACGTGCGCGCCGGGCGGCCCGATGAGCGTGTCCAGGCCGCTCGAGGCGCCCGGGGCCACGCCGCTGGCCGAGTCGCCCCCGCCCGGGCCGAGCCCGTCGCCGATCGTGGTGGCGAGGTGCTGCACGACGATCCGCGCCGACCCGACCATGGTGTCGGCCGCGCCCGCGGTGGTGGCCAGGCCGATGGGGCTGGCGATGGCGGTCGGGGCGCGCTGGAGGGCGTAGAAGACCTGCTGGCCGGACAGGTCGACGTCCTTGACGTCCGCCGGGCCGAGGCGCACCTGGCGCGTGATGTCGTCGCCGGCGTAGGTCACCGCGCTGATGGACCCGAGCGCCTTGCTGGCGGTGAAGGGGACGGTGTCCACCCGCGAGCCGGCAAAGACGTAGCGCCCCTGAAGCTGCTGGTTGGCCTTGGCGACGATCTGCTCGAGGATGCTGTTCAGCTCGGCCGCCACGGTCTTGAGGTCGGACGGGCTGTTCGTGCCCGAGGCAGCGTCCTGGGCCGCGGCGCGCGCGTCGATCAGCAGCCCGGAGACCTCCTCCAGCAGGGCCGCCTGCGTGTCGGCGGCGAAGCGCGCCGCGGTGATGGACTCGCGCTGCTGCACGGTGCGCGCCAGCGTGACCTTGAGGTCGAGGGCGCGGGACGCGGCGGCCGGGTCCTGGGAGAAGCGGGTGATGCGCTTGCCCGAGGAGATCTGCCCCTGCGCCCGGGCGAAGCGCGCGTAGGCGCTGGTCAGGTCGAACCTGGAGTGCTCGAAGAGGATCGCGGGCGTGATGCGAAAGGTCATGCTTCCTCGATTCCTGCGTCACAGCTCCATGAGCACGTCGTCCAGCTCCATGAGCACGGAGAGGTACTTGGCCGCGGCCTCGTAGGCGCTCTGGAACCTGCTCAGGGAAAGCAGCTCCTCGTCCGGGTTCACTCCGGATTCGGCGGCGCGCTGCGTCTCGAGCGTGAGGAGCACGATGGCCGAGGCCTGCAGCGAGGAAGTGGCCCCGGCCGCGGACGTGCCCACGCCCGCGGCGAAGGCGTTGTAGAAGCCGCTGATCGAGACGCTGCCCAGCCCGGCGAGCGGCCGCGTGGCCAGCTCGGCCATGGCCAGGAAGTTGCCGCCGTCGCCGGCGCCGGCGTAGCTCGCGCCGGCGATCATCTCCGGGTGGCCGGCGAGCAGCTCGCTCACGTCGATCGTGTTGGCGTCCATGCCCTCGAAGAAGGCGTTCAAGCCGAACGCCGCCAGCACGTCCGCGCTGTCCGTGTCGCCGGGGATTTCCAGATCGAAGAACTGCTGCGCGCTCCCCTGGATCGTCCCGGGCGAGAAGGAGACGTACACGCCCTCGGTGACCTCGAGCGGGTCGCCGGGCTCGTAGCCCTCTCCCACCTGCAGGGTGGTGAGCAGCAGGCCGCTCTCGTCGTACACCTCGACCTCGAGGCCCGGCGTGATGCCGATCTGGCCGTCGCCGGCGGCCTTGAAGGTCAGGCGCGCGGCGCTGCCGCCGGCGCTCATGCCGGAGATCGCGACGCTGACCGGCTGGTCCGTGCCGCTGGCGCTCGCCGGCAGGCCGAGCGCCGCCGCCGGCAGGCCGGCGCCGTCGGTGACGGCGAGGCTCGACGCCGCGCCGCTGGCGTTGGACGTGATCACCAGCCGGCCGTCGACGACCGACGCCAGCAGGCCCGTGGTCTGGGCGTTCAGCACCGCCGCCACCTCGGCCGCGGTGGCGTTGTTGATGTCGGCGAAATCGGCGGCGTTGAAGGTGACCGTCTGCGGCGCGCCGCCGTCCACGGCGATGTTGAGCTGCGCCCCGTTGACCAGGCTGACAGGGAAGCTGCCGGCGACCAGGGTGGCCGCGCCGGCGCCGAAGGTCCCACCCTCGACGGGCAGGGCGTCGAGCCGCCGGGAGAAGTCGAAGCCGTAGCCGGAGGCGGCCTTGAGGTGCAGCCGGCCCACCCCGTCGACGAAGGCCGAGAGCTGCGGGATGGCGTTCAGGGCGTCCAGCAGGTCTCCCACCGTTCCGTTCACCGGATTGACGGCGACCTCGAAGCGCTGTACATCGCCGCTCGCCAGGTCGCTGACGGCGATCGAGAGCGTGCCGGCCTGCAGGTCGAAGGGGAGGCCGGCATCCTGCAGCGCCACGCTCAGCGGGTCCACGCCGGGCGGGACGTGGACCGTGTAGGTGGAGGAGAGCTGAGTGAAAGGGCCGCTCGCGGGCACGCCGCGGGCATGCACGCGGTTCAGCTCGAGGATGAGGTTGCGCGCCATCCGGTCCAGGTCGGCGAGGCGCGCCGGCAGGTACTCCTCCACGAGGTCCACGATCCCGCCGAGCCTGCCCCCGGGCGCACTGACCGAGAGCGCGCCCCCGGCGGTCACGCGGATGCCGCCCTGCAGGTCGATGCCGGCCGCCAGGTCCGCGACGCCGCCGCCGGAGACGACGTTGGCTCCCGCGACCGACACGTTGACGGTGCCGTCCTCGAGCATCACGGCGTTGGCGCCGATCAGCTCCGCGAGCTTCTCCAGGTGCACGCTGCGCTGGTCCTTCAGGTCCGAGGCGTTGGTGCCGACCGACTCCTGGGTCTTGATCTTGATGTTCAGCTCGGCGACCTGATGCAGGAGCTGGTTCGCGGTGGTGACGATCGTCTGCGCCTCGAGCAGGCTGGTGCTGCGCAGCTCGGTCAATCCCGAGGAACGCAGGTGGAAGGCGAGGGCGAGTTCGGACGCGGCGCTGAGCATGTTCTGGCGCAGCACTTGGTCCTCGGGCGCGGTGGCCGCCTCGGTGGCGCTGTCGAACAGCGACTGCAGCTTGGCGGCCAGGCCGCTGTCGGTGAGGTCTCCCAGCAGCGACTCGATCTGATCGAACAGCGACGCTTCCGCCGAGAAGCGGCCGGAGTGGGCCACCTCGCTGCGGATGCGGGCCAGCAGCGCCTCGTTGACTGCGGAGTAGACGTCGGAGACCTGCACCCCGGTGCCGAGCTGGATGAGCCGATCGCCGGTGACCTGGCGCGCGGTCTGCAGCACCGCGATCTGGCGCGAGTAGCCCGGCGTGTTCTGGTTGGCGAGGTTGTGGCCGATCACGTCCATCACGTGCTGGGCGGTGAGCAGGGCGCGCAAGCCGATGGAGAACCCGACCGTCATGACTTCCTCCTCACGCCGTGGCGTCCAGGCGGGCCAGGGACGAGCCGCCGTCCTCGCCGGGGTGCGTTTCGCCCGCGCTGCCCGTCAGGATGCCGCGCAGCGCGGCGATCGCGTCCAGCGAGGCGCGTGCGGCCGAGCTGTTGCGCGCCGCCAGCAGGCGCGCCTGGCGGCGCGCCCCCAGCAGGCGTTCGCGCCGCTCCTGCAGCGGCGGAGCGAGGTCGCGCGGCAGCCGGCCGATCGCCTGCAGCAGCGGCTCGCTCGCGGTCATGCCCAGGTCGGCGAGCAGGGGGGCCAGCGCCTCCTGGCAGCGGCCGGCCACGGCGCGTAGCTCGTCGTACACGCCGTCGAGCGCGCGGTTCGCCGCCAGCACCTGCTCGACCGCGCCGCCGAGCAGGGCGCGCTGCTGGTCCTTGAGCGTGGCCGCCAGCGTCGCCTCGACGCGAATGGCCTCGTCCAGGCGCCCTTCCAGGGCCGCTACCCTGGCCCGCAGGTCGCTCACCGCTCGTTCTCCGTGCCGCGCCGCTCGAGGCGCAGGATGTGCTCGTGCACCGTGTCCGTGAGGGGCTGCATGCCGTCGCGCGCCAGGGCCTCGCCGAAGGCCGACTCGGCCAGGCCGCGGTAGATGTCCGCCCCGGGACCGCTGCCGAAGGGGTCGCTGTCGTCAACCGACACGGTCTTCCACATTTCCTTCACGAGCATGGACATGAAGATCGACGTGAACTGCTCCGCCACCTTCCTGCTGTCCCCTGGCTGTTGTTCGGCCGCGGGCAGCGCCGGTTGAGGCAGGAGCGGCGAAGGCAGGGCGGGAAGCAGTCGCTCGATGTCCATCACAACACCTCGAGGTCGGCGTGCAGCGCCCCGGCCTGGCGCAGCATCTGCAGGATGGTGATCAGGTCGCGCGGCGTGGCGCCGAGCGCGTTCAAGGCCGTGGCCAGCTCGCCGATGGTGGCGGTGGACTGGAGCACGGAAACGCCGCGGCCGCTCTCCACCGTGGCGTTCAGGTCGGTGCGCGGCACTGTCGTGGTCACGCCGAAGGACTCGGGCAGGGGCTGCGAGACCTGCGGCGACTCGGCCACGGTCACGGTCAGGTTGCCGTGCGCGATGGCCACGGTGGAGATGCGCACGCCCTGGCCGGCGACGATGGTGCCGGTCTTCTCGTTGACGACGATGCGCGCGCGCTCCTGCGGCGTGAAGCGCACGGCGCTGAGCTGGGCCACGAACTCGACGTAGCGGTGGCTGCCGATGTTCTCCGGGATGGCCACGCGCACCATCGACGGGTCGAGCGTGCGGGCGCTGCCCGGCTGCTCCGCGTTCAGGGCCTCGGCCATGCGCCGCGCCGTCTCGAAGTCCGGGTCATGCAGGCGAAACTCGAAGCTGTTGTCGTCGGCGACGAAGGAGGCGGCGAGATCCTCCTCGAGCGTCGCCCCGCCGCTGACCAGGCCCACGGTGGGGTGGTTCTGGCTGACGCTGGAGGCGGCGCCCTCGGCCTGGAACCCGCCGATCGTGACCGGCCCCTGCGCCACGGCGTAGACCACGCCGTCCGCGCCCGCGAGCGGCGTGAACAGCAGGGTGCCGCCGAACAGGCTCTTGGCGTCGCCGGTGGTGGAGACGACGACGTCCACGCGGTCCCCGGCGCGGGCAAACGGCGGCAGCGTCGCCGTCACCGAGACGAGCGCGGCGCTGCCCTCCTTCAGGTCCTGGACCGAGAGGTTCAGGTTCTGCTTCTCCAGCAGGTTGGCCAACGCCTGGCGCGTGGCGCGCGCCGTGTCGCCGGTCTTGTTGAGGCCGACCACCAGGCCCGTGCCCCAGAGGGCGTTGCCGCGCATGCCCTTGACCTCGGCCACGTCGCCGATGCGCACTGTCTCGCGCAGCGGGTCGGCCGCGCCCGCGCCCTCCTGCTGGGCGGCGCAGGCGAGCATGAGTGCCAGGATCAGGTCCATCACCGTCGCGCTCCCGCCCCGTCAGAAGGGCCAGATGAAGTCGAGGAACCGCTCGAGCCAGCCCGATTCCGTCTGCCGGGCCAGGGGGCCGCACGATTCATAGGTGACCGCGGCGTTGGCCACGAGCGCGGACTTGACCGTGTTGTCGTTCGCCACGTCGAACGCGCGCACCACGCCGGTCACGGTCATCCACTTCTCCTCGCCGTCGAGAACGACCTTGCGGCGTCCCTCGATCACCAGATTGCCGTTCGGCTGCACGTCGACCACGGCGGCCGTGATCAAGGTCGCGAACTTGCCCTGCTTGTCGAAGTCCGCCTTGCCCTCGAAGGAGCGGTCGTAGTTCCACTCGATCGGGAAGAACTCGTCCGCCGTGTCCTGATCCGGCGTGAAGACCGGGATCTCGGCCTTGGCGTCGTTGGACTTGTCCGTCTTGAGGGTTTCCTTGTTGGATACGTCCTGCTGCTCATCGACGACGATGGTGATGATGTCGCCGACGCGGTGCGCGCGGTTGTCGGCGATGAGCGCGACGTGGTTCTTCTTGCCCTTCTGCCACAGCGAGTCGGCCGCGGCGGCGCTGGCGGGCAGCAGCACGGCCAGCAGAAGGAAGAACAGCCTGATGCCGGAGCGTTTCATCGTGCCTCCGCTTCCTGCGTCACGGGTGCAGCTTGACGAGGCCGGGACCAGCCACGCGGCCGACCACGGTCTTGCGGGTGGTGAGGTTCTCGACGCGCACGGCATCGCCGAGCGCGCCGCTGTCGCGCGCCACGCCGAAGGCCTCTGCGCGCAGCGCGCCGCTGGCGAAGAGCAGCGTGACCGGCTCCCGGCAGCGCACCAGCACGGCCGGCTGGAAGTCGCCGTCGCGCAGCGGCGTGCCGGCGCGCAGGTCGCGGCGCGCCAGGCACCCGATGAGCGCCGCGGCGCCGCTGGAGCGCGGAGCGGAGATCATGCCCGTGGTTTCGGTGCGCGCTTTCCCCACGTGCTCGGGCTGGAGCGACTGGCCGCGCGTCAGATCCGCCGCCAGGATCTCCACGTCGGCGTAGGTGCGGATGAGGAACGTGACCGGCACCACCGCCTGGAGTTGCCCGTCGACGCGCACCTCGGTGAGCACGCTCGCGTATCCGCGCCCGGCCGGCGTGCCGCGCTGGCGCGGACAGAGCTGCAGGCTGGCGCGGCCGCGCGGCACGGTCACCTCGAACGGCTCGCGCGCCACCTCGACCGTGGCGCCCTCGGGGAGCGGCGCGGCGGCGACCAGGAACTCCTGGGCCACCGCGAGGATGTCGGCCGGGTCGACGCGCACGACGTCGGTGTACACCGTGATCTCTTCCGGCCCGGCCAGGAGCGGGGCGCCCGGGGGCAGCGCCGCCCGCACGGCCTGGAGCGTCAGCAGGCGGCCGACGCCGGGCGAGGGCGAGCGCCCCAGGTCCGTGGCGAGCAGGTCGGCGCTCAACCGGCCGGCGTGCTCCGGCAGCACCAGGTCCTCGAGGCGGATGCGCGTGCCCGGGCTGCGCGCGGCCGCGCGCAGCTCGACCGCCGGCGCGTCGGGCGGCGGCGGCTGGTCGCCGGCGAGGAGCAGGGCGAAAGCGAGGACGACGTTCATCGCGACTCCTAACGGATCAGGCTGTTCACCTGGCTGAGCATCTCGTCGCCCGTGCGGATGGCGCGCGAGTTCACCTCGTAGGCGCGCTGGGCGACGATGAGGTTGACCAGCTCGGTCACCACGTCGACGTTCGACTGCTCGAGGTAGCCCTGCACCAGCGTGCCGGCGCCCTCCTGGCCGGGTGTGACCTGCAGCGCCGTGCCCGAGGCCGCGCTCGGCCGGAACAGGTTCGAGCCCATGGCCTCGAGGCCGGCGGGGTTGGGGAAGCGCGCGAGCTGGAGCTGCCCGACCTGGGTCGGGGTCGTGGGGTTGTCCGCCGTGGTGACGGAGATGGTGCCGTCGGCGCTGATCGAGACGTCCTGGTAGTTGGTCGGCAGGGTGAGCTGCGGCTCGTAGATGTAGCCCTCGGAGGTGACGAGCGTCATCTGCGAGTCCGGGTGCAGGGCGCCGTCGCGCGTGTAGGCCAGGCTGCCGTCCGGCATGGTCACCTGGAAGAAGCCGTCCCCCTGGATGGCCACGTCGAGCTGGCGCTGCGTGCCCTGCAGCACGCCGGCGGTGAACACGCGCGTGGTCGAGACCGAGCGCACGCCGCTGCCGACCTCCAGGCCGGTGGGCGGGGAGGCGCCCTGGGCGGCGTCGCCGGGCCGGCTGTGCTTGACGTACAGCAGGTCCTGGAAGTTGACGCGCGTGCGCTTGTAGCCGCTGGTGTTGACGTTGGCGATGTTGTTGGAGATGACGTCGACCGTGAGCTGCTGGGCCTTCATCCCGGTCGCGGCGGTGAACAGTGCCTTGAGCATGCGTCTTCGCTCCTAGCGCCGGGCCTCGAGCCCCTCGGCGCGCGTACGGTCGATGCCGGAGAGGGCGCGCTGGGCCGCCTCGAAGGCGCGCAGCCCGGCGATCATCTGCACCAGCTCGTCCACCACGTTGACGTTGGCGTTTTCCAGGTATCCCTGCTGGACCTCGGACTCGAGCGACTCGAAGGGCTCCGCGTCCGGGCCCTCGCGGAAGCGCCCGCTGTCCTCCGCGACGAGCCGCTGCACGTTCTGGAACTCGACCACGCGCAGCCGGCCGAGGGGCTCGCCGTCCTGGTTGATCTCGCCGCGCGCGTCGATGAGGAGCGCACCGCGCGCCGGATCGGCCTGGATCGGCCCGGTCTGGCCGAGCACGCGCGCGCCGTCCTGCGCCACCAGGAATCCTTCGCCGTTCAGGGCGAAGTTGCCGTTGCGCGTGAAGCGCACGCCGCGTCCGGTCTCGACTGCGAAGAAGCCCTTGCCCTCGATGGCGAGGTCGAGGTCCTGGCCGGTCGACCGGATGACTCCGGGCGTGTGGTCCACGCTCTCCCGGTAGCCGGGAAGGGTGAGGCCGGCCGCCGCGCGCAGGGCCGAGGCGAAGGCCTCGGCTGAAGCGACGCGCTTGCGATACCCGACCGTGCTGGCGTTGGCGAGGTTCTGCGCCCGCGTGTCCTGCATCTTGCCGAGCAGGTCGAGCGCTGCTGCAGTTTGTAGGATGCCGCCGTTCATGGGCCCGCTCCGAAGACAGTGAGGCAGCGGGCAGGAAGCGAAGCGGATGCCAAGCGCGCGTCGCCCGGAGCGACGTGCGCGCCGCGAGTCCGTAACAGACGATTCAGTAAATGGTTAGGATGATCGTCGGCCTGGCGCCGGCGCTGGGCGCCTTGCCTCGCACGAGGGCCGCGGGGAAGTTCGTTCGCCGCGGCCGTCGAGCAGGGTGGAAAACATTTCCCTGGCCCGCGGCCTCAACCCGTCAGTGCTCTTCCGGCGGCGCGGGTTCGTCCGCCTTCTGGACGGGAACATCGAGCTTCTCGACCAGCTCGATCAGCTCGTCGAGATCCGTGGACCGGGCGGAGATGATGAGCGAGTTGGTGCGCGCGTCCGGAATGACGCTCGCGCCCTGCGTGCTCGCGCCGCGCTTGATCCAGTCCCGCAGCACGCCAGCGATCTCCTCCGCCGTCGCGTGCCTGGCCGGAACCACGCGGGTCTCGGTCGGGTCCCCTCGGACCTCCACGTCGAGGAACGTCACCAGGCCGCGGACGCGCTCGACGAACTCGCGCGGCCCGGCCGCGATCAGGGCGTTGCCGCGCTCGTCCGCCTCGACTCCCCCGGCGGCCCGGGGGAGGATTCCCTGCTGCGGAACGGGCCCTGGGCCGGAAGCGCCCTCGGCGCCGGCGAGGCGGGCCACGATGGGCCGGATCTCGGCGGCCACTGCGTGCCGCAGCGCGATCCTCTCCACGCAGAGCTGGGCCGCGCCGGGCGCCACATCCAGTTCCTGGATCAGTTGGCTCACGCGGCAGAGCATGTCGGCGCAGCCCGTGACCACGAGCGTGTTCTCGCCCCCGGCGCGTACCGACTCGAAGCTCGGCTGCATGAAGTACGCCTGGAGCATGTTGAACACGCGATCTCGCGCGCCCGGCGCGTCCGCGTGCTCGAGCTGGAACGTCGTGGTGACGACGATGGCGCAGTCGTCCTTCATGCTCTCGAGCTGCGCCGCGGGCACGAAGGGGGACTGGCCGCGCCAGGGACAATCCGGCCGGCCCATGGGCGGAGCCACGGAGCGCACGGCGTAGAAGCCGGCGCCCGGCCCGCTCAGGGGCGCGCCGGGCTCCGCCTCGCCGTAGAGCACGAGCAGGAAGCCGTGCGCCTTGAGGACGGACTGGAAGTAGCCCCAGAACTTCTGCCGCGGCATGGTGCGCTCACCGATCAGGCGCAGCCGCACGTCCAGGACCTCGGCCGAGCTGTAGGTGAGCTGCACACCGGTCAGTTCCTGGCACAGAAAAATGAAGTCCACCAGGGGAGTGCCCTCGACCTCGTCGAACTGCAGCGTGATCTGGTCGCCGTCGACCACGGTCAGAGGCGAGCTCGCCGCCTGCTGGACGGGGAGCACGAACGCGGCCGCGAGCAGCGCCTGGGACAGGGGCACAAGGAACATCGAGAGCCTCCTTTGTCGTGACGACGAGAATCGCACCGGGACCACCGCCGCCTTGGACGGAGCAGGCGCGCCGGCCTTGCGCGGCCCGGCGCGATTCCGCGCATCATCCCTACTCCCGCCGCGCGAACATGGCGAAGCGCGAAAGGCCGAGGCGCTGCAGCAGGAAGCGGCCGAGCACGCCGAGCGTGCCGAGGCCGTAGCGCAGGCTGCGCCGGAAGTTGATCGAGGAAGCCTCGCGGAAGTAGCGCGTGGGCACGGGCACGTCGCCGATGCGGAAGCCGAAGTGCACGAGCTGGCTGATGACCTGCGAGTCGAAGACGAAGTCATCCGAGTTCGCCTGGTAGGGGATGGTCTCGAGCACCTCGCGCGTGTAGGCGCGCAGCCCGGTGTGGGCGTCGCCCAGGTTCTGGCCGAGCACCACGTTCTCGGTGATGGTCAGGAGGCGGTTGGCCACGTACTTCCACAGCGGCATGCCGCCTTCCCGGGTCTCGCGGCGCGTGCGCACGCGCGAGCCGAAGACCGCGTCGCAGATGCCGAGACGCAGGAAGCTGGCCATGGCCGGGATAACGCGCGCGTCGTACTGGTAGTCGGGGTGCACCATGACCACGATGTCCGCGCCGCGCGCCAGCGCCTCGCGGTAGCAGGTCTTCTGGTTGGCGCCGTAGCCGCGGTTCTCTTCGTGGCAGATGGTGGTGATGCCCAGGGCGCGCGCGATCTCGACCGTGCGGTCGCGCGAGGCGTCGTCCACCAGGATGACCTCGGCCACGACTTCGCGGGGGATGTCGCGGAAGGTGCGCTCCAGGGTCTGCTCCGCGTTGTAGGCCGGCAGCACGACCACCACCTTCGGGAGTGGCCGCGGCCCGTGTTTCTGCTGCTCGTTCTCGCCCGCCATGTGCGGCGCCCATTCAAGAGGCCGGCGGCCGGCCGCTCCAGCGGAAAGGCGCGGCCGCGCCGTCGCCGGCACGGATTCTTCCGTCGCGGGCTTTCCTCGCCCGCGCGCCGGCATGTAGGATCGATCGATTCCCGTTGCCTCTCGACGCGCGCTGCGCGGAGGAGACCCCGGCAGGTGCCCGCGTGGCCGACGACGCTGATCGACTGCTCCCGGGAGTCGTCGCGCCACGTGACGATTTCCGGGAGCAGTCGATCCCGCGGCCACGGGCCGCGGCCGCGCGCTCTGGGCGCGCGGTGGATGC
>DYIW01000078.1 GCA_020723465.1 Phycisphaera mikurensis
TACCACGTACTCAAGGTAAGCGGTCGCGGGCGGGAGAGGAGCCCGCTCCCGCCCCGGAATGAGTGCACGGGGCGAAGGCACTCCGCGCCGCGGATGAGCCGCGGGCGCCCCGCCCGTCGGATCCATCCGCGGCAGGCGGGGCGGTGCGAAGCGTCCGCTCCCGCCCCGGAATGAACGCACCGTGCGCCAAGCCGCGCCGCGCGTCCTACGGACTGCCGCCCGGGAGCAGGGCCGTGAGCCAGCGGAAGCCGCTCGTCAGGATGCCGTCGGCGAGCGCCCAGATGTGCGGCGAGAGCTTGAAGAAGATCACGATGAAGGCGAGCATGCCGATCTGGGCGAAGGTCGGGTTGTGGCGCAGCTCGCGGAAACGGAAGGACCAGCTCGCGAGGATGGTGGAGCCGTCGAGCGGCGGCACCGGCAGCAGGTTGAAGAGCATGAGCACGAGGTTCAGCTCGACGCCGATGGCGAAGAAGCTCACGAGGTTGCTGTAGGCCTTTTCCGGCACCGCCTCCGCCGCGTAGTCGATCCAGAGCGATCCCAGGACCAGGGCGCCGAGGGCCAGCGCCAGGTTCATGGCCGGGCCCGCGGCGGCGACGAAGGCCTCGGCGTGGCGGCCGCGCAGGTTCTGCGGCCGGACCGGCATCTGACCCCAGGCGATGCCGACCACGGCGAACATCAAAAGGCTCATGCTGCCCATGTGCACGAGCGGGTTCCAGGTCATGTGGCCTTCTTCGAGGGGCGTGAAGTCGCCGCGGCGGATCGCGGCCCAGCCGTGCGCCAGCTCGTGCAGGATGATCGAGGCGATGACCCAGACGATCCACGAGACCAGGATCGCCGGTCCTCCCCAGCCCAGCAGCTCCGACACCCACCAGCGCATGGACTCCTCCTCGGCCCGCCGCGCCCTGCCCCGGCGCGGCAGGATGGCAGCGCGCGCTCCAGGATCCTATGCTCCGGCGCGTGCGCGCGCGACGGATTCGCCGGATGTCGCCTCTGCAGTGGCTGCTGATTCTGCTGCTGGCGAACGCCCTGCCGATCGCGGGCCTGTGCTACGCCGCCTGGCGCGTGGCGCGAGGCGACGCCACGTGGAGCGAGCTTCTGCCGCCCGGCTTGGCGCACAACTGGCCCTACCTGGGCGCCGCGCTCGTTTTCCTCTGCCTGTGCGTCTGGCTGCTCCTGCCCGCCTCCCTGGCCGGCTCGCGCGCGGTGGCGGCCGCGCTCGTGCGCTCGCGCGAGCTGCGGCGCACGGGCGGGGTGTTCCGCCGCCTCTGGGAAGCGCTGCTCTGGCCGGCGCGCCAGCTCCTCTCTTGGCTCTTCTACCTGGCCCGTGGGGCGTCCTTCATCGCGAGCTTCGCCGCGCTCGCCCTGGTGGCGATCTACCTGGCGCGCCTCTTCCTCCCCGACCTGCTCGGCGCCTGGTTGCCCTTCCCCGAGAATCCGTCGGATCTGTGGCGGCGTGGTTGACATCGCCGGCGCCGGCGGATTTCCTGGCCGCATGACGCGAGAGGCGCGCTGGTCGCGGGGGCCTCGCCTGCAGGAGGCCGGGCTCCTGGTCGTCATCCTGCTGCTCGGCTGCGTGCTCACCGCCGCGTCCGACCGCATCGAGGTGCGCGGGGAGACGGTCAACAACTTCCTGCGCTTCGACAACCTGGTGCCGAACGTGGCCACGCCCATGTCCTGGATGGCGATCATGGCCGCGGGCGCGACCCTGGTCATCATCTCCGGCGGCATCGACATCTCGGTCGGGTCGATCTTCGGCCTCTCCGCCCTGGGCGCGGCCGCCGTCTTGCAGTACATGCCCGTGGATGCGCCGGCCTACGCGGTGCTGCCGGTCGCCTGCGCCGTGCCGCTCGCCATCGGCATGCTGTGCGGGCTGATCAACGGCGCGCTGGTCGTCTTCCTGCGCATGCATCCCTTCATCGTCACCCTGGGCACGCTCAGCATCTTCCGCGGCATCGGCCTGGTGGCGGTGAAGAGCAAGACGCTGCCCTCGCTCGGGCACCGCCTGCCGGACGCCTTCACCGACTTCATCGGCGCGCGCCTCTACTACGGCGGCGAAGCAAAGACGTTCATCCAGCCCGTGCCCATGATCATCATGCTGGCCTGCATCGCGGCGGCGTGGATCTACCTGAGCCGCTCGGTCGCCGGGCGCGAGATCTACGCGGTCGGCGGCAACGAGGAGGCGGCGCGCTTCAGCGGCCTGGCCGTCGGACGCATCAAGCTGCGCGTCTACGTGCTGGCCGGCCTGGCCGCGGGCATCGCCGGCATGGTCTCGGCGGGCTTCTACCAGTCGGCCAACACGGCCACGGGCCTGGGCTACGAGCTGACCGTCATCGCCTCGGCTGTGGTGGGCGGCGCCTCCCTCACCGGCGGCCGCGGCACCGCGCTCGGCGCCGTGCTCGGCGCGCTGGTCATCAAGCTCATCGAGAACGGCATCGACATCCTGAAGATGGTCGATCTCGGCCTGTTCGCCTTCTACGTGTCGAAGGAGTACAGCAAGATCATCATCGGCATCGCCATCATCGTGGCGGTGGCGATCGACCGCTTCAGCGAGTACCTGCGCGCGCGCCGCCTGTCGCGCTGAGCGCGCGGCTTCCTCGCGCCCGCGCCTTGCTATGATCCCGCGCATGAAGCGCAAGCAATGCCTCTCCTCGTGCCTGTTCCTCCCGCTCCTGGCGCTCGGCGCCCTGCTCGGCTGCGGCGGGAGGGACGGCGATTCCGCCAGCGGCGGGCAGAAGCTCGTGATCGGCGTGGTGGCGAAGAGCCAGTCGAACCCGGTGTTCCAGGCCGCGTACAAGGGAGCCCTGGCGGCGGCGCAGGAGCTCGGTCCGCGCCACGGCGTCGAGGTCGAGATCGACTGGCAGACGCCGCCGGACGAGGATCCGCAGAAGCAGGCCGAGGCCATCGAGCAGCTCGCGCGCAGCGGCGCGCGCGGCATTGCCGTCTCATGCAGCGACGCGAACACCCTCACCGAGGCGATCAACCGCGCCGTGGAGCTGGGCGCGCTGGTCATGACCTTCGACTCGGACGCGCCCGAAAGCGCGCGCTTCTGCTACTTCGGCACGGACGACGTCACCTGCGGCAAGCGCGTGATGCGCGAGCTGGCGCAGGCCATGGGCGAGAAGGGCATCGTCGCCATCCTGGCCGGCAACCAGTCGGCGCCCAACCTGCAGAAGCGGGTGCAGGGAGTCATGGAGGAGCTCGCGAGCCACCCGGGCATTCAGCTTCTGAAGGACGGGGTGTACTTCCACGAGGAGACGCCGGAGCAGGCGGCGGAGGCGGTGAACCGCGCCCAGACCACCAGCCCGGAGATCACCGGCTGGGCCATGATCGGCGGCTGGCCGTTGTTCACGCGCGAGGCGCTGCGCTGGCCCGCGGGCGAGGTCAAGGTCGTGGCGGTCGACGCCCTGCCGGCGCAGCTCCCTTACGTCGAAAGCGGCCACGTCGAGGTGCTCCTGGCGCAGGACTGCTTCGGCTGGGGCTATCGCTCGGTCGAGGTGCTGCTCATGAAGCTGCTCGAGGACAAGCTGCCCGAGGGCGCGCCTCTCCTCTTCGATCCGCTCACGCCGGTCAGGAAGGCGGACGTGGCGGACTTCAACGCCAAGTGGGCCAAGTGGCTGGGAGGGGAGTGAGCGAGCCGTTCCTCCAGCTCCGCTCGGTCAGCAAGTCCTTCGGCGGGGTGCGCGCCCTGGCCGGCGTGTCGCTTGACGTCGAGCAGGGCGAGTGCCACGCGCTCGTGGGCGAGAACGGGGCCGGGAAGTCGACGCTCGGCAAGGTGCTCGCGGGCATCCACGTCCCTGATAGGGGCGAGATCCTGCTGGACGGCCGGCTGCTCACGCTGCGCGGCCCGGCCGACGCCGTGGCCGCTGGCGTGGGCATGGTGCATCAGGAGCTGGCCTTCTGCCCCGACCTGTCCGTGGCCGAGAACCTGGCGCTCGGCCGCTATCCGCGGCGCCTGCGCTTCCTGGTCGATCGCGCGGCCATGACCGAGCGGGCGCAGGCGCTCCTCGCGCGCATAGGCTGCGACCTGGACGTGAGCCGGCCCATGCGCACGCTCACCACCGGCCAGGAGCAGATGGTGCAGATCGCGGCGGCTCTCGGCACGGGCGCGCGCATCCTGATCTTCGACGAGCCGACCAGCTCGCTATCGGAAGGCGAGGCGGAGCGCCTCTTCGAGCTGATCGCCGGCCTGAAGGCCGAGGGCGTGACGATGATCTACATCTCGCACCGCATGCCCGAGGTCTTCCGCCTGTGCGACCGCATCACCGTGCTGCGCGACGGCGAGCGCGTGGGCACGGTGCCGGCCGCGGCGACCGGCCAGGACCAGCTCGTGCGCATGATGATCGGCCGCCCGCTCGAGGAGTACTTCCCGCGGCACCTGGCGACCTCCTCGGAGCGCGTGCTGCTGCGCGTGGCCGGGCTGTCGTCGCCCGGGCGTTTCTCGGGCGTGTCGTTCGAGCTGCGCGAAGGCGAGATCCTGGGCTGCGCCGGCCTGGTGGGAGCGGGCCGGAGCGACGTGGCCACCGCGCTCTTCGGCCTGGATCGGCGCGCGACCGGGCAGGTCGAGCTGGACGGCCGCGCCCTGCCGCTCGGCCGGCCGCGTGAGGCCATGCGCCGCGGCCTGGCGCTCGTGCCCGAGGACCGCAAGCGCCAGGGGCTGATCCTCATGATGGGCGGGCGGCACAACTACTCGCTCGCCACGCTCGATCGCCTGAGCCGCTTTGGCCTGGTGCGCCGCGCGCTGGAGCGGCGCGAGGCCGAGCGCTCCTTCCGCGAGCTGGACGTGCGCACGCCGTCCCTCGACGCGCCCGTGGCTGGCCTATCCGGCGGCAACCAGCAGAAGGTGGTGCTCGCCAAGTGGCTGGCGCGCGACTCGCGCGTGCTCATCGCCGACGAGCCCACGCGCGGCGTGGACGTGGGGGCCAAGGCCGCCATCCACGGCCTGCTCGATCGCCTGGCGCAGCGCGGCGTCGGCATCCTGCTCATCTCCTCGGAGCTGCCCGAGCTCCTGCACCTCTCGACCCGCATCCTGGTCATGCGCGAGGGCCGGCTCGCCGGCGAGCTGTCGCGGCAGCAGGCCAGCCAGGAAAGTCTGCTGCGGCTCATGGCGCAGGGTTCGCGCGCGGGGTGAGAGCCGGGGAGAATCAGGGGTGCTCCCGTGGGTAGAATCAGGGCGCTGGCTCTGCTGGTGGAGGAGCGCCGTGACACGCCACTGCAAGGCTTGCGAACAGGAGTTCGAACAGAGGGTCGCGGCGTGTTCCGAGTGCGGCGGGCCGCTCGCCGACGAGCCGCTTCCGGCACGGGTGCCGGAGCCGCCCCAACGGGATCCTCTGGACGCGGCCGGCGAGCTGGAGGTCATCGCCTCCTCCCGCAACGAGGCGGAGATCCGCTTCCTGGAAGGACTGCTGCGATCCGAGGAGATTCCCACGGGGCGTGGCTCGGTGGGAGTGGAGGCGATCGGCCCCTTCTCGGGGATTCCGGATCCGCTGCATACGTTGCTGGTTCCTTGCGCGCGCGCCAGCGAGGCGGCGAGCGTGGCGCAAAGCTTCCGCCAGCATCAGGCCCTCGAGGGCGCGGTCTTCGGCGAACCCGAATCCGAGGTCTCGCTTGGCACGCGCGCGGCCCCTGGCACGGTCCCTCGGCGAGCTGGTCCCCGCGGAGACGTTCTGTTTGCTTCCCTGCTCGTCGGCGGCCTGTGCCTGCCGCTGCTCCTCGACAAGAGCCCGGAAGCCGTGCGCTGGCCGCACGAACCGGCCGGACACGGCCCTCCTGCTCTCGGGTTCGCGGGCGCCATTGCCGTTGCCTGGATCCTCGGCGCCAGACCGGCTCTCTGGGTGAGCAGGCGGCGCGGCGCTGCCGCGCTGGTCCTCTGTGTTCTGCTGCTCTTCTACGTTCTCGAATACATTGCCGTGTTGGTCATGCTCCTCGCCGGAGTCCTGTAGCGCGCCGGACGCGCCGTCGCGGGCACCCGCTTGCCCGAGGTGCGTCGAAACGTCAGGACAGGAGCAGCCCCAGGGGAACGGCGAAGAGCCCGCCTCCCAGATCGGCCGCCTCCGTTCCGTTGTAGGCGAGGACGCAGGCGCGTGCCGCCGGCACGCTTCTCTTGAACGCGCGCAGCCCGGCGAGATGCCGCTCCTCGAAGCGGCTGGCCGCCTTCACCTCGATGGCCAGACACTCTCGGCCCAGCGCGATCACGAAGTCGACCTCGTGCCGGCCCTGGACGTTCCAGAAGGCCAGCTCCGCGGCCGGCAGGTGCGCGTCCAGGATCGAGGACAGGTTCTCAGCCACGTAGGTCTCGAGCAACGCGCCTGCGAGCGGGTCGTCCCTCGATGCTTCATCCCGCGCACCGATCATGTGGCCGGCGAGTCCGCTGTCGCTCACGTAGAGCTTCGGCGACTTGATGAGCCGCGTGGTGCGGCTGGCCAGGAAGGGAGGCACGCGCCGGATCACGAACGACGCCTCGAGCAGGCCGAGGTAGCGCGCCGCGCTGGCCGCGCTCAGCCCCGCGTCCCGCGCGAGCTGGCTCGCGTTGAGGACTTGGCCGGTGCGGAGGCACGCCAGCTTCAGGAAGTTGCGGAAGGTCACGAGGTCGCCGACGCGGGCCAGGGCGCGCACGTCGCGCTCGAGGTAGGTCTGCTCGTAGCCGAGGAACCACAGGTCCGGTCTCTCGACCTGCGCGAGAGCGACCGGCGGCATGCCGCCGCGGAGCACCTCTTCGTTCGCGAGAGGCAGCGCCTTCTTGGTGGTGTCGGGACCGACCTCCGGGCGATTCCAGAAGCGCACCAGAAAGGGCAGCTCGTCGATCGCGCCGCTCCGTTCGCGACGCGAGAAGGGCCGCAGAGGAAGGTAGAGGGCGCGGCCAGCCAGGGATTCGGTCAGGCCTTGCAGGAGCGCGAAGTTCGCCGAGCCGCTGATGAGGAAGCGCCCGGGCCTGCGATCTTCGTCCACAGCCCGCTTGAGCGCGAGAAACAGGTCCGGGCAGCGTTGCGCCTCGTCGATGGTCACAGGCTCCGCCCCCCGGAGCAGCGCATCGGGGTTCTGGCGTGCGGCTTCGAGCGACGCGAAGTCGTCGAGCGTCACATAGCGCCGGTTCGCCAGCGACGGGTCCTCGCGAAGGAGCGTGGTCTTACCCGTTTGTCGTAGGCCAGTTACGGCAACGACTGGTAGGGTGCGCAGCGCCTCCGCGAGGGAGGAAGCAATCTCGCGGGGAAGGTAGGTTGTCATGATTCGTCAGATGATGATGGCATTTTGCCATACTGTCAAGACGAATCCTGACCGCGCCAGGGACTCAGATCACCGATCGTCAGGGACCTCGACCCACTGGAAGGCTCACCTGCTCTCCTGCTCTGACCGCGTAGCTCCCCTCGGCGAGCACCGGCCACTCTTCCGGAGGTCGCTCGGTCTGTCCTTCGATGAAGGCGAAACGCCAGCGGCCCTCGCCTGGGAGGACCAGGGTCCTCATCTCCGACCCGTCCGCCTCGCACCGATCGATGCGGCTGTCGAAGTGGAAAACGCCGTCAGCGCCGGCGAGGAACAGCGCGCCTGATCCCGCTGGCAGGGTGCGGAATCCGTCCGTCACCAGCCGTCCGCAGAAGGAGCAGGGAAGCTCCACCTCGACCACCCGGCCAGGCAGCACGGTCACGTCGACTTCCCCCTTCACGTAGTCCCGCGACACGCACAAGGTCACGGGGCCAGGAACCAGCTCGCCGATGCGGAACCGGCCGTCGCTGCTCACTGAAGCAACGCCCGGAGCTTCTGGGAACGGCGTGCCATCAAGCTGCAGAGGGAGCCCGTGGCGCCGCTCCTTCGGTCGGACTTCCAGCGGGACGGGATTGGGAGGCGCGGGGCCGCGAAAGACGAGTCGTCCCAGGACCTCCCCCGTGCGCGGGATCTCGAGGCGCCGCCACAGGCTGAGGTCCCCAGCAGCCACGGTGAACCTCAACTCGTGCTCACCGCGCTTGGCCACGTCGACGACCAGGCGCCAGTCGCCCGGCTCGAGCTGATCGACCTCGACGCGCCCGAGTGCGACGGACGTGCGCGCGGACGTGCCCCTACCCTCGACCCGTGGCACCGGGAAGGCCGAGGCTGAGAGTGGCACGAGCGGCGAGTCGTCGACCGCGTCGACCACGTCCACGATCACGGAGTGAAGGCCGGCGGGGCGCCGTTCGACTACCAGCACCAGGTCGCTTGTATCGCCGTGGACCGTCCAGCGCGGAGCGGTGTCGGCCCAGGCACTCGGCGGCCAGAGGTCGGCAGTGAGAGCCTGTGCGCCGGCGATCGGACTGGGGATGGTGAAGAAGCCCTCGGCGTCCGTCGGCCAGTAGCTGTCCCGGTCGCCCGAGTCTCCCGTGGTCACCTGCAGGAAGACGAACGGCACGGGCGCGCCGAACTGGTCGATGAGGCGGCCGCTGATCGGGTGCATCGGCTCGCTGGAGATGCGGAGCAAGACCTCGGCCGTGTCTTGGTCATCCGACCACTCGACAGATGCGCTGGCGAAGTCGTCGCGGCCGAACTGGGATGTCCAGACCTCGTAGGATCCCTCGGGTGAGAGGCCGTCGAAGCGGAACGTACCGTCTTTGTCGGTTTGAGCTGTCGGGTAGCTCTCCGAGCGTGCGCGCAGCCTTCGCTGGAGATGCACCGTGCATTGCGGCGCCGGCCTGCCGTCCGCGGCCAGGAGGACACCAGCGATGGATCGCGGGCGGAGCGGCCGCAGGCTGACGAGACAGACGCTCGTCGAACCGGGGAGGAAGCGCTGGTCGTCGAGGAACGCCGGTTCGCAGCCCTCAGCGCGGATCACCAGGTCGTACGGTCCGGCCTCAGGCTGGTCGAGCCTCGAGGGCGGCGCCGGCAGGTGGGCGAGTTCCGCGACTCCATCCTCACCGCTCACGGCGCGGAAGAGGCGGAGCAGAGGTTCGTGCTCCCCGAAGTAGAGGTTGTGGTCCGGCTGCGGCCCCTGCCAGCGCCCCTGTCCGTCGGACTGCCACTTGACGCCAAAAAGGGGCTCGAAGCGCGGCTCCGCGGCGACGGTCGCTCCGGCAACCGGCGCTCCGTCCTCTCTGGTGACCCGCACCTTGACGCGGCACGATGGAGCCAGGCGCACGACGACGTCGCGCAGCAGCTGCATCCCACGGACGATCCGGAGCTTCTTGGCGCCGACGCCTGAGTCGGCCACAGCGAAGACCCAACAGTCCATCGCCCGCGAGCTCTGCTGCGACGGTACATGAGGAAGCACGAAACGGCCTTGCTCGTCCGAGCGGCCTTCGGGGGCGCCGAGCGCCGGCCGGAACAGGTTGGAGGTGTCCGTGCTCACAAGCAGGATGGACGCCCCCTCCACGACCGCGCCGGCGTCGTCGAGCACCATGCCCTCGATGCACTCCCCCTGATCCAGCAGGATATCGCCGGCCGTGAACTCCTCGCGCTTCTCCTCGGATCGGCGCGTTTCCTGGGTGCACGAGATGACCTTCTCCGCGAAACCGTCCGCGCGCACCCAGAGGTCCGGATAGTCCATCAGGTCGATCCGCTCGAAGCGGAACCTCCCGTCCTCTCCGGTCGTCGCCGTCCACTGGAAGCTGTCCCACCAGCGGTGAGGCCGCACTGCCACCCAGGCCCCGGGAATGGGAAGCCTCCGTTCCGCGGACAGCACCCGGCCGGTGAGGACGGTGTCGCCGGCGGGGCGTTCGTCCGGCACGGGCTGGAGCAGCCCAACGGCGAGCCCTCGCGCGGCGGGCGTTCGGAGAGGTTCCGCCTCCTGGGCCGTCGGTGACGGATCCGCTGCCGGACCGAGCACGGGACCCGTGCTTGGCGACGGGTTCCTCTCTCTGCCCGGGCCGCGGACGAGACCGGTCCACACGGCGCCGCTTCCCAAGAGGAGGGCGAGCACGGCCAGCGAGACGAGTTTCTTGCTCATGACCAGTCCTCCGATCGCGATCGCGCCCTTGGCCGCGGCGCCCAGGGCGCACAGCTCCGCGCCGCGCGCGAGCACGGCCCTCCTCACGGCGGCGAGCCCGCGTCCCTCGACCGCGAGCAGTCCGAGCGCCACGCACAGGCCGCGGGGCAGCATCTTCCTCAGCATGGACAGGCCGCGGTGGATCTGCATGCGCACCGTGCCGGGCGCCCTGTCCAGCTCGAGCGCGATCTCCCGGCCTCCCTTTCCCTGCTCGAGGCGAGCGATCAGCACCTCTCGGTAGGGCGCCGGCAGGTCCGCGAGCGCTGCGGCGAGCGCTTCCCGCGTCTCCGCCTCCGCGGCGCGCGCCAGGGGACCGGGCGAGGCGTCAGGATCCTGTCCGGACAGGCCCGGCACGGGCCGGCTCTTGCGCGCGCTGTTCTTCGCCTTCTTGAGGAGGATGCCGATCAACCAGGGCATGAGCGGCCGGCCGGCCCGGTACCGGCGCTCCCGTTCCATCGCGGTGACGAACGTGGCCTGCAGCAGGTCCTCGGCGGTGGCGCCGTCCGGAACCAGGTGCATCGCCACCTTGAGCAGGGCCGGGGCGGTCCGGTCGAACACCTCCGCCAGGGCGGCGGCGTCGCCCTGGTCCCGAAAGCGCACGAACAGGATCTCGAGGGGCTCGCCCATGTCCCCGTATTGTCGCGGCGCGGGCAAACGTCACCGGCCTTTTCCCCGAGAGCCGCCCCGCTCAGGCCGTGCGCCCCGCCCCTGCCCGCGCTAGAATGACCGTTTCTCGCTCGGGGCGCAGCCTTCCGTCGAAGTGGATGGCGGCTGAGACGCACCCGTTGAACCTGATCCGGTTCGTACCGGCGTAGGGAAGCGATCTTCCGTCTTTCCGTGCCGGGTGATCCGCCTAGCCAGGAGGATTCGCCCATGGTCGTCAGAAACCACGACAACGACCTGCCCCTCCACGGGGCGAAGAACCCTTCCAGCGCCCAGGCAGGCACCGCGCCGCCCTCCTTCGCGCTCCGCCCGGACATCGGCGGCCCGCTGGCGTTCTCGTCGCCCGACACTCCGGGCATGCCTTTGCCTTCCGGCAAGACCGCCTGGGACTTCAACCCGGCGCCGCGGCCGGCGGGCGCGGCCGTGACGCAGCTCGAGCAGGCGCGGCTCGGCATCGTCACTCCCGAGATGCGGCGCGTGGCCGAGCGCGAGCCGCACCTCAGCGCCGAGCAGGTGCGGGCCGAGGTCGCGGCCGGGCGCATGGTCATCCCGGCGAACCGCGTCCACCTCGGCTGGCAGCTCGACCCCATGTGCATCGGCCGCGCCGCGACCACCAAGATCAACGCCAACATGGGCGCCTCGCCGATCTCCTCGAGCACCGCGGAAGAGGTGGAGAAGCTCAAGTGGGCCGAGCGTTGGGGCGCGGACACGGTGATGGACCTGTCCACGGGCGGCGACCTGGACGCGTGCCGCGGGGCCATCGTGCGAAGCGCGCGCGTGCCGATCGGCACCGTGCCCATCTACTCGATGATCGTCGGACGCACGATCGAGGACCTCACCCCGCGCCTCATCCTGGACAGCCTCGAGCACCAGGCGCGCCAGGGCGTGGACTACTTCACCATCCACGCCGGGATCCTGCGCGAGCACCTCGAACTGGTGAAGCACCGGCTCATCGGCATCGTCTCGCGCGGCGGATCGCTGCTCGCCAAGTGGATGCTCCACCACGGCCGGCAGAACCCCATGTACGAGGCCTGGGACGACATCTGCGACATCCTGCGCGCCTACGACGTGGCCGTGTCCATCGGCGACGGCCTGCGTCCGGGGGGACTCGGCGACGCGACCGACGCTGCCCAGCTCGCCGAGCTCCGTACCCTGGGCGAGCTGTGCGAGCGCGCCTGGATGAAGGGCGTGCAGGTGATCATCGAGGGACCGGGGCACATCCCCTTCGACCAGATCGAGTTCAACATGAAGCTGCAGCGCCGCCTCTGCCACGGCGCGCCCTTCTACGTGCTGGGGCCGCTGGTCACGGACATGTTCCCCGGCTACGACCACATCACTTCGTGCATCGGCGCCACCGCCGCCGCCTACCACGGCGCGGCCATGCTCTGCTACGTGACGCCGAAGGAGCACCTCGGCCTGCCCAAGAAGGACGACGTCAAGCAGGGGTGCATCGCCTACCGCATCGCCGCGCACGCCGCGGACGTGGCGCTCGGCATCCCGGGTACGCGCGACCGCGACGACGAGCTGACCAAGGCGCGCGCCGCCTTGAACTGGGAGAAGCACGTGGCGCTCGCCTTCGATCCCGAGGTCGCGCGCGCCTACCACGACGAGGACCTGGACGTCGACACCGACTTCTGCGCCATGTGCGGCCACGACTGGTGCGCGGTGCGCATCAGCAAGGAGATCGTGGAGTTCGCCTCGGGCAAGGCGCCGGGATTCGATCCGGGCGGCGCGCGGCGGCTCGCGGGCAAGGCGCGCGCGGCCATGAGCGAGGGCGGGGGCGACAAACCCTCCTGCCACTCGGACCGCGCCAGCGCGCGCGAGGCGCGGCGCCTGCAGCAGGAGCAGCTCGGGGAGTGAGCGCCGGCGCGACGCGCGCCCACGCGGGTTTTCGCGGAAAGCGCGCCGGAACGCTGCGCCTGCCGCATCTGGATCCATGATGGCGCCGAGGTCTTCGTTCGAGGAAGAGCGCGCCGGCGAGATCTGGCGCACGCACAGGCGCTGGCTCAGCGCCGTGCTGCTCGCCCATCGCCCGCGCGGCGCGGACCTCGACGACCTGCTGCAGGAAGTGGCGCTGATCGTGACGCGCCGCCTCGGCGACCTGCGCGAACCGGAGCGGCTGATGCCGTGGCTGCGCGCGATCGCGGTGAACGTGGCGCGCGGCGCCGCGCGCCGGGCCGCGGCCGCGCCCGCGCAGAGCACCGCGCCCGAGGAACTGGACGGCCTGGCCGCCGCGGCGTCCGACCTGGAGCGCCTGGAGCTGCAGGAGGAGGCGCGCCACGTGCTCTGCCTGGCGCTCGCCCTGGCGCCGGAGTACCGCGAACCGCTCTTCCTGCGCTGCCTGGACGGAATGAGCCAGAGAGACATCGCAGAGGCCCTGGGCCTGCCGGAGACGACCGTGGAGACGCGCATCGCGCGCGCGCGCAAGGCGCTGCGCGAGGCCGCGGAGCGCCGCCTGAGCCGGGCGGGCGAGCCGCGTCTACCCAGCGGAGAACGAAGCGTATGAACGACGAGGAACGCGAAGGGCTCATCAGCCGCGCGATCGACGGATCGTGCGGCGCGGCCGACTGGGAGCGGCTGGAAATGCTGGCCGCGGCCGATCCAGCCGTGTGGCGGGACTTGGGACGGTCCTTGTGCCTCGACTCCGCCCTGCGGAGGGCGCTGCGCGCCGTCGGCGCCCGGGCCGAGCGCGAGCCGTGCGCCTCCAGGCGGCCTTCCCTCCTTCGCCTCGCGCCATGGGCCGGCTGGGCCGCGGCGCTCCTGCTCGGGATCGCCTGGGCGGGCGTGACGCTCGAACCGGGCTCGCGCGGGCAGGAGCTGGACGCGCCGCCGGTCGCACCGGACACATCCCCGCCCGGCCTGGTCACGGTCGACAGCAGCACGTTCCCGGCCATCGACCCGGCGCGCGTCGTCGGCGTGCTGCCGTCGATGGTGGTCGGCTTCCGCCCGGCCGCGGGCACGTCCGACCTCGAGGTCATCGTGCTGCGCAGGTTCCTCGAGGCCGGGCCCGAGAGCGAGCTGCGCATGCTCGTCGAGGACGAGCACGGCCGGCCCTCGGCCGTTCCGCTCGGCCTCGCCGGCCTCCCCTTGAGCGAATCCCTGTGAGACCAGTTACCTGCTGACAAGCGAAAGGCCTGTGAGATGAACGGAAAGCTCCTGTGCGCGTCGTGCCTGACGGCGCTCTTCGCCATGCTGCCGGAGCTCGCCCTGGCGCAGGCCCAGGGCGAGGGGCTGCTTGGCTGGTACGGCCAGACGGCGCACGGCCGCTACACCATCGTGACCGACGCGGACGGCAACGTGACCGTCCAGCGCGACCAGACGCCGATCGCCGGCGAGCGCCTCGAGCGCGACGCGCGCGCGCTGCGCGTGCTCGACGAGGAGGGCCGCGTGCTCTTCGAGATCGAGCTGACCGAGGACGGCCGCGTGGTCATGCCGAAGGGCGCGACCCTGACCCTGCCGCCCGTGCAGCGGAAGAGGGCCACCATCGGCGTCAACATGGCGCCCGTGTCCGAGGCGCTCGCCGCGCAGCTCGACGTGGCTGCGGACGAGACCGTGCTCATCTCGGAGGTGGTCGAGGACCAGCCCGCGGCGCGGGCCGGCCTCAGGCGCTTCGACGTGGTGACGGCCATCGACGGCGCGGGCCCGGCGGGCTCCGAGGACCTGAAGAAGCAGCTCGCCAGGAAGAAGGCCGGCGACACGATCACGCTCACCGTGCGCCGCGGCGGCACGACGCGCGACGTGCCGATCGAGGTCGAGGAAGTGGCCGTGGCCGAGGACAACCGGTTTGCCGTGTATACCCTGGGGGACCAGTTCTGGCCGCTGATGTACCCGGGCGGCGCGCTCCAGGGCGACGTGCGGCACCGGTGGCTGGAGGCGGCCACGAAGGAGTACCTCCTCGGACCGTACAGCGTGCAGACGGACACGGACGGCACCTTCCGAATCAGCGCCGTCGACGCGTTGAAGCAGAAGAAGGAGGAGCAGAACGGCGCGGCCCAGGCAGCCGACAAGGACGAGCAGGCGGACTTGGCCGACCTGAACGAGCGGCTGCGCCGCGTCGAAGAGCTTCTGGAGAAGCTCGTGGCCGACAAGGAGTAGGAAGCGGCGCGGCGGCGGCGGCCAATCCCTATGTTGGCGGTCGATGGACCGCCAGGAGATCTGCGCCCGCTTCCTCGATTCCGTCCCCTTCGAGCTCTACCGCTTCCAGGAGGACGCGCTGCTCGCCTGGTTCGAGGCGGAAGGGGGCCTCCTCGTCACCGCTCCGACCGGGATGGGCAAGACGCTGATCGCCGAGGCGGCGATCTTCGAGGCGCTCCATTCCGGCACGCGGCTGTACTACACCACGCCGCTCATCGCCCTCACCGACCAGAAGTTCCGCGAGTTCCAGGACCGCGCCGAGGAGTGGGGCTTCGCGCGCGAGGACATCGGCCTGATCACCGGCAATCGCCGCGTGAACGCGGACGCGCCGGTCAAGGTGGTGGTGGCGGAGATCCTGCTCAACCACCTGCTCGCCCAGGACGAGCGTTCTGCAGGCCTCTCCGCCGTGGTCATGGACGAGTTCCACTACTTCAACGACCTCGAGCGCGGCGCGGTGTGGGAGCTGTCGCTCGTGCTCCTGCCGAAGAGCGTGCGCCTGATGCTGCTCTCGGCCACGGTCGGCAATCCGATCGAGTTCGTGAACTGGCTCAGGGAGAAGCACGGCCGCACCCTGCGCCTGGCGCGCTCTGACGAGCGCCGCGTGCCGCTCGAGTTCCACTGGGTCGAGGACAAGCTGCTCGCCGAGCAGCTCCCGGCCATGGTCTCGGACGACGACGCCCAGTGCCGCGTGCCGGCGCTGGTCTTCTGCTTCATGCGCGACGAGTGCTGGGAGGTGGCCGAGCGGCTGAAGGGGCTGCCGCTCATCGGCGGCGCCGCGCGCGCCGCGATCGAGGAGATCCTGGAGGGGCACGACTTCACGCGCGGCGCCGGCCCCAAGCTCAAGGCCATGCTTATCCGCGGCGTGGGCGTGCATCACGCCGGCGTGCTGCCGCGCTACAAGGAGCTGGTCGAGGATCTGTTCCTCAGGAAGCTGGTGCCGTTCGTCATCTGCACCGAGACGCTCGCCGCGGGCATCAACCTGCCGGCGCGCTCGGTGGTGATGAGCACCCTGCTCAAGGGGCCGTTCGGCGACAAGAAGATGGTGACGCCCTCGGCCGCGCATCAGATGTTCGGCCGCGCCGGCCGCCCGCAGTTCGACACGGTCGGCCACGTCTTCTGCCTGGCGCACGAGGACGACGTCAAGATCAACAGGTGGAAGGCGAAGGTCGAGCAGCTCGACCCGCGCTCCAAGGACCCCGGCATCCTGCGCGCGCGCAAGCAGCTCGAGAGGAAGCGCCCCACGCGGCGCTCGACCGAGCAGTACTGGACCGACGGGCAGTTCAGGAACCTGGTGAAGGCGGGGCCGGCCAAGCTGTTCAGCGCGGCCATGATCCCCTACCAGGTGCTGGTCTTCCTGCTGAACCGCCTGCCCGACCTGGAGGCCGTGCGCGGCTTCCTGCGGCGGCGCTTCAACAGCGAGGAGCGCATCAAGCGCTTCGTCGACCAGCTCGAGGCCATGCTCGGCAACCTCGAGGCGCTCGGCTACCTCGAGCGCTCCGCCGCCGGCGACCGCGTCAGCGTGCGCGAGAGCATCGCGCACCTTCTCTGCTTCCGCTCCATCGACCCGCTCTTTGGCGCCTGGCTGGCGCGGGAGCTCGTGCCCTCGAGCTTCGACGAGAAGCTCTTCGCCCTGGAGTCGACCCTGCCCGCACCGCCGCGCGTGGTGCGCTCCGCCGGCCTGCCGCCGTGGGAAGCAGGCCCGCTGCAGAAGAACGTCCTCGAGCCGCACCTGATCGCGCTGGGCGTGACGCTGGCGAAGCCGGCGGCGCCCGGGAAGGAGGGCGAGGCGGAGGACGAGGACCGCTTCGATCCGTGGAAGGAGGAGGAGGAGAAGCCGCCGGCCTTCCCGGAGATGTTGAAGATCGCCTTCGAGGCCGGGCTCAAGGTGCCGGAGGACACCTACGTCCAGCCGAAGTGGCTCGCCGGCGGCGTGTTCGACGCGAGCGGCGACTTCTACTCGTTCATCGCCTCGCGCTCGGTGGAGAAAGAGGAGGTCGTGGTGTTTCGTCACCTGCTGCGGCTGGTCATCCTGGGCGGCGAGTTCTTCGCCCGGACCGAGGACCCGGACTACGCGGCGATCGTCGAGCGCACGACCGCGGCTTGCCGCCAGGTCGATCCGTCCTACACCAAGCGCTTCCTCGCGGCCGAGGAGGAGGCGCGGGACCTGCTCAAGGCCTGAGCACCGGCGCGGCGCTCGGCGCGCGCACGCGCTTGAGCTTCCCGCTGGCCAGCACGAGCAGATCGAGGATGCAGTAGAACACGCCCGCGCAGAGCGGGGGGTTCCCCTGCGCGAGGGAGAGCCAGGGCACGCCTTCGAACCACCACCAGGAGCCGACCGCCGTGCCGGAGAGTTCCGCGCAGTAGGCCAGGGCGAGCATCACGCCGTAGAGGTTGCGCGTCCTCCGCGGCAGCAGGCAGGCGAGGAACACGGCGAACCACAGCGGTCCGCTGGTGTCCTTGCCCGTGAGCGCCAAGAGAACCACCGCGGGAGCCGCGGCCGCGGCGACCAGCTTCCAGGTCCAGCCCGGAACGAGGCGCGCCAGGCGGCAGCCGCTCAGGAAGATCAGGGCATGGCCGAAGGGCACGAACACCGGCAGGTTGCCGTAGCGGTACTCGTAGAGGCCCCAGACGAAGCACAGGAAGCTCTCGCCGGCGGTGGCGATGACCACGCAGGCGAGGAGGTTGAAGCGCTCGGCCGCCGTGGCCAGGCGATAGGCGGCGAGGAAGCAGGCGACCACGACCGCGTCCGCGACCCAGTGGCCCCAGCCGGGGAAGCCGGCGTCGAAGAAGAGGCCGAGGGCGACGGCCGCGGCCGTGAGGAGCGGGATCATCCGCGCATTCTATGCGCCTGGGCGGACGCGCTACCCCCCGACCGTCCAGTCCAGGCCGTTGGTCTGCGCCGACTGGTAGTACCCCGCGGCGCCGGGGTCGAAGAACATCGCCTGGAAGTAGACGTGCAGGCCGCACGCCCAGGCCGTGATCGGGACGGGCAGCGCGAGCGATCCGCCCGCGCCGAGCGGCGGCAGCGCCACGATGAAGGCGGGAGTCACGAGGAGCGTGCCCTCGTCGAACGGCAGCGCGGCCGGCGCGAAGCCGGCGAGGAGCAGCACGGGCGCTGCGCCGGCCAGGCCGTTGCTGATGGTCAGGTCCGAGGTCGTGCCGATCTTCGGCAGCTTGGTCGAGGAGAGCACCGGCACGCCCCAACTTCCCGGCTTGCCCGATCCGTAGCTCGTCGCGGCCGCCGTCGTGGAGCACAGGTCGAAGACGTAGGCGGCGCCCGCGGTGCCGGCGCTGTTGTCGGCCTGGTTGCCGTTCACGCCCGTAGCCGCGCTGTCCTCGTAACGCGCGCCGGCCACGACCGTGCTGCCGGACACCGCCACCGAGAAGCCGAAGCTGTCGCTCGCCTCGGTGTTCGAGGCCTTGAGGTAGGCCTGTTGGCTCCAGGTCGTGCCACTGCGCGTGAACACGTAGGCCGCGCCCGCGGCGCTGGCGTTGTTGTCGGCCTGATTGCCGTTCACGCCCGTGGCCGCGCTGTCCTCGTTGAATGCCCCCACGGCGATCGTGTCGCCGTAGATCGACACCGCGTTGCCGAAGCAGTCTCCGGTCTCGGTGTTCGAGGCCTTGAGGTAGGCCTGCTGGCTCCAGGCCGTGCCGCTGCGCGTGAACACGTAGGCCGCGCCGGCCGTGCTGGCGCTGTTGTCGGCCTGGTTGCCGTTCACGCCCGTGGCGGCGCTGTCCTCGCCATACGACGACACGACCACGGTCTCGCCGGAGATCGCCACCGCCCAGCCGAACTCGTCGCCTCCTCCGGTGTTCGAGGCCTTGAGGTAGGCCTGCTGGCTCCAGGCCGTGCCGCCGCGCGTGAAGACGTACGCCGCCCCGGCCCAGGCCGCGCTGTTGTCGGCCTGATTGCCGTTCACGCCCGTGGCGGCGCTGTCCTCCGAGTAGGCTCCGACCACGACCGTGTTGCCGGACACGTCGACCGAACAGCCGAACCAGTCCGCCTTCTCGGTGTTCGATGCCTTGAGGTAGGCCTGCTGGCTCCAGGTCGTGCCGCTGCGCGTGAACACGTAGACCGCGCCCGCGTCCTGCACGCTGTTGTCGGCCTGGTTGCCGTTCACGCCCGTGGCGGCGCTGTCCTCGTAGTAGGCGCCGACCACCGCCGTGTTGTCGGAGACGGACACGGACCAGCCGAAGGAGTCGCCCGCCCCGGTGTTCGAGGCCTTGAGGTAGGCCTGCTGGCTCCAGGTCGAACCGCTGCGCACGAACACGTAGGCCGCGCCGGACATCACCGCGCTGTTGTCGCTCTGGTTGCCGTTCACGCCCGTGGCGGCGCTGTCCTCGTCGTAGGCCCCGACCACGATCGTGTTGTCGGCGATTGCCACCGAGTAGCCGAATCGGTCCGTCGCTCCGGTGTTCGATGCCTTGAGGTAGGCCTGCTGGCTCCAGGTCGTGCCGGAGCGCACGAACACGTAGACCGCGCCGGAGTCGCTGGCGCTGTTGTCGGCCTGGTTCCCGTTCGCACCCGTGGCGGCGCTGTCTTCCCAGGGCGCGGCGACGACCACCGTGTCGCCGGAGATGGACACTGAGGTGCCGAAGCCGTCCGCGGCCCCGGTGTTCGATGCCTTCAGGTAGGCCTGCTGCGCGAAAGGGTCGATGGTCAGCGGGTAGCGCGCGCCCGAGTCGTCGATCGTGAGGCGGAGGCCGCGCTCGGTGCGCGTGAAGCCCGCCGCGAGCGGCCGTCCGTCCGCGTCGAGGACCGCGAGTCCGGTGTAGGTGAGCACGGCCGCGCCGCCAGCCTCGGTCAGGATCACGTCGCGGCCGTTTTCCGAGATGGCGGGATCGAGACCGCCGCGCAGCGCGAGGTCGAAGGCCAGGTGGCCGGCCGGCCCCGCCGGCCGCGCGTGCACCGTGTAGCCGTGCTCGAGTCCGCGCGCGTCGTTGACGTACCACTCGGTGAGCGCCTCGTCCCAGTCGTAGGCGACGCGCGCTCCCTCGGCGTGCGCCGCGTGGGGCAGGGTCACAGCGGCTTCCTGGCCCGCGGCGCCGAAGCGCACGAGGTCGAGCCCGAAGGTCCAGCCCTGGCTGTCCGGCGCGATCTCGAAGCCCCGGCCGTCGAAGCGCGTGAGCCACTGCTGTCCGGGGTTTCGTGCCTGCCAGCCTCCTTCCACGGCGAAGGCCGCGTGCCGGCCCGCCTGGTACGCAGCGCGAATGCTCGACCAGCCGGCCGCGGTCAGGCCATCCGGAGGGGACTGGGCGGCCGCACGTCCGGCCGGCGAGGGCGAGAAGAGCGCGGCGGCGAACGCGGCGAGCACGAAGGTGCGGTGGCGGAGCATGGGACCCTCCTGAGCTTGTGGGTGGCGTAGGGTTCGAACGTCGGCGGTCTCCTGAGCGCATTCCAAGCGCACGCGCTCCGCGGGAATCAGCGGTGCGATCGACGGGATGGATCCTCGGGAATGTGCGGCCCGCGGCCGCCGGGGAGCAGCGGCATGCCTCCGGATCAGGGTAGAATCGTGTTACCCGATCGAGCTGCACCGCTACGTTCCGGTGACGGTCCGGCGCGCGGAAGCGCGGAAATGGCCGATACTTGTGCTTGATTGCCGGCCCGATTTTTGCTAGTGTTGTTCAGGTCCTCGTTCCAGGCTGGAGGCCCTTGTGATCGCTTCGTTCGTGCTGCTGCCGCTCCTGCTCGCGGGTGCAGTCCCGGATGACGTGGTCCTGATCCGCATCGATCCGGACAAGCCGCAGAAGCAACTCTGGGTGGACGTCCATCGACCTTCGACCGAGGCGGGGAAGATCTATGGCACGTTCGACGCCAGCGATCACAAGTTCGAGAAGGCGGGCGGGAAGAAGCCCGTGCGCCACGTGTTCGCGGCCCAGTGGGACGGCGCCGGCCTCGAGGAGCTGGTCGTGGTGCGTGAGCACAAGAAGAAGGCGGACCGGCGCCTGGAGCTGCGCGTCTACGGCTGGCCGACAGTGGTGGGAGGAAACACGGGCGGCGTGCTGGCCAAGTCCCCAGGCGCCGATCTCGGCAGCGCCGCGGGCGACGGCCGCATCGTGGCCCTCGGCCCGATCGACGCGAACGGCGACGACAAGGACGAGGTCATGGTCGTGCGCGAGGCGCTGGACGGCCGCCAGTGGCTCGAGATCCGCGCCCTGCCCGCGGGCAAGAACGAGCCCATGGGCGCGCCGCTCCTCTCGGACCAGACCTTCGGCCAGGCGGGCAG
>DYIW01000079.1:0-12436 GCA_020723465.1 Phycisphaera mikurensis
GGGCGGGCTCGCCTTGCATTGAATAATGTGGCAACTGCGTGACTCACACCACTAGGTTTCGGGGTTCCCGAGCGAGCACGGCGCGTTCAGAGGTGTTCCCTCCTACTCTCTGCCTGGCCAAAGTGCCGCAGTTGCCGACGAATCCAGACCTCCTGACGTAGCGCCTTCTCTGCCCGGTCAGCCGGTCCCCTCGCCCGCCCCGCGAGCAACGGCGTAACTCCTCTTTAGGCAAGACCCTGTGGGACTCCGCCGTCGACCGCCGCCCTTTCGCATCGCCGTGGCGCCGCTCGCCCGCCGTGTCTGCGACGCCATGCAGGATGTGGCGTATCTCGAGAAGATGCGCGCCAGCGTGGCCTCCTACGTTTCCGTGTGTGCAACAGCTCGCATACGGCGAGGTCGTCAAGCTCCGCGTCGAGCGCAAGCACCTGGTCGACCTGCTCAATACGGTCGCCTGCCAAGCCGAGAGTGTTCTGGTCCGCCTGGTTTCCCCGCACTACCGGCGGGCCGAAGACGAGGGCCGCACGCTGGTCCAGTCCGCCCTGGTCTCCGCCGGCGACATCGCGGTTGATGGCTCGGGGAGCACGCGCGGGTGTCGGGGGCGGTGATCTCGCGGGTACGGGCGAACTGTACATGACCGCGATAGTCCGCGTGTCGATGCCGGCGAAAACCCGCGGGAATCTGGCGCTGAAGGGTATTGATCCGGGGCTGGATCTGGTTCCAACGCGAGCTTCAACGACGCTGGATGTGGTTCCTCAGCTGCGGGGAAGGCGCGCGGTGGTCACCGAGGACGGCTTCGTGGTGGAGATCAGGTCGGGTGCGGCCAAGGGCTGCACCATCCCGTTCTTGGATCCTTCCGTGTACCCGGTCAGAACTCAGGTCCTAGCGCCCGAAGAACCGCTTCCAGGAATTAGACTCGCCAGCTTTTCGTGGGTGCGCGCCCTTCGTGCGGGAACGGCCCAGGTTCCTGAAGGGAAATCCCCTTCCCGATCCCATGGGCCCGGGACGGGACACCAACTAGCTTGACGCAGGGTACACGTCCGGTGAACGCCATCTGGTCGCGGGTAACCAGCCCCGCTGAGATCCCGTCCTTGCCGAAAGGAGGCAACGATGGCGCGACCACGAGTCGGGGGCCGGTTCTGGCCCGAGGACGATGCCGAGAGGCGCAAGGACTGGGGAACCGCGGACTTCTGTCAGTCCCGGAGGGTGGCCATGGGGTTCATCATCTTGCGCGCCCCGTGAATCCAGCCAGGCAGGTCGTCCGGTCCGCGCTTCATCGACGCGGCGACGGACCATTCCAGCCGGCGGGGGACGAAAGCAGGGGACCCGGCAGACTATTCGTGACTTGCTAGGTAGCGTTGCGTAGGGTTGGGACATGGCGAGACCGAGAATGTGGTTGACACGGTTTGATAGGGTTTGCTAGTCTTGGGGCGTGAACCAGAAACCCTGGGCGACTACCTCACCGTCGGCGAGGCTGCGGACCGCCTCGGCGTCTCCATCTCGACGCTTCGCAACTGGGACCGTTCGGGGAAGCTCGCGGCAAGGAGGCACCCGATCAACGGCTACCGCCTCTACGTCCGCGACGACCTCGAGGCCTTCCTCCAACGCATCCACTCGCGCGACAAGCCAAAGAGGAACAAGGGCAAGCATGACCGCTAACGCATGGGCCTCTTCCCACCTGGACAGAATCTTCCTGGGCGACTGCGCAGAGTTGCTCGCCCAGTTGCCAGACGGCTGCGTCGACCTTGTTGTGTCATCACCGCCCTACAACCTCGGGAAGGAGTACGAGGCTAAGCGAGCACTTGAGGCTTATCTCGAAGAACAAGGGCGAGTGCTCGGAGAATGCGTGCGAGTCCTGAAGAGCACAGGCTCCCTCTTCTGGCAAGTGGGAGCCTTCGCCGACCGCGGTGTCCTGGTCCCCCTTGACGTCCGCTTCTTCCCTATCCTGGAGGAACTCGGCCTCATCCCACGGAACAGAATCATGTGGGTGCGCCAGCACGGACTTCACGGGGCGCGCAAGTTCTCCTGCCGACACGAGGCGATTCTCTGGTTCTCAAAGTCGAACGACTACATCTTCAACCTGGATGCGATTCGCGTTCCCCAGAAGTACCAGAACAAGAAGGCCTGGCGTGGAGAGAAGAAGGGCCAGCTCACTTGCCACCCGGATGGCAAGAACCCAGGAGACATCTGGCTCTTCCGGAATGTGAAGCACAACCACGAGGAACAGACGATTCATCCGTGCCAGTTCCCCGAGGACCTCGTTGCTCGAATCGTGCTGAGCACGACGTCCGAAGGCGGCGTCGTCCTCGACCCGTTCATGGGAGCCGGAACAGTGGCCGTGGTTTCACGGGACCACGGGCGCCACTTCCTTGGCGCGGAAACAGAGCCGAGGTATCACGAGGTCGCCATGCGCCGCCTGAAGGGCGTCCCCAACAAGAGCGGCCGGTTTCCAAATCTGAAGACGCTGCGTGACTACGCAGAACGAACGGGGACGCCGGTCGCCCGATATAGCTTCGACCTGCAGGTGGGGGAGAGCCCAACCGACAGGCGGCGCGCCAGGATTTACCCCGAGGAACATCATCTCGAAGCTCTTGAACAGCGGCTCAGCTACGAGGAGATGGCGTTCGCGGCTAAGCGGACAGGCCAGCAGGTCCCTGTCGATCCGATGGTGAACGGCGGTTGTGGTCCTGCGAGGGAGAGTGGCCGCCGACGGCGGGCCAGTATGGATGGCCCCACGCTGTTCGATGCGACTGGGAGGAGCTAAGGATGTCGGTCGAGTTTGCACCGCGCTTTGGCGCCCGGCGAGAGGGTGCACCGAATCTGAGTCTGCTGCCCGATGGTACGGCTGGTGCGACCGCCATATGTCGTGTGAATAGCTGGCACGAGAACTTTGGTCGGGGCGAAGAGACCGACCAAGCGCGTCGGGATGTCGAACGCTTGCACCTTCTCAAGAAGGCCACACTGGCCAGCGGCCTGTTCGTAGTAGAGGCTGCTATTGGCAGCCGGAAACATCGCGGCTTTGGTGATGACGACGAGGACATCCGCAGGCTGATCGGCAAGGGCGACTCGCGCCTTAGAGAAGAACTCGCACCGGAGGATGTTGTTGAGGAGGAGCCCGTAGTGGGCGAACTGCGTCTCGCCGACGATGCCGACTTTCGCGAAATCGACGCCGAGCCCCATGGGGTCGTAGGGGCCTGGGATGGGCGGGTCCGTGGTCCAGCCTTTCGGAGCAAGGGCGTTCTTGAGGTACGCGTTCGCCGCGATGGGGTCGAACACAAGCCCTCCGAGCTTGCCCTCTTGGCCCGAATCCTTCACATAGAGGGGCATCGCTTGGAGGGCCGCCTCAAGTTCCTGCCACTCTGCCTCGTAGCGACTTGAGAACAGCGCGCCTGCTCCGTTGAAGTCGCTGCTATGGATGAGCAACCGCTGGTTCCTCGCCGGCCTCGGCCGATGGGGCAACGTAGCGGGTCGCTCTCGGGAAGAGAAGGTCCACGCCCAACCTGGCCCGAGTTTAGCGGGTCCGAGCCTCCGGGAGGCGCGTTGCCTCCTGATTCCCCGATCACACAGATGACGTAACGAATTCTTGCGTGCACAGTTGCGGCCGCACACCCCCCTGCGTCATCCTGGCCCAACTTTCGCAGTTGAAAGACCAGGATCGTTTGCCTGAAAGGACTTGCGTTCGTCCGGGCCGAGAAACTGTCCCTGCATTCGGCTGCGCACGGCGCAGATCCTGGTGAGGAGGCGTCTGGCGAGTTCGACGCCGAGACCCTCGAGAAGCCTGGCCTTGGCACGCTCCCTAGTGGCGGTCTATCTCGACCAGCAACGCGGCTTGATCCGAGACCCGCTCCTCCCGCTCCTGCTGCGAGTGGCAGGCCCGACGCAGGCGCGGGGCCAGCGCGGGGCTGAGGAAGGCGTAGTCGAGCCGGAAGCCGTTTCCCCTGTGGCTGAACCAGGTGTACTCCCGCGCCTCGGGATGGAGGCGCCGCCAGGCGTCGGCGTAGGCCAGCTCTTCGAGCCGTCCCAGGTACTCTGGCCCCACGAAGGTCGCCCCGACCTCGTCGATGAAGTGCTTGCCCGTATTGAAGTCGCCGATCAGCACGCACGGCCGCGACGCGCGCGCTTCCGCCTCGCGCAGGAACCAGTCCCAGTACGGGAGCTTCGCCCGGTTCAGCGGGAAGTAGGCGGCCACGAGGGTCAATCCGCTGAACACGCACTCGAGCCAGCGCCACGCGCCGCACGGCACGTCGCGCCGCGCGGGCAGTGCAGCGAAGGGCATCCTCGACGCCACGAGGATCCCGTTCGTGCGCGACGGCGGCTGGCTCGACGCCTGGGCGCTCCAGCCGCCCGACCCCAGCGCCGCCCTGATCCTCTCGCCGCTCCGTCCCTCGCGAAACTCCGTGAGCACGACCACGTCCGCGTCCTGGCGCAGGATCGCTTGGCAGATGGCTTCGACGCGGCGCCCGCCCCCATGCCGGATGTTCCATGCCAGCAGCCTCATGCTGACGCGCCGCGGCCGGGCCCGTCTCCTGGGCCCGGCGCCGGCGGCGCCAACGCGAACTCGCGCACCTCGTTCAGGCTCGCGATGACCACCTCGGGCATCGCCTCGAAGCGCGAGTACGCGATCCTCCTGTAGCTGATCTGGTAGCCCGCGCGAAACCGATCGGTCGTGCGCAGGTCCCGCGCGAAGTCTGGTCCGGGCTGCCCAACCGGCTCGGCGCCCCACCGCTCGCCGCGGAAGGTGCAGTCACGCCAGAAGCAGCGAACGCGCATCCTCGCCTCCGCGGCGCCTACGCCTCGGCCTGCTCCTCTTCCGCGCGCGGCGGCCGCGCCGGGCGGGCCGGCGCCTCCGGCCGGGCCGGGGAGCGGTGCCAGAGGTAGCGGCCGAGCGAGCGGATCGCCTGGTCGCAGGAGCGGAAGACCGGCACGCCAGCCGCGCGGATGTGGCCGGCCATGGCGTCGTACATGCCGCCCGAGTCGATCACGGTGATCACGGGCTTCCGCGCGGCCTGGAACAGGCGCGGCAGGCGCTGGGCGATCGACTCGGCGCGCGTCAGCTCGGCCTCGCTGGTCAAGAGCGCCGGCGTCACCGGCACCACCGAGACCACCACCGCGTCCACCTCGGGCGCGTCGATCATCACCTGCACCGCGTCCTCGAAGGCGGCGTCCTGCGCCATGGGCGTGAGGTCGAGGGGGTTCTTCGCGTCGACCAGGCGGTCGAGCTTGTGCCGCGCCAGCACCGCGCGCAGCCGCGCCCCGGACTCGGCCGCGAGCGGGGCCATCTGCAGCCGATAGCGGCTGTCGATGATGCGGTCCGCCATGGCCACGGCCTCGAAGCCGGCGTTGCTGACCGCGCCGACCCTGAGCCCTCCCACCTCCTTATTATGCATGGCGGTCGCCAGCTCGATGAGCTGCTCGAACTCCTTGAAGGTCTCGACCACCAGCGCGCCCGCGTTCGCCACCGCCGCCTGGCACACGTCGTAGTCGCCGGCCACGGACGCGGTGTGCCCGGCCGCGGCCGAGCGGCCCTCCTCGGTGCGCCCTGCCTTGTAGAAGACCACGATCCTGCCGGCCGCGGCCACCTGCTTCACCGCGCGGAGAAACGCCAGGCCGTCCAGGTCGTTGAAGCCCTCGACGTACACCCCGAGCACGTCCACGTCATCGCGCGCGCCCACCACTTCCACCAGGTCGGACACGGTCACGTCGATCTGGTTGCCGATGGAGATGGCGAACGCCGGATCGAGCCGCTCCAGGTTGCTCAAGCGCGACACCAGGAAGGCGCCGCTCTGCGAGATGAGCGCCACGCGCTTGGCCGGCGCGCCCCAGCGAGGGTCGAGCTTGGCCTGGGGGATGAAGAAGGTGTCGTAGCCGCCCGGCCGCGACTGGATGCCCATGCTGTTCGGGCCGATGAACACCGGCCCGCCGTCCTCCCGGCCGCGGCCGGCCTGGATCGCGTCGCGCACGCGCGCCATGAGGTCGCCCGTGCCCTCCTTCTCGCCCACGCCGCCCGGGATGAGGATGGCCGAGCGCACGCGGCCGCTCTCGACCACCTCCCCGGCGATGGCGGGAAGCTGCTCGCCGGCCGCGGCGATCACCAGCAAGTCGATCTCCTGCGGCGCGGCGCGGACGTTCGGGCAGCAGGGCACGCCGTCGATCTCCTTCTCGCCCTCCTTGATGACCCAGAGCGGGCGCCTCGGGTCGCACTTCTTGACGTTGTTCAGGATGATGCGGCCGAAGTTCATGGCGCTCTTCGACACGCCGAGCACGGCCACGGACTTGGGCTCGAGCAGGGCCCGCACCTTGTCGAGCGGCCGGCCGGACGCCCCGCGCGCCGCCTGGCCGAGCAGGCCGCGGCCGTCGAGCGGCAGCATGTGCTGGCGGCGGAAGGCGAAGGGGTTGACCTCCAGCTCGACCAATGCGGCGTGCTCCTCGCCGCGGTCCACGCAGAAGCGGCGGGCGATGGCGATGAACGCGTCGAAGCAGCGCAGCAGCTCCCCGTCCGGCACCATGCGCCGTCGCCCGCGCGCGCGGCCGGCGAGGATGTCGTAGGCCGCGGTCTTCTGGAACAGCGCGAAGAACTCCTCGGCGTCCACCTCCTGGGCCGCGGCTTTCGCCACGGCGAGCCCTGGCAGCATCTTGCTCGCCAGGTACTCGGTGTCGATGCCGCCCAGGCCCGCCGCGATCACCGGGCCGAACTCGCGCGTGGTGCGGATGCCGACGAACAGCTCGTTGCCGAAGCCGGGCTGGATGCGCTCGACGAACTCGGCCACCAGCACGCCGTTCACGTGCGCGCTCGGCTCGTGCCGCTCGACCAGGCGCGCGATGGCGCGGTTCACCTCGGCCAGCTCGTTCTTCAAGAAGACGATGCCGTTGGCGTCGGTCTTGTGCACCACGTCAGGCGACACGATCTTCAGCACGATCTGCTCGCCCGGGAAGCGGGCGTGGTCCTGGGCCGAGAGCTGGTCGCCGCGCGGCACGAAGATGTGGCGCGGCGGCGAGATCGCGCCCACCACCTCCACGAGCTGGTAGACCTCGTGCTCGAACAGGCGCTCGCGCCCCTGCTCGTGCACCCCGTCCAGCACGCGCTCCACGGCGTGCAGCTCGGCGGCGCTCAAGCCCCCGCCCACGTAGGCGCCCTCGAAGCCGGTCGCGTCGAGATCGCCCTCGGCCGCCAGGTGCTCGGGCGAGAGCGAGTCGATCCAGTGGCGCGCCTCGCGCGGCGAGCCGCCGCGGCGCAGCGCGTCGCAGTAGGCCGAGACCGCGTTCCGGCCGAAGCGGAAGGCGCGGCGGTTGGCCGTCACCACCGCCTCGCCCTTCTGCGCGAACATCTCCGCCAGGGCCGACTCCAGCTCGAGCGGGTCGAAGGCGAGGAAGGGCGAGACCGCGCCGAGCATCACCGCGTTGGCCGTGCGCGCCGAACCGGCCGCGCGCGCCAGGCGGTCGGCGTGCACCAGCGCGTGCCGCGGAAAGCGGGCGATGCGGTCCAGGAGCGGCTCGATCGGCGGGTAGTTCTCGATGTTCACGTAGGCGTTGCTGCTGGCGACGATCACGCCCCCTTCCTTCAGGTACTGCACGTAGCGCAGCGCCTCGAGCGGCTCCACCGCCAGGATCAGGTCGGCCTGCCCCACCGGGATCAGGTCGCTGTGGATCGGCTGGTCGGCGATGCGCAGGTGCGACTGCACCGCGCCGCCGCGCTGCGCCATGCCGTGCACCTCGGCCTGCTTCAGGTGCATGCCGCGGCGCAGCGCCGCGATGGAGATGGCGCGCGCGATGGTCAGGATGCCCTGGCCGCCCACTCCGGCGAGGATGAGGTTGTGTTCCACGACGGCGGTCCTTTCTGTGCCTGGCGGCGCGCTCACGCGCCGGAACAGCACGCGCCCCCGGCCGCGAGGCGCTGCTCCGCATGGCGGCGCGTGGCCTGCACGCAGGCGCGCCGCGAGACGATCACCGAGAGCCCGTGGTGCTGGATCTCCCGCTCGAGCGTCGCCGCGTTCTCGGCCAGGCGCTGCGGCAGCGGGTCGATGACGCAGAGGTGGGCTTCGTCCACGCCGAGCCCGCGCAGGATCGCGAGCAGGCGCTCGCTCCCGGCGATCGACTCCTGCGTGCCGGTCATGCCCACGGTCTCGTTGTCCACCAGGATCACGGTCATGTCCGCGTTGGCGCGCGCCGCGCCCACGAGCGGCGTCATGCCGGAGTGCAGGAAGGTCGAGTCGCCGATGACGCAGAGGACCGGCCAGGCGCCCGCCTGCACCGCGCCGTGCGCCATCGCGATGGACGCGCCCATGTCCACGCAGGTGTTGAGAGCGCCGTAGGGCGGCAACGCGCCGAGCGTGTAGCAGCCGATGTCGCCGAACACGGCCGGCTTGCGCACGTTCTTCAGCGCGGCCGCGAGCGCGCGGAAGGTGTCGGCGTGCGGGCAGCCGCGGCACAGGCTCGGCGGCCGCGGCGCCAGGCCCTGCTCCACCGGGTTCTCGAGCACGGCCTCGCGGCCGAGCGCGGCCAGGACCAGGTCGGGCGTGAGTTCGCCGGTGCGCGGCAGGGCGCCCGTCAGCTTGCCGCGGATCGACTTCCCTGGCAGGCCGAGCAGGCCGTTCAGGCGGCTCTCGATGAAGGGCTGGCCCTCCTCGACCACGACGATGTCGTCGCAGTGCGCGACCAGCTTGCGGACCAGCGCCACGGGAATCGGGTAGGTCACGATCTTGAGCAGGGACTCGAGTGCGAAGGAGCTGAGCGCCTCGCTCACGTAGTTCCACGCCAGGCCCGAGGCGATGACGCCGCGGTTGCCGGCGAGGTGCACCGTGTTGAAGGGCGAGCGCTCCGAGTGCTCGAGCAGGCGGTGCTGGCGCTCCACCACCTCGAGGAAGCGGCGGCGCGCGTTCATGGGCAGGAGCGTCCAATCGCGCCAGTCGGGGTAGGGGCGCGGCTCGGGCGCCGATTCCTGCGCGGGCGGCGCGTCGTCGATGCGCACGTTGCTGCGGCTGTGCGCCAGGCGCGTCACCAGGCGCACCATCACCGGCGTGTTCATCTCCTCCGAGAGATCGAAGGCCAGGCGCGTGAGGTCGTAGCACTCCTGCTGGCTCGAGGGCTCGAGCACCGGGATGAGCGCGAACTCGGCGTAACTGCGGCTGTCCTGCTCGTTCTGCGAGGAGTGCATGCCTGGGTCGTCGGCCACTGCCAGCACCAGCCCGGCCTGGACGCCGGTCAGCGCGGAACTCATGAACGGGTCGGCGGCCACGTTCAGGCCCACGTGCTTCATGGAGACGAGCGCGCGGCGGCCCGCGAAGCACATGCCGAGAGCCTCCTCGTAGGCGACCTTCTCGTTCGCCGACCACTTGGCCGAGACGCCGCACGCGGCGGCCCGCGCCTCCACGTACTCGAAGATCTCGGTCGCGGGCGTGCCGGGGTAGGAGAAGGCGCCGCCGACGCCTGCGTCGAGCGCGGCCTGGGCCACGGCCTCGTCGCCCAGGAGAACTTCATCACGCATGTGGAGCACCTCAACGAAACGGCCGGCCGGGGCCCGGCGGGCAGGCGGCGACGTTTCCCCGTGCATTCGCCGTGCCGTGGACAGACACGACCACGAGTCTGGTTCCTGGCGCGCATCCCGTCAACAGCAACACGCGGCGGCGGCGCGCGCCGGCGAATGGCGCGGCGGCTCCGTGGAACCCGGCTAGACTGGTTCCATGCTCTCGTTCCCGCCGGTTGTGGCGTTTCTCGACATCGGCTCCCAGGAGATGCTCCTCATCCTGATCGTGGCGCTCCTGCTCTTCGGGGGCCGCCTGCCGGACGTGGCGCGGAACGTGGGCCGCACCGTGGGGCAGCTCCGCCGCACGGCCCAGAACCTCACCCAGGATCTGCGGCGGGAGGTGTACGAACAGCCCGATCCCGGATCGCTCTCGCCCCGAGCCGTCCGGCCGGGCCGCCCGCCGCAGAGCGTGCCGCAGGCGGGGGGCGGCGAGAAGCCGGCCCCGCCGCCCGAGCCGGCCGAGGCTGCGCCGGCCAGTCCGGGACTCCTGACATCCGAGGAGTACGTGGCGCGAGAGGTGCTTTCCGATGAACATGACGGAGAAATACCACCCGATCCGCCACCGGACCCGCCCGGACAGACCGGAACGGGCGACGAGCCGAAAGTTGGTTGACTTCGTCTCTTTCGCCTTTGATTTTGGGCACAAAATCCTGATTCGTGGCACATCGGGCCTGGCCGTCCTGGTCTCGGTCTTTCTGATGCCGGCGATCGCGCGGGCGCAGGCGCCGCTCGCCGCGCCGATAGAGAACCCGACCGGCCGCTACTTGGTCTGGGGCGACGACAAGATCGAGATCAACCAGTACGGCGACCTCGGCCGCAACTGGCCGGCGCCGGATCTCCTGTGGGAGCAGTTCGCCCTGCTCGAGCGGAAGGCCCGGGCCAACCCGGAACCGCCCAACACCCTTCGGGCCATCCTGCTGGTCCTGCCCCGGGTCGAGGCCACGGCCGTGCTGCGCGCGGGCGGGCGCGAGGTCGTGGTCGGGAGGCGGCAGGCGGAGATGACCGCCGCCGAGGTCAAGGACGCGATCGACCAGTGGCGGCAGTTCGAGAACATGGTCTACGTGTACTCGGCCGGCAACGCGTGGCTCCGCACCGACGTCAAGGTGATCGACGAGCCGCTGGCGATCGAGACCGACGAGAACTGGTGCTTCTGGGCGGGCCAGCAGCGCGGCCTGCTGGTGCGCTTCGACGTGGCCGAGCCGCTGCTCGCGCTGCTCAAGACCGAGGGCCGGCCGGCCAGCGAGAGCCTCGTCGGCTGGGTGCTGCTCGAGCACAAGCTCGCGTATGTCGTGCTGGTGAACCTGGCCGTGACCGAGGCGCCGGAGAGCGCGCTCGGGCTGCTCGACTGGCCGGGGTAAGTGAAGATGATGGGAGGACGACCATGAACTCGAGAATCTCGTGCGCCGCAGGCGCCGTTCTGACCTTGCTGTTCTTCGCGAAGTGGCTCGTGGCGGGGGAGGTCGCGCACTGGACCCTTGCCGAGGGGCCGGTCGGGTCCGCGGCGAGCGGCACCAACACGATCCTGGACGTGTCGGGAAACGGACATCACGGAACGCCGTACGGCGGGCCGGTGTACACGCAGGCGTGTGGCGGGGAGGTCGGGCTGCTCTTCGATGGAACCGATGATCGCGTCTTCGTCCCCGACGCGCCCGGGTTCGCACTCACGCAGAGCCTGACGCTGGAGGCAGTTATTCGTCTGGATTCGCTGTTGCCCGCCCCGCACCAGCGGCAGATCGTCTTTCGTGGCGATGACCAGCTCGGGCTGGATCCGTACTACCTTGCCGTTGTCCCCTCGACCGGGCAGCTCAAGTTCCACATCCAGGACCACACAAACGGCACGAGCATCGTCTTCTCCTCGCCGGCCGTCCCGCCTGGCTCGGTCGTGCACGTGGCTGGAACTCTGAACGATGCTACCGGCGAGCAACGGGTCTACGTGGACCGAACGCTCGTGGCCTCGACTATCACAGGCATCCGCCCCATCGGACAGCTCATCGGTTCCAACCCAGGCATCGGAATCGGGAGCCTCTCCATCCCGGCGGTTGACCAGTATCTCCACGGCGCCATCCTCGAGGTCCGCATCTCCGATCAGGCCCTCGAGCCACACGAGATGCTCAGCACGTGCTGCCCCGGCGACGCGCACGCCTTCGGCACCGGGTGTCCCGGCTGGGGCGGCTTCGTGCCGGTGCTTTCGCTGCAAGGTTGCCCCTCGCCCGGAGTCTCAATCGCCCTCTCGCTCTCCTCGGCGCGGCCGCAGAGCATCGCGCTCCACCTGATGGGTCTGTTCGAGGCGTCGCTCCCCGCGGCCGGCGGGTGCACGCTGAACGTCTTCCCGGTCTCGCCGCTCGTGTTCGCGCTGCCGCTCGGCGGCGATCCCGCGATCCCGGGCTCCGGAGGCTACTCGGTGGTCGCGCCCATCCCGGCGAACATGCAGCCGGCCACGATCAAGCTGCAGGCCTTCGTCGCGGACAGCGCCAACTCCTGGGGCTACTCGGCGAGCAACGGCCTTTCGCTGGCAATCAACTGATCGCGGCCTGAGGGTCATTGATGGCCGATCACACGTTCGAGCCGCGCGATCCCGCATACGAAGCCCGCGTTCGCGACAGCTTCGCCCGCCAGGAGATCATGCGCCTGCTCGGGGCCGAGCTGACCCGCGTGCGTCCCGGCCTGGTCGAGATCTCCCTGCCCTTCCGCGGCGACCTGACCCAGCAACACGGCTACCTCCACGCCGCCGCCGTCTCGGCGATCGCCGACAGCGCCTGCGGCTACGCCGCGCTCACGCTCCTCGCGCCCGGGCTGGAAGTGCTCTCGGTGGAGTTCAAGGTCAACCTCCTCGCCCCGGCCGCGGGGCTCTACTCCACGGTCCTCGACCTGGCACGCTTCGTCTCCTTCCAGTTTCACGACGGCCCGGCCTCGTCCGGC
>DYIW01000079.1:12446-19633 GCA_020723465.1 Phycisphaera mikurensis
GCCGCGGGCGAGCGCTTCGTCGCGGTGGGCAGGGTCGTCCGGCCGGGCCGCACGCTGACCGTGTGCACGGCCGAAGTCACGGCCGAGCAGGGCGGCGGCAGCCGTGTTGTCGCCGTGATGCAGGCGACGATGATCTCGTCCCCTTCCCCGGACCCGAACGCCGCATGACGCGCGGCATCTCCGGCGCGCGCCTGCGCCGGTCCAGAACGCCTGCTTCGGGATCCGCCGACGTTCTTATCCGCGGATCCAGACCGGCCAGCACCGGCGCAGGGATGGCTTCCCTTGCAAGCGCCGCGCCGCCCGCCGCGTCCCCCTCGCTCGCCCTCACTGCGCCGAGCCAGAGGTCAACGCCTCACGCGCAGCCCGATGGCCATTCCGGGGAACGGTGCGGCCGTAGCGCATTTCCGGCTCTGGCTCGGCGCCAAGCCCGTCGAGGACCCGGTTGGTGTAGTTGAAGTACCCGGTCAGTTGAACCACGTCCACTATGTCCTCGTCCGCGAAGCCCTTGGCCCGCAGCGCGTCCACGTCTTCCCGGCACATGTCGTGCGGGCTGACAGTGAGCTTCACCGCAAAATCGAGCATGGCCCTGGTCGCTGGGTCCAGCTTCACCTGCCGGTAGTCGTCCTGGATCGCGAGCACCGTCGACTGGTCGGGGATCTCTTCCCGGAGATCCGGCTCATGGCTCTCCATTCAGTAGAAACAGCCGTTGGTCTTGGAGACCACCGTGGCGATGAGCACCCGCTGCAGTCGGCTGAGTCCGCCCGGCGAGTCCATCAGGTGACGGTAGAGCTGGCGCCCAAGAGCCATCGTCTCCGGACGCAGGCTCTGGACGCGGACCAGGTTGACCACCTTCCCCATTCTCTCTCGCGTCTGCTGGTAGACCTCCGCCAGCAAGCCTTCTGCCCCTTCTTCCGGCACCGTTCGAACCCAGCTCATGCCAGCGCTCCTTCTCTCTGTCTAGGCACGCGGCGAATCCGTCGCGCCACGGAGCCCGTCCCGGTGGAGGGCCCACCGGGAGTCGTCTCGATCGGCAAATAGCACGACGCGGAGGGCTCGCAAGACGCTGGCCTTCCTTTTCTCGTTCATCTTGCCGCTCCTTTGCGCGACAAACGCCCAGTTCGAACTCGCGCTCCTCCCGCCCGCGGCTGCGTTCATCGCGCGAACCAGGTTCCATTCGGCGCGACCCTCGCGGCTCTTCCTGCCAAGGCAATCTCGAAATGGACAGGGAGAAGGGAGATGTCAGGGAGTCCTCGCGAGACGAAAACCGCGGCTGCCGCTCCGGCCGTCACGATCGACGTCGCTGCGCTCCGCCGAACCGCACCGCCCCGGACCGCTGAACCAGGAACCGCCGCGGAGCGAACGGGCCCCGCCGTCGCCGCGCTCGGCGTTCAGCGGGTCCACCTTCGGCGAACGGCCGTCGTACCCGCTGTCGTACACGTCCGCGCACCACTCGCACACGTTTCCCAGCATGTCCTGGAAGCCCCACGGATTGGCCGCGTACGTGCCGACCGGCGCCGTGAACACGTGGCCATCGTCGAACGAGAACGCAGTCCAGCCGCTGAACTCCCTCTTCGCGCGCTGATCCGCGAAGTTACCTTTGCCTCCGGACATCTCGTCGCCCCACCAGTACGCCGTGCTCGTCCCGGCGCGGCACGCGTACTCCCACTCCGCCTCGCTCGGCAGCCGGCAGCCGTATTCCTCGCAGAAGGCCTCGGCGTCATTCCACGACACCTGCGTCACCGGGTGAAGGTCGTTCCACTCGTACTCGTGCAACGGGATCGGCTTGGACCAGACGGCCTCCTTGTGCAGCTCCAAGCCCCCGGTCGCATCTGTCGTGTATCCCCCCTCCCCCGTCTCCTCCGCCTCGGTTCGGTACCCCGTCTTCCACGCGAACTCCCCCCATTGACCGACGGTGACCTCTGTCTCGCCGAGATAGAACGGCTTCGTGATCACCACCTCGTGCTGCGGGCTTTCGCCCGCCTCCGGCGATCCCATCTGGAACGTCCCGGGCTCCACGAGGATGAACGTAGTCCCCGTCGCCGGATCCCGCGCCTTCTTCGCGAAGCCCTGCGCCCCGGGTGTGCCGTCCACCACCTCCCAGCCCTCGGGGACCTTTCCGACTTCGCCACAGGGAGTCCTCGCGACTCGAAAGCCGCGGGAGCTGTACCGGGAGTCAAGGAAGCCCCCGCCACGGCTCGCAGAGCGGCAGAACCTCGGAGAGTAGAACCAGGAGCCGCCGCGGAACGAACGCGCCCCGCCGCCGGCGCCCCCGGCGTTCACTGGGTCCACCTTTGGCGAGCGGCCGTAGTACCGATTGTCGTACAGGTCCGCGCACCACTCGCACACGTTCCCCAGCATGTCCCGGAAGCCCCACGGGTTCGGCGCATCCGTGCCCACCGGCGCGGTAAACGCATGGCCGTCATCGAACGAGAACGCTGTCCAGCCGCTGAACTTCCTCTTCGCCGCCTGGTCCCCGAAGTTGCCCTTGCCCTTCCCATCGGACTCCGCGTCGCCCCACCAGTACGCCGTGCTCGTGCCGGCGCGGCAGGCGTACTCCCATTCCGCCTCGCTCGGCAGCCGGCAGCCGTACTGCTCGCAGAAGGCCTGGGCGTCATTCCAGGACACTTGCGTCACCGGGTGAAGATCGTCCAAATCGAACTCATGCAACGGCAAGGGCCTTGACCAGACGGCCTCCTTGTGCAGCTCCACGCCCCCGGTCGCGTTCACCGTGTATCCCCCTTCCCCTGTTTCCTCCGCCTCGGTTCGGTACTTCGTCTTCTGCGCGAACTCCCGCCATTGCCCGACCGTCACCTCCGTCTCGCCGAGATAGAACGGCTTCGTGATCTCCACCTCGTGCTGTGGTCGATCATCGGCGAAGAACTCGCCCCCCACCTCCCCTTCCTCTCCTTGCGGCGAGCCCATCTGGAACTTCCCCGGCTCCACGAGAATGAACGTGATGCCCGTCGCCGGGTCCCGCGCCTTCTTCGCAAACCCCAGCGCCCCGGGCGTGCCGTCCACCACCTCCCAGCCTTCGGGGACCTTCCCCACTGCTGCTGCCGGCTCGCCGCCCGCTTCCGTCTCCTGCCTCGCCCACGTGGCCGCCGCCACGGCCATCGCGGCCATTGCCACGAGACCACCCAGCGCCAGGGTCTTCCGCTTGTCGCGCATCTTGCCGCTCCTTCACGCAAGAAACGCCCGCTTCGTGCAGATGATCCTACCCGGTGCGGCGGCGCCGCGCGCCCTCGGCTACCCCTTCGGCGTCGCCGGCGGCGTCTCCATGCCCATGAAGATCTGGTCGAAGCGCTGGCTGAGCTCGGTCGTGACCTTCTCCAGCGGGAACTTGCGTTGCAGGGTCTCGCGCACGTCGGACGCGAGGGCCACGTAGAGCGCGACCTCGTAGTTCGTGGACTCCGCGATCTCCTCCACCACCGCCTCGGAGATGTTCCCGGCGGTCGCCATCACCAGCACCCGGCCGAAGATGTCGAGCGGCACCAGGCGGTGCTGGTGGAGGAAGGCGTGCGGCAGCAGGTTGATCGCTTCCTTCGGGATTTCATAGTGCGTCGTGTACACGAAGGGGAGCTGGAGCTGCCCGACGAGGCACTTCGCCACCTCCCACTCGCTGACGTAGCCCGAAGCCACGAGGATCTCGCCGAGGAGGCCGCCGCTGCCCTTCTGCTCTTCCACGGCGCCCGCGAGCTGCTCCTCGGTGATGTACCCATCCTCGAGGAGAATCTCCCCCAGGTTGCGCTGGCGGATGAGCTTGAGGCCGATGGCCCGTCGCGTCGTCGACAAGGTAGGGAGTCTCCGCGAACCAGGAAGATCATCGGATTGCCCGGCCTGGGTCCTGAAGTTGATCTTCCCCGGCAGCACGGCGACGCAGCCGCCGCAGCCCCCGGCGCCCCGCTCACACGTCGAGGTTGCGCACCTCGAGCGCGTGCTTCTCGATGAAGGCGCGGCGCGGCTCGACCTCCTCCCCCATGAGCACGGTGAACAGGTTGTCGGCCAGGACCTCGTCCTCGAGCCGCACCTGGTAGAGGGTGCGCGTCTCCGGGTTCATGGTCGAGTCCCAGAGCTGCTCCGGGTTCATCTCGCCCAGGCCTTTGTAGCGCTGCAGGTTGTCGCCGATGAGACGCTCCCCCTCCTTGCGCACGGCCGCGACCACTTGCTGCAGGCCGAGGAGCGGCTGCTCCTGCTCGCCGAGGCGCAGGATGAACCGGGCCTGGCCGCCCTCGGCCGCCACGTAGTCGTCCACGCCGAACCCGTTCTCCACCAGGCGCTCCATCGCCCGCGCCAGGCTGCGGCGGCCGCGCAGCTCGAAGATCGCCAGGTCGGCGTCGCGCCGCCTCTCCCCTTCCGTGGCGAGAATCAGGTCGCGCCCGCGGCGCGCCTTTTCGGCCGCGAGGAACTCGTCGAGCGCGGCCACGCTGCGGAAGAAGCGGTCGCCCTCGCCGGCGGCGCGCGCCACGTAGAGCGGCATCTGCCCGCTTTCCTTGTCGGCGCTCAGGTAGCGCTCCAGGCTCATGCCCGGCGCGCAGCTCGTGACCAGGGCTGCGGCCTGGTCCACGCCCTCGAGCGCCCGCACCAGCGCGCGGAGCTCCTGGCCCTCCACGCTCCGGCCGCGCACGCGGTCCTCCAGGCGCGCGCCCTCGAGCCCCTCCTCGATTAGCGCCAGGCGCCGGTCCTCCTCGGCGTGCAGGTAGCGCTCCTTCTTGCCCTTCTTCAGGCGGAAGAGCGGCGGCGCGGCCACGTACACCTTGCCCGCCGCGATCAGCGGCTTCATATGCCGGTAGAAAAAGGTGAGCAGCAGTGTGCGGATATGCAGTCCGTCCACGTCTGCGTCGGTCATGATGATGACCTTGCCATAGCGCAGGCTGTCGAGGTCGAGGCCCTTGGCCTCCTTCGTCTCGCTGCCGATGCCCGTGCCCAGCGCCGAGATGATGGTCGCGATCTCGGCGTGGTTCAGCATCTTGTCCAGGCGCGCCTTCTCCACGTTCAGGATCTTGCCGCGCAGCGGCAGGATCGCCTGATAGCGGCGGTCGCGCGCCTGCTTGGCCGACCCGCCCGCCGAGTCTCCCTCCACCAGGAACAGCTCGGTCTCCTCAGGGCTCCGCGACTGGCAGTCCGCGAGCTTGCCCGGCAGGTTGCCGCTCGCCAGCGCGCCCTTGCGCCGCACCAGATCGCGCGAGCGCCGCGCCGCCTCGCGCGCGCGCCGCGCCATCAGCGCCTTGCTGACGATCTGGCGCGCCGTGGCCGGATGCTCTTCCATGTATGAGGTCAGGGCGTCATTGACCAGCGTCTCGACCAGCCCCTGCACGTCGCGGTTGCCGAGCTTGATTTTGGTCTGGCTCTCGAACTGCGGATCCGGATGGTGCAGGCTGATCACCGCCGCCAGCCCCTCGCGCGCGTCGTCCCCGGAAGGCAGCTCGTCCTCCTTGGAGAGGTTCTTCCGGCGCGCGTAGGCGTTCACGGCGCGCGTCAGCGCCGCGCGAAAGCCGGAGAGGTGCGTGCCCCCTTCGATGGTGTTGATGTTGTTGACGAAGGTGAAGATGTCCTCGCGGTAGCCGTTGTTGTACTGCATGGCCACTTCGAGGACCATCTCCTGCGGCGCCTCTCCCTCGGCCGGCTGGTTCAGGACCGTGGTCTTCTTGAAGTGCACGATGTCGGCGTGGATGGCGCCCTTGTTCGCGTTCAGCATCTCGACGAACGAGCGCAGCCCCTCGGGGTAGTAAAAGTCCTCGGCCTTGTCGCGCGCCTCGTCGACGATGTGGATCTTGAGGCCGCTCGCACCCATGAGGAAGGACATCTCGCGCAGGCGCTTGGACAGCGTCTCGAACGAGAACTCCGTGGTCTCGAAGATCTCCGGGTCGGGCCGGAACGTGACGAGCGTGCCGCGCCGCTCGCTCGGGCCCATGTCGCGCAGCTCGCAGGACTTCTCGCCGCGCTCGTAGCGCTGCACGTAGAACCGCCCCTTGCGGTGGATCTCGACCTCCATCCACTCCGAGAGGCCGTTCACCACGGACGCGCCCACGCCGTGCAGCCCCCCCGACACCTTGTAGCTCTTGCCGTCGAACTTGCCGCCGGCGTGCAGGCGCGTCATCACCAGCTCGACCGCCGGGATCTTCTCGGTGGCGTGCATCTCCGTGGGGATGCCGCGGCCGTTGTCCTCGACCGTGACCGAGCCGTCCTTGTGCAGCGTGACGTGGACGTCGTCGCAGAAGCCGGCCAGCGCCTCGTCGATGGAGTTGTCGACGATCTCGTAGACCAAGTGATGCAAGCCGCCGGCGTTGGTGTCGCCGATGTACATGGCCGGCCGGCGGCGCACCCCTTCCAGCCCCTCCAGCACCTGGATGGAGGACGAGTCGTACTGCCCCGGGTCGGGCTTGGCCGCGTTCACGTCCTTGGCTTGCTCATCCGCCATGCGCGGCCGCTCCTACTCGGAAGCGCAGGCCGGTGACGAAGCCCGCGCCGGATTCCTGGTGCATGCCCTCGAGCAGCAGCTTCTCGTGGAAGCCGCCCAGCTCGTAGGCCAGCGCCGTCGAGTCGGTCTCGACGGTCACGACGCCGCCGCGCAGGCCCTTGACGCGGCTGCGCGCCGCCAGCTCCGGCCCGGCCGCGCGCGCGTAGGCCTCGCTCACCGCCTGGAGCTGCAGGCTGCCTCCCAGCCCGCGCCGAGCGATGACCGAGCGGAGCAACTTGGAGATGGGAACCGGCTCGCCGCCGCGCCGCGCTCTGGTCATGGTCAACTGATCGTGATCGGCATCACGACGTAGAAGTCCTGCTGGCCGCCGTGGCGGAACACGCCGGCGCCGCCGCCGTCCTTGTACTCAAAGCAGATCTCCTGCTGCGGCAGGGGCTTGAGGAAGTCGACGAGGAAGTCCGGGTTGAAGTCGATGCTCAGTTCATCCTTTCCTTCGGTCACCACGGCGAATTCGGTGCGCGCCTCGCCGCGTCCGGCGACCTGGGCCTGGATGGTCATGCGATCCTTGTTGACCGAGACCTGCACCGCGCGCAGCTCCTCGCTGGAGAGCACCGCCGCCTTGCGGACCGCGGCGAGGAGCACGTCTCGCCCCACGCGCGCCGTGCCCTGGTGCTCCTTGGGCATGACGGCCAGGTAGTCGGGGAACTCGCCCTCCACCGGCTTGGCCGAGACGTCGGCCCGCTCGGCCGCGAAGAAGATGCGCTGCTCG
>DYIW01000079.1:19643-20411 GCA_020723465.1 Phycisphaera mikurensis
AGGCGGACCGTGGCGCACCCCTCGGACCCGCGCAGGCACTCCTGGAAGGCCCTGACCGGCACGATGGCCCGCGTGCGCACCGGCGGCGCGTCCGGCAGGTCGCGGCTCGCCACGGCCAGGCGGCGGCCGTCCGTGGCCACCATGCTGATCTTGCCCTCGCCCACCTCGACCAGGAGCCCGTTGATCGCGTAGCGGCCGATGTCCCGCGCCACGGCGAAGGAGGTCCGGTCGAACAGCTCCTCGAGGAACGGCCGCGGCACGACCACGCCTCCGGGGGGCGAGGCCGGGATCTCGGGGAAGTCCTCGGGATCGTCGGTCACCAGGCGGTACTGGGCGTCCTCGGCCGTGATCTCGCAGTAGCGTCCCTCGCTGGCGATGGTCACGCTCGGCGACTCGATCGTGCGCAGGATCTCCACCAGGGTGTGCGCCGGGGCCACCAGGGCGCCTTCCTGCTCCACGGTGACCTCGCACAGGCGCGAGCGCACCGCCACTTCCAGGTCCGTGCCGAGCGCCAACGTCTCCTCCTTGCGCGCGCTCACCTTGACGCTGCACAGGATCTCGCGCGTGCTGCGCGAGGGCGCGCTGTTCGCCGCCAACGACACGCCGTTCAGCAGCGATTCCCTGTGGCAGACGATCTTCATGGGTCAGCCCTCGCTCGCTTCCTGCGGAATGAACATGAAGAGAATAATGTAAAAGATCTTCGTCTCAGAATAGAGGGGCGACTTCGGGATACCGGCCAAGCAACACGTTCCAGAGGCCGTGACGGCG
>DYIW01000080.1 GCA_020723465.1 Phycisphaera mikurensis
GCACATGGCCAGGAAGGCGCCGCCGTAGGCCTTCTCCTTGTCCACGACGATGGGGCGGCACTCCTGGACCGGCCCCTGGGTGTGGAGCTTGGCGTTCTTCGAGGCCACGACCGGCAAGCCGGCCGCGCGCCAGCCGGCCAGGCCGTCCGCGTAGCAGTGGACGTTGGTGAGGCCCAAGGACTCGAGGCGCCGGGCGGCCTCGCTCGCGAGGCGGCAGGCGCCGCCGCCGGAGTAGACCGCGACGAAGGAGTCCGGGTTCATGAGCCGCGCCACGCGGAACACGAGCGAGCCGAGCGGCGCGGTGGAGGCGCCCGGGATGTGGCCCATCTCGAAGTCGACGTCGCCGCGCACGTCGAAGAGCGCGACCGGACCGGCGTCGAGCCGGGAGCGCAAGGCCTCGGTGGTGATGGTCTTCATGCGTGGTTGCTCCGTTGTCGGAAGGGGGGATGTGCAATAGCGCGGGGAGCGGCGCTGTCGAGGCCGGCCAGGGCGGGCGAGCGGAGGCCTTGCCGTTGCGCGGCGCGCGCTATCTGGCGATGATCCCTCTCCGGAGGCGCGGTCATGCCCACGGTCTTCACGCACGCGATCCTGGCCGGAGCCGCCGCGGTCGCGCTCGCCGAGAGGAGCGCGCGATCGCGCCTCGTGGCGGCCGCCGTCCTGGTGTCCACGCTGCCGGACGCGGACGTCATCGGCTTCCGCTTTGGCGTGCGCTACGGCGACTTCCTCGGGCACAGGGGCTTCTTCCACTCGCCGTGCTTCGCCCTGGTCCTGGCCTTCGTCTGCATGCTGTGGCTGGTGCGCGGTCCCGCGCTCTTCTCGCGCAGGTGGTGGGGCGGCTGGTCGCTTCTCGCCGCGCTCGGCGTGAGCCACGGCCTGCTGGATGCGCTCACGGATGGCGGGCTGGGGATCGCCCTGTTCGCGCCCTTCGAGAACTCGCGCTACTTCCTGCCGTGGCAGCCGATTCCCGTGGCGCCGATCGGCGTGCTGGCGGGCCTGAGCCCGTGGGGGATCGAGGTGCTCTTCTGGGAGGCGGCGCACCTCTGGCTGCCGGTCTGCGCCGTGCTCTTCGCCCTGGCGCTGTGGCGCCGCGCCCTCGCGCGCCGCGCGGCGAGGTGACGGGCGCGATCCAGAGCACACCCTGCGGCCCCGAGTTTGCGGCAGGGGGAGGGGCTTGGAGCGTGGCCCCCGCCCGCGCTAGACTCCCACTCTGCCCGTCAGCAGGAGGAGACGCATGAACTCGAGCGAGCCAGCGGCCGCGACCGGAAACGGAGCGGCCGAGTCCCTGCCAGCCGCCGTTCTGCGCGAGTGCCGGCGCCTCGAGGGGGAGATCGGGGAGCGCAAGCAGGCCTTGAAGCTGCTCAGGCCCCTGGCGCGGGAGGGCGGCCTCGCGCGCCCCAAGGACGTCGCCAGGAAGGCCAAGGCGCTGCGCGAGTTCGCCGCGGCCGAGGGGCGCCGCGGCCTGCAGCTCGACGGCCTGCTGCGCTTGGTCGACGAATGGGACCGCGATCGCGCCAACCGCCTGCGCCGCGTGCTGGCGCAGGAGATCAAGACCGCCTGCGACGCCGCGGGCATCGCGCTGCGCGTGGTCAGCAAGGACGGGCCGATCGAGCTGCGCCTGAGCCCGCTGGCCGTGCTCCTCGACCTGGAGAAGGGCCGGGCGTCCCTGTGCTTCGCCAAGGTCGTGCTCGAGGAATGCGCCGCGGACGCGCAGCAGATCCTCAAGACCTGGAAGCGCGTGAAGAGCGAGCTGGAGCGGCCCTTCGACGCGCCGCGCTTCTTCGCCGCCTGCCGCAAGGCCTACCTCGCCGCCTTGACCGCCAGCGGCGGCCACGACGGCGACCGCGTGGAGATCCTGGATATCCTGCCGCAGCTCGCCCTGGACATGCAGGAGCGCAAGTTCCGCGCGAACCCGGTGGCGAAGAACTTCCGCAGCTACGGCAAGGCGCACTTCGCCTACGACGTGTGGCGCCTGCGCCAGGCGCAGGGCTTGACGCAGAACGGGCTGCGCGTCAACTTCGGCGTGGCCACGGGCGCGACTCCCTATCAGAAGGAACGCGTCGTCTACCTGGAAGGCCCGGACGGCCAGGACGGGCAGTTCACCTTGACGGTCTTCTACACCAAGGCGTGACGCACGGGAGGCCAGCATGGGTCTTCTGGATCTCGAACCGAGCCCCGCGTTCCTGCGCCGCATGCTCATGCAGATGGGCCAGACCGGCCAGCCTCCCGAGCGCGGCGCCGCGCTCGTCAACGTCGGCACGGAACCCATCCTCGAGGCCCTGCGCGTCGAGTACCTGACGCCGATCAAGGAGTACGGCATCAACTCGGCCTTCAAGCTGGTGCAGGCCACGTTCGGCGGCGGCAAGACCCACTTCCTGCACTGCCTGCGCGAGGTGGCCTGGCGCGAGGGGCTGGCCACGTCGCTGGTCGGACTGTCGCCGCAGCATTGCCCGTTCGACGACCTGGCGCAGGTCTACCGGCGGCTGGCGGAGGAGCTGGAAGCGCCGCCCGAGAACCTCGAGGTCGAGGCGGACCGCGGCATCGACGCGGTCCTGCGCAGCGAGGTGGAACGGCGCGCCGCGGCGTACGGGGAAAGCACGGTGAAGGACTGGCTGAAGACCGAGGCGGAGCGCCTGCGCGTCGACAGCCGCTCCTACCGCACCGCCTGCGTGCGCTACATGGAGGCGGTGCTCGGCGGCGACCACGAGACCGAGAGCATGCTCGCCGCCTTCCTGCGCGGCGAGAACGTCACGTTGAAAGAAACGCGCTGTGCCGGCGTGCGCGAGGTGCTCGAGGCCAAGACCGCCTTCCGCTTCATCCTCAGCCTCGCCCAGGTGCTGCGCGGCATGGGCCTGCCCGGCCTGGTGATGATGTTCGACGAGATGGACCGGCAGATGAGCCTCACGGCGCGGCGCCGCCGGGCGGTCGCCGACAACCTGCGCGAGACCATCGACTACGCCGGCCAGGCGCGCCTGCCCGGGACGCTGTTCGTCTACGCCGTGCCGCCCGAGTTTCTGACCAACATCGTGCCCGAGTACCCGGCCCTCGAACAGCGCTTGCGCCATGCGGCGCGCTTCTCGGAGATCAACCCGCTCGCGCCGGTGATCGACCTGGAGAAGCTGGACGGCGGCCTCGACGACTTCCTGCGCCGCATCGGCGAGAAGCTGCTCGAGCTCCACCTCGCGAGCGGCGGCGGGCGCCTTGACCAGGAGGTGCAGCGCGCGAACATCGACGTGCTGGCGCGGAAGGTCGCCGAAGGACAGCTCGAGACCGGGTCGCGGCGCACCTTCGTCAAGGCGGCGCTGCAGATGCTCGAGATGCAGGCGCGCGGCACGCAGGGCGCGCTGGAGGAGGCCGAGATCGAGGCGCTCCTGGGCGGCGGCGCCCTCGAGACGGAAGAGGACAGCGAGGTGCAAGGAGAGGAGATCTTCTGATGAGCGCCGTGGGGCGCGGCTCCATGGTGATCCACGCGGAGTACGGGCGCGGCCGCGTCCTCATGCTGCGCGGCCAGGGCCGGGCCATCGTGCTCTTCGCGAGCCACCTGCTCCTGCCGCGCACGGTGTGCATCGAGGAGCTGACCTCGCTGGACCAGCAGGCGGCCGAGGTTGCGGTCGCGGAGGCCGCGGCAGGGACCGCTCCGGCGCCCGCCGCGCCGGCCCGGAAGTCGCGCGTCAAGGCGCCTCCTGCCGTGGTCTTGCCCGCGGCCGCGCCCGCCGTGAGCGGGGCCGAGGCCTGCGCGCTGCGCCAGGTGATCGAGGCACTGCGCTGCGGCGTCGTGCCCGGCGAGCGCATCGACAGCTACACGGTGGGGCGTAAGAAGGAGATCGAGAGCTTCTCGGGCCTGCTCGACGAGGGGCGCGGCGTGCGCCTGATCTTCGGCGACTACGGGTCGGGCAAGACGCACCTCTTGGAGGTGTTCGAGCAGCAGGCGCTGCGCCGCGGCTTCATGACCGCGCGCGTGACGCTTGATCCGGACGCCGTGCCGCCGAGCCATCCGAAGCGGCTCTATCGCGCCGTGCTGCGCGAGCTGCGCTGCCCGGGAGCACCTTGCCGCGGGCTCGATCCGCTCATTGAGGCCCTCTACCGCAGCGAGGCGCACACGCGACCGTTCGACGGCCGCTACAGCCGCTTCTTCAGTCCCGTGCTGTTCGCGCGCGAGCGGGCCAGTGCCGAGGCGTACGCGGTCGTGCGCCAGTGGATCGAGGGCGAGGAGGTGATCGTCGACGAGGCGCAGGAGGCTTTCGCACAGTGTCTCTGGCCGGGAGAGCGGCCGCTCGCCCTGCGCGACTTCCGCACCCACGGCCGCCTGTACGTGCACCTCCTCGGCACCCTGGCCGTGTACGGCCGGGATGCGGGCTTCCGCGGTTTGGTTGTGCTGCTCGACGAGGTCGAGCGCATCGACGTGATGAGCTGGCAGCAGATGGCGTTCGCGCGCGAGGCCCTGGGCCACCTCATGGCCGGCGTGCTGCCGGCCGGCGAGCTGCGGTTCGATCCGGACGACCTCTACAAGGGAGGCCATGCGGTGTACCGGTTGCTGCCGATCGCCTTCCGCGAGGACCAGCCGCTCTCGATCGTCTTGACCTTCACCCCGCTCTCGGACACGTACGACTTCATCGAGTCCCTGATCGATCCGCGGCACTTCGGCCTGGACCTGCGGGCGCTCGGGCGCAAGGACTATGACGAGCTGGTCGCGCGCATCATCGAGCTGTACTGCGCGGCGTATGCTCCGTTCCGGCCCTCGAAGGAACGCGCGGACAAGATCAGGCGGCACGTGCGGCGTGAGGTCGACGCCTGCGCGGACTCGCCGCGGCACGTGGTGCGGGACATCATCTCGCTCCTCGACGCAGAGCGCGTCGGACCGGTGTTCGAGCCCGCCGCATGACCGCCGCGGTCAAGGACCTGCTGCCGCGCACGTTCCACGCCTTCTTCGGCCGATTCGAGAGCTTCACCAGCGTGCAGCAGCAGGCCATTCCGGCGCTGCTGGCGGGGCGGGACGCGCTGCTCTGCGCGCCCACGGCCTCGGGCAAGACCGAGGCCTATGCCGCCCCGCTGGTCGAGAGGATGCTGGGCGCGCCGCGCTGTCCCTACCGCATCCTCCTCATCAGCCCGACGCGCGCCCTCGCCAATGACCTGAAGCGGCGCCTGGAGGAGCGCATGGCGCAGCTCGGCGTGGCGTTCGGCCGCCACACGGGCGAGCACAAGGAGCGCGTGGACGGACAGCCGCCCGAGGTCGCGGTCATGACGCCCGAGTCCCTCGACTCGCTGCTGGCGCGGCGCTCTCAGGCGCTGGCCGGCGTGGCCGCGGTGGTGCTCGACGAGGTGCACGTGCTGGACGGCACGCCGCGCGGCGATCACGCGCGCCTGCTCCTCAACCGGCTCGACCAGTGCGCGGCGGCGCGGCCGCAGCGCGTGGCCGCGAGCGCCACGGTCGATCGGCCCGCCGAGGTCGCCGGCCGCTACCTGCGCCAGGCGCTGGTGATCGAGGCCGCGGACGCGCGGCGCATCCGCGCCCTGCGGTTCAGCGGCCGCCGTCCGGCCGAGCTGGCGGCGCACGTCGAGCGCCTGGCGGAGGAGGGCTTCAAGAAGATCCTGCTGTTCCGCAACAGCCGGCGCGGCGTGGAGGAGGCCGCGGCCGGGCTGGTCGGGCGCACCCGCTTCGGCGCGCAGGTGCACGCGCATCACGGGTCACTGTCGCGCGTGGTGCGGGAGCGCACCGAGCGCCGGCTGCGGGAAGGGACGGCGGCCGTGTGCTGCGCCACCTTGACGCTGGAGCTGGGCATCGACATCGGGGACATGGACTACGTGCTGCTCTGCGACCTGCCGCCGAGCGTGGACAGCCTGAGGCAGCGCATCGGCCGCGGCGGCCGCCGCTCGCGCGGCGATCAGCGCGCCGGCTACGTGGTCGAGACCGCGGGCGAGGAGGTGACGTTCCGCGTGCTGTTCCGGCTGGCGCGGGAGGGGCGGCTGTGCCGCGAGCCGTACGCCTTCCGGCCGAGCGTGCTGGTGCAGCAGGCGTTGGTCCTCGCCGGAGCCGAGAGTCACGTCTGTGCGGAGCGCCTCCGCGAGATCGTGCCGGCGGAGGTCGAGCAGGCGCTCCCGGCCGGCTGGGCCGCGGAGATGCTCGAGGCGATGGCGGACAAGGGCCTCGTCGAACAGGCGGGCGCGGGGCGCTACGTGCTCGCGGAAGCCCTGGACCGGGCCTACCAGCTCGGGAAGCTCCACGGCAACCTCGACCCGGAGGGGGACGTGCCCGTCATCGACCGGGCCACGGGCGACGTCGTTGGGCGCGTCGCTCGGGGCGAGCGACGCGGGGAGCGGATCCAGCTCGGCGGCGGCGGCCGCGAAATCGTGGCCGTCACGGCCGACGGCGTGTTGACGGACGCCGCGGCGCGGGGCAGGCCGGCGCGCTTCGCCCCACGCGGGCATCCGGCCCTGTCGTTCGCCCTGGCGCGCGAGATCGCGCGCGAGCTGGGGGCGGCGCCAAACGAGATCGTGCTGCGTCCGGGCGGCGTGGGCTTCGTCCTGCTGCACGGTCTGGGCTCGGCGGGCGCGCTGCTGTTGCGCTACCTGCTCCGCGGCATGCCCGATCCGCCGCGCGTTCTGGACCACACTCCCGTCAGCATGGTGCTCGACCGCGGGCTCGAGTGGCTTCCGGGCGTGGACTCGAGTACGGTGGAGGCGTTCGTTCAGCGCGCCGGAGCCAGCATGCGCCGGTTCCTCGCGCTCGGGCCCTGGCACGCCTCTCTGCCGCGGGAGCTCAAGCGCCTGACCGTGCGCCGCGCGTCCGGCGTGGATCAGGCCGCGGACTTCCTGGCAGGAGCCGTGTTGAAGAGCGAGCTGGAGACGCAGGCTCCCGTGGAGTGGATCGCATGACGAAGTCGCCGAGCGGCCCGAAGAAGGTTCCCTACGCCGCTCTCGAGATCCTGTTCCTCGACGTGGGGAACACGGTGTTGTCGATGGATTTCGACCTGCTGGGCGCGGAGCTCTCGAGCCGCGGCGCGCCGGTCGAGCTCGCGGCGTTGCGCCGCGCCGAGGCGGCGGCGCGGCCGATCGTGTCAGCCGCGATTCGCGACCGGAGGGGGGACGCGTCCTTCGATCCCATGGGCATCTACCTGCGGGCCATGCTGGCCGGCGTGGTTCCCGGCGACGGCCGGGCGCAGGCGCTCGCCGAGGACCTGCTGGTGTGGGCGCGCGCGCATCCCGTCGATCGGCTGTGGTGCGGCCGCCTGCCCGGGGTGGAAGACGCGCTCGCCGCTTTCCGCGAGATGGACCTGCGGCTCGTCGCGGTCAGCAACTCGGACGGCACGGCCGAGCGCTCGTTGGTGCGCACCGGGCTCCGGCCGTACTTCGAGGTGGTCTGGGACTCGCACTACGTGGGCTGCGAGAAGCCCGATCCGCGCATCTTCCGACAGGCGCTTGCGGCCGCACGGGGGCGGCCCGAGGCGACGCTGCACGTGGGCGACATGTACGACGTGGACGTGGCCGGCGCGCGCGCCGCCGGGATCCACGCCTTGCTCCTCGATCCGTTCGGCGACTGGGACGGCGTGGACTGCGCCCGCGCGGCCGACCTTTCGGAGCTGGCGGCCCGGCTGCGGGCCGCGCGGCGGTGAGCGGCTGCCGTCAGTCCTTCGGCCTCTCCCGCCGCTCCTCGGGGTGATCGACGTACCACTGGCCGCTCCAGCGGCCGTAGGCCTCCTCGAACACCTCGGGCCGGACGTAGGGCCGCAGGCGGTCGCGCAGCTCGGTGTTGTACTCGCGGTCCATCTGCTCCATGCGCAGGGACCGGCGCTCCAGCTCCTCGGGATCGCCGCGCGTCCACTTCTCCTCGAAGAAGGCGCGGACGCGGGCATCGTGCCGCTGCGTGGTCTCGAGCATGATCAGAACGATGCGATCGAGGGCCTCCTGTTCCGGCACGTAGCCGAGAAGCTCGATGAAATCGCTGATGCTCGAGATGCGGACGTCGCTGCGCTCGGCCTGTTCCAGTTGCTGGCGCACGCCGGGGCTGATGCGGTCGACGAGCGACTTCTGATCGCGCTCGCCGGTCGGCTCCTCGGCTGGCGGCGGCTCCTTGTCAGGAGCTCCTGCGCTGGCCGGCTCGGCAGTCACCGCCACGCGCAGAGAAGACTCGGCCGGAGCCGCGGCGGCAGGCACCCGCGTCCGGCCTGCCGCCGCAGGCGGCTCGCCGGGAGCGGCCGTACTCCCGGCCTCCTCTCCGTTCTCGGTGACGAAGCTGGTGATTACCCATGCGCCTGCGACGATTGCCGCGCCGAGCAGGAAGCCGAGCCACTTCATCGCGTTCACCTTGATTCGACTCAGGTCACATGCGGGCGCGGACCTGGCGCTTCAGCCGGGCAGGACTTCCACCAAGCGGCCCTGGAGTCCGAGACCGGTCCGTGGTCGCGGGTCGTGCATCGACTGCCTCGGCGAGCACGCCAGCGCTCAGCCGTCCTGCTTCTTCTTGCGCGTGCCAGTCCAGCGGCCGTAGGCCTCCTCGAACACGTCCTGGCGGACGTAGGGGCGCAGGCGCTCGCGCAGCTCGTTGTGGTAGGCGGTGACCAGGTTGTACTTGAGTTCCGCTCGCACTTCGAGCGGTCTGGGATTGGGGCTGGTCCAGCGTTCGTTGATCAGAGGCAGGACCTGCTCGTCCTTGCGCCGTGTCGTCTCGAGGAAGATCACGACGATGCGATCGAGCGCCTCCTGGTCGGGCATGTAGCCGATGAGCTCGATGAAGTGGGCAAGGCTGTTCCTCCGGTTCTCGGATTCCACATCTTGCTGCAGAAGATCCCGGACGGCGGGAGTGAGAAGGGCCACGAACGAGCCGGGATCGAACTGCTCGGCCGGCGTGGCGGGAGGAGCCTGGACTGCAACTGCCGGGACCTCGGGTGCACTCGGGTCGACCAGGGCGCGCAGTGGATCGCCAGCCGGGACACTGACCTCTGCAGGCGAGCCAGTGGGCGCGGAGCCGGCCCGAACCGGGGTGGGCGAGGGTCCCCGCAGAGCTGGCCCCGCGCGTTCGTCGCGAACGAGACCCGTTAACACCCATGCTGTCGCGACGGTCGCGGCACCAAGAAGGAAGCTGGCCCATCTCATGTTGCTGAGGCCTCCAGCGGAACCGCTGCCGGGGCTCGTAGGTGTCTATGCCTTCAACGCGTGGCTTCGTCCCGAACCGCCGACGATGGTGAACGCGCCGACGTGATCATCCGTCGCGTCGCCATCGGTCACTTCGTCGGTCCCAGGATGCAATTCCACATTGTACTTCTCGCCGTCCACGGTCTCGACCGTGAACTCGAGACCGAGGAACTGCTTCCGCTGGTGGGTGGTGAACGAGTTGGGGGTGACGCTGCGGATCGCCGTGGCCCACATCTTCCCGCCACCGTTCACGGTCACCGTCTGGTTGCCTGAGGCGTCCGGCGCGGAAACAGTGATGTCGAAACACGTGTTCTGCCCCGTGATCGTGTAGGTGCCGGCGTCGAAGGCGTGCGCCCGGGATCCACCGAGCAGAACTACCGCGAAGGCCGCCAGGACAGTCAACGCCATGCGCTTCATCTGATTCCTCCAGAAGTTCGATCCCACGCCCGTACCCGCGGAGCACCGTGCCCGCGCGGTCGAAGCGCTCGAGGAGAAGAGACCCGCGAGAAAGGGAAAAGCGGAAGTGACTTTCTCGCGGTCGCGCGTTCTCTGTGCGATGGAGGAGATCAGCACACGCATGGACGTCGCGCTGGACGAGATCCTCGGGCGCGCTCTCGCGGGCGACGCGGAGTGCCTGGGCCGGCTTTTCGAGGCGGCGCGGCCGCGGCTGCGGCGCCTGGCGCGCCGCGTGCTCGGCCCGCGGCCGCCGGGCCACGCCGACGAAGAGGACGTGATCCAGTCGGCCTTCCTCCGAGCCGTCAAGCACTGGCGCAGCTTTCGCGGCAAATCGCACAGCTCCCTCGACGCCTGGCTCGCCGCCATCGTTCGGGCCGAGGCGTGCCGGCTGCGCGACGCGCTCGCCTTGCCCCGCCAACCCCTGGAGCGTCTCGCCTTACGCGACGAGTCGCCGAGCGACGGCGCGGGCGCGGCGCACGACGCCGCCGAGCGCGTCCTCGGCTTGCTCAGTGGAACCGGCCGCGAGGTCGCCCTGCTCGCGCTCCAGGGCTTGCGGCAGAAGGAGATCGCACGCCGGCTGGGCATCTCGACGCGTTGGGTGCGCGCGGTCACCTCCGCGGCGCACGCGCGCGCGCGGCCAGGGTCCTGCCCCGTGCCTTCGCGAAGATTCCCCGAGACTTCGGCGGCCCCTGCGTGTTGAAATCGGAAGCGGCGGTGGAGCGGCAGCCGCGCTGGCCGCAGGACGTCCGCGGAGGTGCGTGCGATGGTCGATGACGCGAAGCGAGCCGAGATCGAGGAAATCCTGAAGACGGTAGACGGCGACCGGCGCGCCTTCCTGAAGAAGCTCCTGGCGGGCGCGGTGCTCGCCCTGCCCGCGGCCTCGTCGGTCTCGTACGCCGCGGACGGCGATCCCCCCACGGCCAAGAACCCGCCCGCCAAGGCCCGGTCGCCGGGCACGTCGGTCGGGAAGGGCGGCAAGGCGCCCAAGGGGAAGAAGGGCAAGGTGCCGCGCCGCCGGCGACCGGGCAAGGGCGACAAGCCGCCCAAGGGCAAGGGCGACGAGCCCACTGAACCACCGTCCGGCGGCACGCCTCCCACACCTCCGACTCCGCCGCCTTCCGGCGGGTCCGCCTAGCTCCCGCTGCGCGGCCCGCGCTCCGGAGCCCTTTCGGTGCTCGGCAGCGTGCAGGCGGACCGGCCGAACATCCGGCCCGCGATCCGCGTGGCCGCGCTTCCCGGCGAGACCATCGCCTACGACGCCGAGTCCGGCTCCGTCCACCGCCTGAACCAGACTGCCGCGCTGATCCTCGCGCTCTGCGACGGCCGCCGCAGCACATCCGAGATCGCTGCCTCCCTCGAGCGCCTTTCAGGCGAGGCCGCCGCCGCCGCGATCCTGCGCTGGATCGACGATGCGGCGCGAAGCGGCCTCGTGACCTTCGATCAGGCGGAGGCGGCCTCGCTCGAGGAGATGGACGCGGCCGATCTCGCGGCCGCGGCGGACATTCTCTGGGACCAGGGCGAGATGGCCGCGGCGCTCGCCTGCCAGCAGCGCGCGTGCGACCTCGCGCCCGCCGACGCGGACGGCTGGTACGCGCTCGGCGAGATGGCGCTCGTCGCGGGCGAACGGGCGGCCGCGGCCGCGGCGTACCGGCGCTACCTCTCGCTCGCACCCGACGACGCCGAGGTCGAGCACCTGCTCTTCGCGCTGGGCGGCGAGCCGCCGCCGGCGCGCGCGTCCGATCAATGCGTGCGCCTGCTCTACCAGCGCTTCGCCGGCTTCTACGACCACAACATGCGCGAGGAGCTGGGCTATGCCGGGCCCGAGCGGCTGCTCGAGGTGCTCGCGGCCTTCCTGCCGCCGCCGGCCCGCGGCCTTCGCGTGCTCGACCTCGGCTGCGGCACCGGGCTCTTCGGCGCCGCGGTGCGGGAGTTCGCGCGCGAGCTGGTCGGCGTCGATCTCTCGCCCGACATGGCCGAGCGGGCGGCGCGCCGCGGCATCTACGACCGCCTCGAGGTGGGGGAGCTGACCGCCTGGCTCGCCGGAAACACGCGACGCTTCGACCTGGCCGCGGCCTGCGACGTGCTCATCCACTTCGGCGACCTGGGAATCCCCCTGCGCGCCGCCGCGGCCGCGCTCGCGCCGGGTGGCCTCTTCGGCTTCACCGTGGAGCGCGCCTCCTGCGACGGCTGGCTCTTGACCGACTCCGGCCGCTACGCGCACGGCGCCGCGCACGTGCGTGCCGCGGCCGCCCGCGCCGGCCTCGAGGTGCTTCTGTTGCAGGAGGCCTTCCTGCGTCTGGAGTACGGCGCGCCCGTGACCGGGCTCGTCGCCGTGCTCCAGGCCGCAAGGACAGGCTGATGCAGCGGGCGGGCCGGGCGCGTCACTGCGCGCGCGCGTGCGGCGCGGCGATCACCGGCTTGCGCGCCGGCTCGGCCTCGATCGGGTAGAGCTCCAGCTCCTCGAACAGCACGGCCGGGGCAATGACCGACGAGGCCGGCCCGAAGGCGCCTTCCTCATTGTGCACGACCGGCTGGTCGCCGGCCGCCAGGATGTCCTTCAGCACCTTGATATCGAGTTCGCCGAATTCGCAGCCGCGCACCGGCTCCTCGCGGCCGTCCCCCACGTACACCTTGACGATGCGCACCGGGTCGGCCAGCACGCCCGCTCCGCCCTCGGCCGTGGCGCGCCGCGCCTGCCCGCCGCCGCCGAACATGGCCGCGAAGGCCTCGGCCGCGCCGCTCTCGGCCGCGCCGAGCGAGCTGACGCGCAGCGCGAACTCGAGCCCCTGGTCGCGCGCCGCGGCGATGAGCGCCTGCTTCAGCTCCTCCGCGGGCAGTCCGCCCGCGGCCTCGAGGAACAGGGAACCAATGCCGGCCTGGCCCGAGCGCCGGCCGTGGCCGTTGCTCGATGGCTTGGCCTTGGACGGCGCGCGCGAGGCGAGGAGGTCCTTCAGGCTTCCTTCCAGCACGAGGTCGACGCGCTCTGCCGGCACACCCTCCTCGTCGAAGAGGTAATGGCCGGCAAGGAAGTTCGCGCCCAGCGCGGCCTGGCTCGGGTCGTCCCAGACGCGGAAGGACTCGGGCAGGATGCGCTTGCCCAGGCTCTTCTCCAGGCTCTCGCCGGAGCGCACGCGCCGCCGTCCCTCGCCGACTGGGTCCGGCTGCGCCGCGAGGCCGGCCGCCAGGAGCTGGCGGAAGACCTGCGGCGCGGCCACGTCGTCGAACAGCACGGGGCCGGTGTAGTCCGCGAGGATCGGCGCCTGCGCCTGCGCCGCGAGACGCGCGGCCATGCCCTTCGCGTCAGCGAGCAGGGCCTCGAGGTCAGGCAGCGCCGCCGGCGTCCTGGCCATGTAGACCAGGCGATCGGCCACGCGCTCGCCGTCGTCCGCCTGCGCCCGCGCCGTGATCGTCAGCACGGCGCGCGCCGCGCCCGTCCGCAGGCGCGAGCCCTCGGAGTTCATCAGGATGCGGTTGCCGGCGCTCGCTGTCAGGCGCACCGAGCTGTCCTGGATCCCTCGGAACTCGGTGAACACCGCCGAGAGGCGGCGCAGGCGCTCCTCCCAGGCGGGCGCGTCGAGCTCGAGCGCGACCCGCGGCTCGACCTGGACGACCGGAGTCGCCGGCGCGAAGTCAGGAGGCCGCTCCTCGGATTCGCGCTCCTTCAGGAAGGCGCGCTTGTCCGTGAGGGTCTCGACCGCGCGCTTGTAGGGCCCGTCCGTGGCCAGCCACACGGCGTGGCGGATCGCCGCCTCGTCGTCGTCGAGCGGCAGCGGCGACATTCCGCCCATGCGGCCGAAGCCGCGGCCGCGCATGCGGCCGGAGAAGCCCTGGCCGCCGCCGCTGAAGTTGGTGTTGTCGAGCTGATAGGAGCCGACGCGCACCTCGACGCTGAGCACGCGCGCGCGGTCCTGGTCCGAGGAGGCGAGCGCGCCCCAGGCCGCGCTCATCTGCCGCGCCTCCGAGTCATCGACCACGTACTGGATGAAGTAGGGCGGCTCCAGCCCCTCGAGCCGCATGCCGAGCGAACGCGTGAGCTCGGCGCCGAGCGCGCGCATAAGGGGATCGTCCGCGGCCTCCTCCTCGGCCGCGGCGCAGCAGAACGAGAACGCCAGGGACAAGGCCGGCATTGCCGCCCACCACATATGCTTCACGGAGATCATTGTCGCGGCTCCTCAGCGTTCGCTGACCGGTGGGGGAAGAATGGGCGGCCGTTCCTGCGACTGCGCCCGCTTCTCGATCTCGATCTGCTCGACCAGGATGCTGGGCGAGATCGCCGACACCGGCACCGAACCGGACTCGGCGCCGCAGGTGCCGTTGAACACGGCCGGGTCGTCGCCGGTGCACAGGATCTTGGAGAAGCAGGAGAGCGGCGTGCCGACGATGTCCACGCCGCGCACCAGCTCGTCCGGCCGGCCGTCGGCGTGCACGCGATAGACCACGATCGGCAGCACCTTGAACGCCTGCGGGTCGCCGCGCGTGGTCATGGTGAAGCCGCCCGAGATGTCCTCGAACAGGTAGCCGTAGGGCTTCTGCTGCTTCTGGCACTCCTCGATGAGCAGTTCGCGCAGGCGCTCGATCGGCACGGCCTTCCGCGATTCGATCAGCAGGTTGCCCTGGCGCGCCACCACTGGCCGGCCGGGCTGGCGGCGGCCGTGGCCGTTGGACTGGGCGAAGCCCGGCACGGGCGAACGGCACATGAGGAAGCCTTTGAGGATCCCGTCCGTGACCAGCTCGACGCGGGAGGCCCGCATGCCCTCCTCGTCGAAGCGGTAGTGGCCGCGCAGGTCCACGTCGCCGAGGCGCGCGCGCGTCGGGTCGTCGCTCACGCTCATGAACTCCGGGAGCACGGCCTCGCCCACCATCTTGGTGAAGGTCTGCCCTTCCTCGACGTCCTTCTGCCGGTGGCCCTCGATGCGGTGGCCGAAGATCTCGTGGAAGAAGACGCCGCTGGCGCGGTTGGCGAGGATGGCCGGGCCGGTGTAGGGCTCGACCAGCGGCGCCGCGCGCAGGGCCAGCACCTGCTCGAGCACCTTCTGGAACTCGGCGCGCATGGCCGCCACGTCCGGCAGGCCCTCCGCGCGCGCGGCGTCGAAGATGAAAGTTTGGCTCAGCTCCATGCCGTCCTCGGCCTTGGCGCCGGCGGAGAGGACCACGCGCCACAGCTCGCGCCCGGTGCGCAGGCGGGCGCCCTCGCTGGTGACGAGCGTGCGGTTCTCGGCCGAGCCGCTGAGCGACACGTCCGAGCTCTCGATCAGCGGATAGTCGCGCGCCAGGCGCGACACCTCGGCGAGGCGACGCGTCCACTCGGCGCGATCGAGCTCGAGCGCGACCGCGTCCTCGAGCGCGCTCTGCGCTTCCTCACGCGAGAAGTCGTCGGCCTGCTCCTTCTCCTCGACCATGGTCTTCAGGTTGGCCTGGACCTGCTGGTACGCCTCAGTCGCGTCGCGATAGGCGCGGTCCGTGGCCTGCCACAGGGCGTGGCGCACCGCCAGCGGTTCGTCCTCGAGGGGCACGCTGGCGCTGCCGCCCCCGCCGCGGCCGAACTCGCCGCCGCGCGTGCGGCCGCGCAGCTTGTGCGTGTTGTCGAGCGAGTAGTCGCCGACGCGCAGGTCGACGTCCAGGATGCGACGCCGGCGGGCGTCATCCGCGTAGATGGTTCCGAGCCGCGACGTGATCGACACCGACGACGTGTCGGCCACGGAGTAGGCCAGGAAGTACGGCTTGATCTCACCGGCCGCGGCCAGGCGCTCCATCGAGAGCTGCAGCTCATCGGCCATGACTTCCATCAGGCCGGAGGGCGCCCGCTCCGGAGCAGAGGACTCTTGCGCCGGCGCGAGGGCCGCGCCGCCGAGCAGCAGCACGGCGGCAAAGGGGAGCGAAAGCCTGCGCATGGCCGCTCTCACATCTCGAAGTGCGGCAGCACTTCGGCCGGCACCTCGATCTCGACCGCGCCCTGGTTCGAGAGCGTGTACGCGTGCTTCTGCGTGCGCTCGATGGCGCGCTCTCCGGCGGTCATGGACAGGTGCGTCTCGAAGACGATTGACTCGATCGCGCCCTGATCGGACAGCGTGATGAGGAAGGTGCCGGTGACCTGCGGCGCCGGCGCCTGCTCGCCCTCGCCGCCTCCGCCCGGTCGCCAGCCCCTCGCCTGCGGAGCGAAGGCCTCGGCCGCCGCGGCGGTGAGCGTGCCCTTGTACGTGACCTTGCCTTCGGCCTCCTCGCGCGCGGCCTCGGCGATCTGTCCGCCGAAGTCCTTGAGCACTTCATGCGGGACTTTCACGCGTGAGAGGATGAAGGGCCCGAAGCTCCTGCGGCCGCCCCTCTCGCCCTGCCCCGAGCGCCCGGCGCCCTCCGCACCGGGCGCGCCGCCCGCGCCCGCACCCGCGCCCTCGCCTGCTCCAGCGCCGGGCGCGCCGCCTTCACCCTGGCCGGCGCCGGGCTCCGCGCCCTGCCCGCCGCCGCCGGGCCCGCCCGGCCTCGGCTGGCCGAACTCGCCGCGCGCGGCATCGGGGTCGAAGACCTGCCACTCGCCCTCGCCCTCGCGATAGACCAGCGTCTCGCCGAGCCGGTAGGCCTCGACGTCCCCCTGCACGAAGTGGAAGGGCTTGTCCTTCTGGAAGCGGCCCACGATGGCCTGGGGGGCGCGGGATCCACCGCGGCCTCCACTGCTCTCGATCTTCAGCTCGAACGCGTAGCTGTCCAGCTTGCATAGGGCCTCGCACGCGGCCGTGATCTCGGCCTTCGCGTCAGGAGCCTGCGCGGCCGCCCCGTCCTCCTGGACGAGAGCCGCGTTCACGAGGAGCGCGAACCATAGCGTCAACATCAGCTGATCCTCCATCTTGCCGGCTAGGATGAGTACGGTCGCGCCCCGCGGCTGCTTGACGTCCGGTCCGGGCGGACCGCTGGCGGCCGCGCTGCGCGTGGCATGCCGCCATGGAGCATGCCACCGGGCGCGTTTCTTTCCACATTCTGCCGGAAATGGGCAGAGGCCGGCTCGCGTTTCTCGCCGCGACCCAGGGCGCGTGCGGTTGATTTTCCCGAGAAACGGGCAAGAAAGCCGGCGGGGCGCGGCCTCTATGCCCTTGCTCGACCACGTGGATCCAAGGACCGGCCGCGCGGTAGGCTGCGAGGAGATGACGCTCAGCGAGTCGGCCGGACGTGGCGCGCCAGACCCGTCGTGCGACCCGGATCGCGCGGCGGTGGAGCGCGTCGTCGCCGGCGAGCCCGCGGAGTACGCGCGCCTGATCGAACGTCACCAGCAGGGACTCATGAGATTGGTCACGGGAATCACAGCCGATCGGCACCTCGCGGAGGACGTGGTGCAGGAGGTCTTCCTGACCGCGTACCAGCGGCTGGCGGCCTTCCGCTTCGAATCGAGCTTCAAGACCTGGCTCTATCGCATCGCCGTGCGGCGGGCGGCCGGGGCGAAAAGGCGGCTCAGGAGGTTGTGGCGAACCTTCCTCCCGCTCCCCGAGGCCGGGGCCGCTCCGCGCGCGCCCGCCGCTCGGCAGCTCGACGACCTGGACGAGGCGCTGGCGCTGCTCCGGCGCTTGCGCGGTCCGGAGCGCGCGGCCTTCGTCCTCTGCGCCGAGGGCTGGTCGTACGACGAGATCGCCGCGATCACGGGCTGTCCCAGCGGTACGGTCGCGGCGCGCATCAGCCGGGCGCGCCGCCGGCTGGAGGAGTTCACGGCAGGCGCGAATCGGCGGAAACGGGAAGCGGGGCGGGAGGGCGCGCGATGAACGACTTCGAGGCGGGTCCGGGCGGCGAGCACGCGCGGCGCCTGCGGGCGGCGCTCGACCTCTGCGCCTGCCCGGCGCTCTGCGCGGCCGTGCTGAGCCGGATCGCGGGCCAGAGCCCCCAGAATCTGGCCGAGGCCGCGCGCGTGCGCGCGCTCCAGGGCCTGACCCTGGCCGCGGCCTCGGTGCTCGGGCTGCTGCTCCTGCTGGGCGCGGCGGGCGTCCCGCCTGCCGCGGAGCGGCTCGACGCCGAAGCACCCGCGCTGCTCACGCTGGAGGAGGACGGCTACGGCACCTACATGAGCGCGCCGGCCGTCCTGGAGGAAGTGCTGACCGGCGAGGTGATGGAATGAGGCTCTACCTCTGGATCGCCGTGCTCGTCCTGCTGATCTTCGGCATTGGCTGGACCTCGCGCCTCCTGGCCGAGCGCGCCGGGTCTCCGCGGATCGGCCCACGCTCCGAGTCGCACCGCCCCGGCCCGGAGCGCTTTGATCGGCACGGACCCCCCGGCGGCGGGCCCTTTCTGGAGACGGTCGAGGGCTTCGCCCAGGAGCTGCAGCTCACGCCCGAGCAGCTCGCGGCGCTCGACCGCATCATGCGTGAGACGACCGACGCGGTGCGCGCCAAGGAGCGCGAGATCTGGGAGATCATGCACCGCACGCGCCCCCAGGTGCTGGCCGTGCTCACCGAGGCGCAGCGCCAGCTCCTCGAGGAGCTGATCGACGCGCGCCAGGCCGAGAGGCGCGAGCAGTGGCTCGACGCGCGCCTGGAGTGGCTGCGCGGCGAGGTCAGGCTGGAGGAAGGCGCGCTGGCCGCGGTGCGCGGGATCCTCGCCGACTACGAGCGGAAGAAGGGCGCCTTCTTCGACGATCTCTGCCAGCAGGAGGCCTTCCCCGAGGGGCTCGACGTGGAGGCCAGGCTGGACGAGCTGCGCCGTGAGCGCGATGAGGCGCTCGGCGCGCACCTCGCGGCCGAAGTGATCGAAGGGCTGCGCGAGCGGCGCGGAGGGCATCGCCGTTGAGGCAGGCTGGTGAGATGCTAAGTAGACGAACAAGCACGCCCCGTGAACCGTCCAGCCGGGCGGAAGGAAGTAATTCGAGATGAAAGCGCAGATTCTTGTGACCATCCTGGCGGCCCTCGCCGCCGCGCTCGGCGCGGGCTACGCCGGCGCCCTGCTGGCCGGCTCGGGCAGCGCGCCCGAGGAAGTCGCGGCCGGGGCCGGCGGCCTGGAGTCGCTCAGCGCGCGCCTCAACGAGCTCGAGACGCTGAACCAGCGCCTGCAGGACCGCATCGCCCTGCTCGAGCAGCAGCCGGTGGTGGAAGCGCCGGCGCGTGCCGTCAGCGACCCGCCGCTGGAGAAGACCAGCGAGGAAGTGAAACAGCTCATCGAGTCGCTGAAGACCCCCGAGGCGCCGCTGCCCGAGAACTTCCGCCAGGAGATCGGCGAGGTCGTCCAGGAGATCAAGGACAAGGAAGAGCAGGAGCGTCAGGCGGAGCGCGAGAAGCAGAGGCAGGAGCGCTTTGAGGAGCGCCTGACGCGTCTGGTCGAGGAGCTGCAGCTCAACCCGTACCAGACCGAGGAGATGCGCAAGGCCCTGACGGACGCGGAGAAGAAGCTCGAGGCCCTGTGGGACGACCGGGAGGGCGCCGCCTCGCGCGGCGACATGCGCGACAAGATGTCCGCCCTCCGGCAGGAGACCGAGACCGCGCTCTCGCGCTTCCTGACCCCGGACCAGCTTCAGAAGTACAACGAGACCCAGGGGGGGTGGGGACGCGGCTTCCGCGGGCCGGGCGGCGGGCCGGGAGGGCGGGGAGCGGGGGGCGGTCCGGGCGGCGGCGGCTGACGGCCGCCGAGCGGCGCGCGCCAGCCCTACTCGAGGGGCAGGCCGAACAGCACGGCGACTCCGAGCACCGCGACCAGGGTGCCGGAGAGCGCGCGCGGCGAGACCCTGTCCTTGAAGAGGATGATGGACGGCGGAATGATCAGGATGGGCGTGATGGACATGATCGTGGCACTCACGCCGACCTTGGTGTGCTGAACCGCGAGGAGGGAGAAGGACACGCCGAGGAACGGCCCGAAGAAGGCGCCCAGGCTCATTCTTCTCATGGCCGGAGCATCGCGGCACGCGGCGAGCACGCGGGGCCACCAACCGATGACGCAGAACAGCAAGGCGAAGCCGATGCTGCCGGCCACGACGCGGATCTGCGTGGCGGCGAACGCGTCGTAGCTGCCCATGCCGATCTTGGACAGGACGAGTCCGCCCGCCTGGGCCAGGGCAGCGGCGACGTTGAGGACGAGACCGGCGGCGGGCAGGCGCCGTCGCACGCCGTTTTCGTCGTTCCTCCTCTCGGACACCACGAGCACCACGCCGCTCATGGTGAGGAGCAGGCCGAACCATTCCGGCCCGGCGAGTTCCTCGCCCAGCGCGATCCACCCCAGCAGGGCCGTGAACGGCGGAACCAGAGACTGGATGAGCAGCGAGATGCGCGAGCCGACGAGGACGAAGGCGCGGAACAGGCAAAGGTCGCCGATGGTGAAGCCCACCAGGCCCGAGAGCGACAGGAACCACCAGGCATGTGCGCCGGCGTCGGCGGGGAGCGGCAGGCCCCTGCGGAACCAGCAGAAGACCGAAAGGAAGACCAGCGCCAGCACGAGCCGGATCAGGTTGACCGCGAGCGAGCCCACGCGCCGGCTGGCCGACTCGAAGGTCAGGGCGGTGATCGTCCAGCACAGAGCCGTGGCGAGGGCCGCGGACTCGCCCTGGAGGTGGTTTGCGGGATCGAGCATGACGCGGGGGAAGGAGATGGAGACCGGGGTACGGGGTACGGGGTACGGGAAAGAAGCGGGATCATAGAGGAGCGTCGCGGCTTTTCGACTGGGAGGCGGAGGGGAGCGCGGTTTGAGGAGCGTCGCGGCCGTTTCCCCGGCCTCCGGGAGCGGCGCGCGGCTTCC
>DYIW01000081.1:0-13868 GCA_020723465.1 Phycisphaera mikurensis
CGACGGAGGTCCTGCTGCAGGAGGCCGAGCGCGCGCTGGCGGCGGCGCTCGAGCGGGAGGTAAGCAATCTCGCCGCGGCGGGCGCGCTTGACGGGGTGAGGAGCCATGCGTAGCGCCGAGGAGAGGATCGGCCCGGTGACGGTGCTGCGCGCCGAGCATCCCATCGACCGCGACCACGCCCCGGACCTGGAGGAGTGGGCCGAGGAGCGCCTGGAGGGCGGGGAGCGCTTTCTCGTGGTGCACTGCGGCAAGGTGCTGTGCTTCGACAGCGTCGGCCTGGAGACGCTGCTGGCGCTCACGCGCAGCGCGGCCAGCCGCGGCGCGCGCTTCGCGCTCACGCACTTGAACGCCGACTGCGCCACGACGCTGCGCGTGACGCGCCTGGAGAGCGCGATCGAGCACCACCTGACCGTGGAAGACGCGGTGCGCTCGATGCGGCGGAGGGGAGCATGAGCCCGACCGTCACCGCTCCGGCGCCGCTGGGCCGGCTGCTGGTCGATTCGCGCAAGATCACCGAGCAGCAGCTCGAGGCGGCCCTGGCCGAGCAGGCGCAGAGCGGCGGCGAGCGCCTGGGGGAGATCCTGGTGCGCATGGGCGCGCTCAGCGAGGACGACCTGCTCGAGTGCCTCGGCGCGCAGTACTCGCTGCCCGTGGTGAAGCTCAACCGCTACCTCGTCGACCTGCACATCTTCGACGCCTTCCCGCAGCGCTTCCTGGAGAAGAATCACGTCTGCCCGATGTTCCGCGTCGAGGACACGACCACGGTCGCCATCGCCGACCCGACCAACATCTTCGTACTGGACGAGATCCGGCGTTTGGTCGGCGGTCGGGTGCAGGCGGCGCTGGCCCTGCCCAAGAACATCCTCGAGGCCATCCGCCACCGTGCCAACGTCATCGACGCCTTCGGCATCGACGACATCGTCGAGGAGGTGGCGGAGACCGACGTCCAGATCGTCGAGGAGAAGACCGACGACCTGGACAACATGGAGGAGGTCAGCGGCCTGTCGCCGGTGGTGCGGCTGGTCAACTTCCTCATCTACCGCGCCGTGTCGGACGGGGCGAGCGACATCCACATCGAGATCGACGAGGACGAGCTTCTGGTCAGGAACCGCGTGGACGGCGTGCTGCATGACGTACTCAAGCCGCCGCGCAGCTTGCACGCCGCGGTCGTGTCGCGCATCAAGGTGATGGCCAACCTGGACATCAGCGAGCGCCGCCTGCCCCAGGACGGGCGCGTGCGGGTCGTCTTCGAGCGCCGGCCCATCGACCTGCGCGTCTCGACCCTGCCCACGCATCACGGCGAGAAGGTGGTCATCCGCATCCTCGACAAGGACGCGATGCTGCTCGACCTCGAAACCATCGGCGTGGGCCGCGACCAGATCGGCGTCCTGGACCAGCAGATCCGCCGGCCCAACGGGCTGCTGCTGGTCACCGGGCCGACGGGCAGCGGCAAGAGCACCACGCTCTACTCGATTCTCTCGCGCATCAAGAACCCCGGCCTGAACATCTGCACCGTCGAGAACCCGGTCGAGTTCAACGTCAAGGGCGTCAACCAGGTGCAGACCAACGAGAAGATCGGGATGACCTTCGCCACGGTCCTGCGTTCGCTCCTGCGCCAGGACCCGGACGTGATCATGGTGGGCGAGATCCGCGACAAGGAGACCGCCACCATGGCGGTGCAGGCCTCCCTGACCGGGCATCTCGTGCTCTCCACGCTGCACACCAACGACGCCCCGAGCGCGGTGACGCGCCTGAACAACATGGACGTGGAGAGCTACCTGCTGGCCGCCTCCCTCGAGGTGGTCCTGGCCCAGCGGCTGGTGCGCAAGCTCTGCCCGGAGTGCCGAGAACCCGCCAATCCCACGGGCAGCACGCGCGAACGCCTCAAGGAACTGGGCTTCATTGTCGAGAAGCTCTACGCCAGCAGAGGATGTCCGCGCTGCCGCTCGAGCGGCTACTCGGGCCGCATCGGCATCTTCGAGCTGTTCTGCATCGACGACGAGATCCGCGATCTGATCGTGGGCGGCGCCGATCTGCAGGCACTGCGTCGCGCGGCGCGCCAGCACGGCGTGCGCAGCCTGTTCGAGGACGGCGTCGCCAAGGCGAGCGAGGGCATCACCTCGGCCGATGAGGTGCTCAGGGTGACCGTGTGAGTCCCAAGCCGACGCCGCAGGCTCCCTTGGTGGCACCGCAGCAGGGCTCCGCCCGCGGCGGCGCGCGCCGCGCCGCGGCCGAGCTGTCGCGCCAGGCGGCGCACCGCGAGGGTGCGCGCCTGCTCGCTCAGCGCGAGGGGGCCATGCCCATCATGGCCCAGTCCCGGGCCAAGCCCGGGCCGATCAAGCAGCGCGACCGCATGTTCTTCTTCTCGCAGCTCGCGGTCATGGTCGGGGCCGGCGTGCCGATCGCGGTCGCGCTCGACGGCATCGCCCGCCAGACCGACCGCCTGCGCCTGCGGGACGTGCTCAAGGACGTGCTCGGCCGCGTCGAGGGGGGGCAGTCGTTCTCCACCGGCCTGCTGGCGCATCCGCGCGTCTTCCCCCTGTCGTCGGTGCACCTGGTGCGCGCGGGCGAGACCTCCGGCGACCTCACCGGCATGCTGCGGCGCGTCTGCTCGCTGCTCGAACGCGAGTACGACATGAAGAAGAAGCTGCGCGCGGCGCTCACCTACCCGCTGGTGATGCTCAGCCTGGCGGTGGTCACCGTGGTGGCGCTCTTCGCCTTCATCCTGCCGCGCTTCCGCATGCTCTACGCCGGCCGCGAGGACGCCCTGCCGCGGCCGACGCGCCTGCTGCTGGCCACCGGTGACCTGGCCAGCGGCCACGCCTGGCAGATCCTCGCGGTCGTGGCCGCTGCTGTCACGGCAATCGTCGTCTTCCTGCGCACCGCGCGCGGTCGATCTTGCCGCGACTCCTTCCTGCTGGCGCTGCCGCTGCTCGGCTCGGTGGTGCGCAAGTTCTCGCTGGCGCGCTCGGTGCGCACCATGGGGGCGCTCCTGCAGAGCGGCGTGCCCGTGCTGGCGGCGCTCGAGCTGGCGCGCGACCTCTCCTCGAACATGCGCCTGGGCGAGGCCTGGGAGTACGTGCGCCAGCACGTCGCCAACGGCGGCCGCATCCACGAAGGCATGCTCGGCCAGGATTGGTTCCCGGGGACGCTGGTGCAGATGACCGCCATGGGCGAGGCGGGCGGCATCCTCGACGGCGTCCTGGTCAAGATCGGGGAGTTCTACGACCAGGAGGCGGAAATGGCGGTGCAGGAGGCGACGTCGCTGCTCGAACCGATCATGGTGGTGGTGGTCGGCGGCGTCGTGGGCTTCATCGCCACGTCCATCATGCTGCCCATCTTCAACATGTCCAAGATCACTCATTGATTGACGCCCGTGGAGGAACCCGGCCCATGAACGACCGACGCGCCAGCCGCGCCTTCACCCTGATCGAGCTGATCCTCGTGGTGGCGATCTCGGCCATCCTCATCGTGGGACTCGCGGCCGTGATCGAGGTGCCGCGCCAGATGGCCGAGCAGGAGCAGGAACAGAGCCGCGTCTCCGACGCGGATCGCACGCTTTCTCAGTTGCAGCGCGACGTGCGCTTCGCCAGCGACGCGCGCACCTCGACCCTGCAGCGGCTAGAAGTCGACGTCGAGGGCGGCGACACCGTGGTCTATGAGTGGAGCGGCGTATCCGGCGATTCCCTGGTGCGCACGGACTGCCAGGGAAAGGCCGAGGTGCTCGGCTCGGTGCATCGCCTCGAGTTCCGCGTCGGCACGGCGCCGCTGGACGCGCAGACGATCGTGGACGACGGCATCGTCACCAAGGCAATGGAGGCAGCCTCCTTCGACGAGTTCGCGGTGAAGCCGGGATACGAGGTTCTGTCGGTCGCGGCCGTGGGAAGCATCGAGGACGACCTTGGCCTGCTGAACGCCGTCGAGGAGGTGCGCACGTACCAGATTGGCAAGACCAAGCGCGCGGGCATCGTCTTCCAGGCCGCGGGCCTGGGCGCGACCGGCGGCTCGCCCACGTGCCTGTGCCTGCGCCTGCAGCGCTCGGGCCCGCGCGACCTGAAGGCGGATGTGTACAAGGTCGTTTCTGGCACGCAACCCGATCTCCTCAGCCCGGTCGCCAGCGGCCAAATCGCCAACAGTGCGCTGCCGGAGGCCATGGCGCATACCGGCATCCCCCTGACGGCGACGGACAAGCTCGTGGATGGCCAGTCGTACTTCGTGCTGCTCAGGTCGAACTACACGCTGCTCGACACGACGGGCTACTCGGCCCTGGTCGAGTACCGCACCCTGAGCGTGCCGGCCGCGGCCACGGCGGACGGCGTGAGCTTCTACACCAGCGACAGCATGATGGGGGCCTTCGCCGTGCCGGCGGGCGCGGGCGGCGCCAGCGACAACAGCGGCCTGGACTTCAGCATGGAGACCACGGTCTCGCGGGCGATCACCGGCGCGGACCTGGAGGAGACCATGGAGATCCCCATCTTCGTGCGCCTCAAGCTCGCGGTAATCACGCCCCAGGGCGAGGAGATCGTGGAGTCGGTCTTCCTCATGGAGAACAACATCACCCTGGTGACGCAGTGAGGCCGAGGCGACAAGCGGGCTCGATCCTGGTCCTGGCGCTGCTCGTGTCGGCAGCGGCCGCGGTCGCCGGCACGTACTTGGTGCTGACCGCCGACCTGCGCGTGCGCGCCAACCGCTACCTGAACCGCTCGGCCGATGCCGGGCGTCTGGCCGTGGCCGGCCTGCAGCTCTCCCGCGAGCGGCTCGGCGCGGACGCCGATTGGCCCGGCGGCACGGTGAACGACCCGCTCTTGGCCGGCAACAGCATCACGCTCGGCGCCTCCTCGACCGGCGTCTACGTGGCAGAGGTCACTTCGCTGGGAGCGGTCGCGGACGCGACCCAGACCGCGATCGCCGAGCTGCGGGCCGTGCCGCACCAGACCCTCGACTACAACGTGTTCTCCGCCAGCACGGTCAAGTTCGACGGCGCCACCACCGGCGGCTACGTGCGCGCCAACGGCAACGTCGAGACCGCGGGCGCCGTGTCCTTCGCCGGCATCGTGGAGACGGTCGAAGGCAGCCAGGTGTCGGACAAGATCGACCCGAGCAAGGTCGTCTTCGTGCCGGATGTCCTTGCTCCTCCGCCCGTGTCGATCGCCGCCTACGCCGCTGTCTCCTCGCCTCTCTTGGGGCTGCCCGCGGGCGACAAGGTGCTGGACAAGGTCTCGCTGCGCCCGGATAACAACCCCTACGGCGCGGAGAACCCGGACGGCGCCTATGTCCTCGACGCGGGCGGCGCGAAGGTCACTCTGAAGCGGGTGTATGTCGAAGGGACGCTCACCATCCGCAATGCCTCCAGGGTGATCGTGGACAACGGCTACTACCACCGGCGCGTGAATCCCGCCTATGCCACGCTGATCGTGGACGGCCCACTGGAGTACAAGCCGGACGAGGTCATCGATGAGTGGGTCCTTTCCAAGGACTTCAACGGTGACGGTGACAGGAGCGACGACTTCGACGTCTACGTCGACGGCATCATCTACGCCACCGGCCTTTTCCAGGGCGACTTCCTGGGCACGATCAAGGGCGCGGTGGTGGCCGGCAGCGTGGTCATCAAGCGGGAGAACAACTTCCGCAGCGACTCGCTGCTGTTGACGCAGCCGGTGATCGAGTTCATTCGCGACGGTGCCTGGGACATCGTTCCCGGCAGCATCGGGGAGGGCAAGCAATGAGCGGGGCGGCGGCGGGCGGCATGCGCGTGGCGGCGGCGGACGAGCCGCGTCCGGCGGACACCGTTGACCAGATCGAGAAGCTCTCCGCCGATCTGGTCGAAGCGTACGAGGCCTTGACGCTGGTCTACCGCACCGTCTCCAACCTGGGCGGCCTGTTCCGCATGGAGGACATCACCGCCTACCTGGTGAACCGCGCGCTGGAGGCGGTCGAGGCCAGCAGCGGGGCGCTCTTCCTGGCGCGTGGCGATGCCATCTTCGAGCTGTCCACCGAGCGCAACGGCCTGGCGGAGCGATTGCGGGAGGACGCGGCGCGCCGCCTGCTGCAGCTCGGCCGGCCGCTCTTCTTCCACGGCGATCTGGCGGCCGAGTACTCGCGGCCGGGCGGCGAGCCGATCGCGCACCTGCTGTCCGCGCCGCTCGAGACCGGCGGCCGCACGCTCGGCGTGCTCGTGCTCGAGCGCGCCGGCGAGGAGCGGTTCACCACGGGCGACACGAAGTTGGTGGGCGCGCTCTGTGGCCTGACCGCCGTGGCGGTGGCGAACTTCCAGCACTACCGCGCGGTCAACTACGAGCGCGGCATGCTGGAGGGCGTGATCCGCGAGATCGGCGACGGCATCGTGGTCATGGGTGGGCGCTGGCGCGCGCGCCTGACCAACCAGGCGGCGCGCGCCCTGCTCGGCGTGGCCGACCGCGAGCCGGAGGGATACGACGTGCTGGAGCGGCTCGGCACGTTCCAGTTGTCCGTGCCGCTCGCCGAGCTGCGCGCCTGCCAGAACCAGAGTCGTGAGTTCATCGCCGAGAGCCGGGACCGGCGCCGGCCGCTGGTGCTCGCCGGCAAGACCTTCCAGGCGCGACTCGGCACGGATGGCGAGCCGATCCGCGTGCTCTGCCTGCGCGACGTGACGCGCGCGCACCGCGAGGAGGCGGCGCAGCGCGACTTCCTGTCGCTCGCCTCGCACAAGCTGCGGACGCCGCTCACCAAGATCCTGGGCCTGCTGCCGCTGGCGCGCGATCGGGCCGCGGACGACGCGCTGCGCGGCGAGGCCTTCCGGGGCATTGACGGCGGCGCCGAGGAGCTGCGCAGCCTGGTGGACGGCGTCCTGCAGTTCGTCGAGTTCCGCCAGGGCCAGCGCGTGGTCCAGCCGATCGTACTGGCGCGGCTCGTGCCGGAGGTGATCGCGGCGGTGAAGGAGCGCCGGCCCGCGCGCAGGATCGACGTGCAGGTGGACGTGGCGCCGGACACGCCGGTGGTGCATGGCTCGCGCCAGATGCTCTTCACCATGCTCGACCGGCTGGTGGACAATGCCGTCAAGTTCACGCCGGGCGGCGCGGCCTTCGTCTCCGTGCGCATCGGGCCGGGCGAGGGCAGGACGGCGCGCATCGTGGTCGAGGACCGGGGCGAGGGCATCGCCCCGGAGCTGCTGAGCCGCCTGTTCCAGCCCTTCTCGCAGCGGGACGAGGAGTTCACCGGCCAGGCGGAGGGGGCCGGCCTGGGGCTGATGCTGGTGCGCGAGGTGGTGGAGCGGCACGGCGGCAAGCTCGCCGCCGAGTCGCGCCTGGGAGCGGGCACGGTGTTCACCGCGGAGATCCAGACCGGGAGCGAGGGGCCGTGAGCGCGCCGCGCCGCGCCGGCTTCACCCTGCTTGAGGTCCTCATCGTCCTGGTCATCGGCTTGATCGTCGCCGGGGCGGCCATCCCGTCGGCGCACACCGTGGACGACCGCTGGGTGTCGGCGGACGCGTGCATCCTGCAGGCGGACCTGGAGTTCGCGCAGGCGCGAGCGATCGCCACCGGCCAGAGCCACCGCGTGCTGTTCGCCAAGGAACGGGACGTCTATCAGGTCGAATCCCCGCCCGGCGTGCTGCTGGAGGAGCCGCTCTCCAAGAAGCCGTGGAGCCGCGATCTGGCCGGCACTGACAAGACCGGGACGCGAATCGTGGAGGTCGATTTCGCCGGCGCCGCGGCCTTGATCTTCGACGCCGCCGGCCGGCCGAGCGCGAAGGGGAGCGTGACCCTGGAACTCGGGGAGTTCAAGGCCGTGGTGACAGTCGAGGCCGTGACCGGGAAGGTGACCCTGGACCTTCCGTGAGGCCCCGGTGACTTCTCGGCGGCACCGGCTACGGGCTTGATGGCACTTCCAGGTTTGCTTCTCCACGATTCCCCTCAGAAACCGGTCGCCCGTCCTTCCGATGAAGGGAGCGCGGACACAATCACGAGGACGGTCGCCCATGACGCTCCGACTGCCGCGCGCCGCGTTCGCCGCGTGCGCGCTCCTGCTGCTCGTTCCCGCGGCCGCCGGTACCGACGCCGGCCGCAGCCGGCCCTTCCCGCTGCGCCTGGCCGGCGCGAACGCGAGGCACGGCCTGCGCCTGGAGATGGTCGCCGAGCGCTATTCGGACCTCGCCGGCCGCGCCTCGGTGCGGCTCGAGGACGTGCCTCTCTCCGGGGAAAGCTGCGTGGACCTCGAACTGCGGCGGCTGCGCCTGCAGCACGACGACTCGATCGTGGCGGTCGACGGCGTGCCGCGACGGGCGAGCGAGGCGGCGCCGCCGGTGACGCTCTGGCGCGGCACGGTGGCGGGGGATGCGCGCTCCTTCGTGTTCCTGGCCTTTTCGCCCTACGGCAGCCGCGGGGTGATCCGGCACGCCGGGCGCATCCACCACCTGCGCGCGCTGCCCGGCCCGGGCGGGGACTGGGGCGCGTCCTGGTCACTTCTGGCGAACCCGGAGCAAGCGGGCATGGCCGGCCTCCTGGCGTGCGCGGCCGCCGCCATCGACCAGCCCCTCGCCCTGCCCGAGCCGGTCCTGCCTCCTGACGCGGAAGCGTTGGGCTTCGCGCCCGCGAGCGCCGGGACTCCCGGCCTGCTGTACGAGGCGCGCATCGCCGTGGAGACCGACTACCAGTTCTTCCAGAAGTTCGGGGACGCGGACGCGGCCGAGACCTACGTGCTGACCTTGCTCGGCGCGGCCAGCGCCATCTACGAGGAGCAGTGCGAGACGACTTTCACTCTGCCGTACATCGGCATCCACACCACCAGCAACGACCCCTGGCACAGCCAGGACTCGGGCGGCAGCACGATTGACCTGCTCTACGAGTTCCGCGCGGCCTGGGCCGGCGGCAATGGGCCGGTGAGCGCCAACCTCTATCACTTCCTGAGCGGCGCGAACCTGGGCGGAGGCGTGGCCTACCTGAACGCTCTCTGCAATCAGAACTACGGCTTCAGCGTGGCGGCCAACATCAACGGCGGCTTGACGATCCCGGTTGTGCCCGATCCAGCGCCCTGGGACCTCGTGGTCGTGGCTCACGAGCTGGGCCACAACTTCTCCAGCCCGCATACGCACAGCTTCTGCCCGCCGCTCGACCAGTGCGCGCCTTCCGGCTACTTCGGCGGCTGCCAGAGCCAGCAGGTGTGCATCCCGAACGGCACGCTCATGAGCTACTGCCACCTCTGCCCCGGCGGGCTCGCCAACATCGACCTGCGCTTCCACGACACGGTGGCGGAGATGATCCGCGCGGCCGTGGCCGCGAGCTGCCTCGAACAGGTCGACCCGTGCGTGCTCTGCGTCGATCGAGAAGACGGCATCCTGGTGCAGCTCGATCCGCTCGAGCGCACCACGGCCGAGGAGGTGCTCTGCGTCGCCAACGGCGGCGACCCGGGCGAGCCCCTGGACTGGAGCGCGGCGCTGGCCGAACCGGCGCCGTGGCTGGCGCTCGAACCGGCGTCCGGCACGGCCGGCGGCGAGGTGGACGAGGTGACCCTGACCTTCGACAGCCTGGGCCTCGAGGCCGGGGTGCACGAGACCGTTCTCGTGGTGCAGAACGACGCCGTCCCCGCCGACTTCGTCGAGGTGCCGATCACGTTCCACGTGCTGCCGCCGCCTTTCCTGCTGGGCGACCGGTTGAGCGGCGAGGTGACGGCGGCCGAGGACGTGGACGGCGCCAGCTTCGCGGCGTTCTCCGGCCTCACGGCCAAGCTGGCGATCGATCGCGCGGGCGGCGTCGGGCCAGCCGTGGTCTCCATCCTCGACCCCGCGGGCGAGATCGTGGCGAGCTGGAGCGTGGCCGCCGGCCTGGCCGTGAACAAGAAGGTCAAGCTGTGCGCGGACGGCGCGCACGTGCTGCGGGTCGCGGGCGCGGGCGCGGCCGCAGGCGCCTACTGCGTCAAGACCAAGTACAAGCTGCCGCAGGCGGCGCGGCCGCGATTGATCAAGAAGCTCGAACCCAAGGACGGCGCGGATTTCGCCGACGTGACCATCAAGGCGCTCGGCGGCGCCACCCTCGACGTCCTGGTCGAGCCCAAGGGCGCGACGACCGGCCCCCTGACGCTGATGCTGTTCGACCCCGAGTCCGCGAGCGTCGATCTCGCGGCGCACCTCGCGCCGGACGGCCTGTCGTTCGCCGGCGTGCCGCTTGCCGGCACGGGTGCGTATCGCCTGCGCGTCTCCGGCTTCCACGGCAGCAACGAGAGCGCGCGCGTGACCGTCACGCCGCACCAGCCCAAGGGGAGCGGCAGCGCGGTCATGGACTGAAGCGGGAAGCTGTCAGCTTTCAGCTTTCAGCGGTCAGCTATGATCCGGGAGTGCTGAAGAAGAGGCTGTTTGCTGGCGTGGTGCTCGCGGCCGCGGGGCTGGCGGCATGGCTCTGCGTCAGGGATGCGTGGCGGCCGGGCGAAGGGAAGCCGCCGGCCGATCGGGCGCTGGAGTCGGGCGCGCCACGAGCAGGCGAGACGCCTGCGCCCGAGCCCGCGGCGCCGCTCGTCCGGCAGGAAGAGAGCGTGGAGCCCGCGCCCGTTGTCTCCGGCAAGGTGCGGGCGCTCGTCGACTGCCGGGCGATCGAGGGGGCCGTCGTGTTCGGGCTCGATCGCGCCTTGCAGCGCGCCTTCAGCACGCGCTCGGGCCGGGACGGCGCGTTCGCCGCGCCCGAGGGGTTTCGCGGCATGGTCGTGGCCGAGGCAGAAGGCTTCGGCCGCGGGAGGGACGGGTTCTACTTCGACGCGGGCGCGCTGCCAGCCGGCATGTTCGACGTGCGCCTGAGCGAGGCCGTGACGATCGCCGGCACGGTCCGCTGGACCACGGGTGCGCCGGTCGCGGGCGCCGCGGTCGAGGTGCGGGACGAGCTGGCCCGCGAGCTGGGACCGTTCAGAGCGATCACCGCTACCGACGGCGCGTACCAGATCAACGGCTTCCCGGCGTTGACGTTCGGCCGCGCGGACTGGCGCGTGCTGCGGCCGGACGGCGAAGTGGCCGCCTTCGGATCCCTGCCCGCCCTGCTGCAAACGCCCGTCCATCGGCTCGACGTGGAGCTGGGCGCGGGCGTGGCGCTCGCGGTCGAGGTGCGGGACGCCAGGGACGCGGCGCCGCTCGGGGGCGCGCTCGCGGTGGTCTGCGAGGCGCGCGTCGGCCATCCGGCATGGTTGCGGGCCGAGCATCTCCTGCTGCTGAAGCACGCACGGTGCGACGCCGCGGGCCGAGTGGTCCTGCCCGATCTGCCGCGCGGGAGCTTCATGCTGCTCTGCGCCGCGAGCGGCTTCGGCTCCGTGGCGGAACCCTTCGAGGTCCATCAGGCCGAGGGCTCGCTCACCCGAACCGTGTCGCTCCTCCCGGGTTGCACGGTAGCGGGCAGGGTCCTGCGCGGGGACGGGTCGGCCGCGCCCTCGTGCCCGGTCGAAGTGGTCGACGCGGCGCATCTGGATCCCACTGCGCTGTGGGGAGGCAATGCGGACCTCCACCCCTTCGCCGCGGCCAGTGCCGCGCCCTGGGGAACGAACCCCTTCCGGAGGCGGCTCGGCACGGGCGAGGACGGCAGCTTCCGCTTCGAGGGGCTTCCGGCCACGCCCCATCTCTTCGTGCGAGCCAACCATGGCGCCTTGCCTGGCGCGCAGGCCGGGCCTTTCGCCCTTCAGCCAGGAGACCGCATCGAGAACCTCGAGCTGCGCCTGCCGCGGCTGATTCGCGTCGAGGGATTCGTGTCGACCGAGGACGGCATGCCCGCGCCGGCCGGCAGCAGAGTCGAGGTCTATCTGCCTCCGGGCGGCGTGGCCGTGGCCGAGGACGGCGCGTACGCGATCGAGGTGGCCGAGCAGGCGGAGACGCTGCTCTGCGCGCGGGCCGAGGGCTTCCTGCAGGCGACGCTCGTGCTCGCACCGCCGCTTCCCGATGTCGTGCATCACGACTTCGTGCTCCGGCGCGGCCGCCAGCTCAGCGGGCGGCTCGTGAATGCCGAGGGAGCGCCGGTCCCGGACGTGCAGGTCTGCCTGTTCGGCGCCGTGCCCCAGGAGGTGGTGCGGACCGCGGTCTGGGTCTGGCCGGCGGGATGCAAGGCGTCCGTCGACGCGGCCACGACCGGTGCGGACGGGCGCTTCGCGTGCCGGCGCGTTCCGGACTTCCCGGTCATGGTGGAGGCCTGGGGGCCGAGTGGCGCCAAGGCGCGGCTCGGCCCGGTGCCGCCCGATTCCACGGACCTGCTCCTCGTGCTCGTGCCGGCCCGTACGGGCGCGGAGCCCGCGCTGCCCGGCATTCTCCGGGGGCGCGTGGCGCGCCGCGCCGGCGGCGAGCCCGTGACCGACTTCCGGCTGTTCGTGCTGCGCGGAGGCGAGGGCGCGGCCTCGCCGGCGGACGTGACCCTCGACAACGACCGCTTCGAGGCGCGCGTGGCGCCGGGCCTGGTGCGCGTCCAAGTGGAGGCGCCGGGCTTCGCGCCCGCGGCGACCGACCTCGTGGCAGTGCGCGCGGAGAGCGTGACCGACCTGCCGCCCGTGCTGCTGGAGGAAGGGTGCGCGGCGGAGGTCCTCGTGGAGGACGCGGCCGGCCAGCCGCTTGCTGCCACCATTGTGCGCCTCGAGCCCGCCGATCGGCCTGGCGCGGACGGAGGCGCCGGACGCCCGGCCGGGGCCACGACGCGGTCCGACGGCATCGCCCGCTTCGAGCACCTGGCGGCCGGCGTGTACTCGATCGCCGTCCTCCACCCAGAGCTGGCCGCGCCGCTCGGATCCTCGCTCCAGGTCGTGGGACGCGGCGACGCACGCACTTCCGTTCGCTGCGTACCCGGCGCACGTCTGACCGTCACGGTTGCGGGAACCATGTCGTCGGCGTACTTCCGCGTGGAGACCCTGACCGGCCGCACGGTGCGCGCGGGCACCCTCGACGGGCGCAGAGCGGAAGACTCGACGGTGCTCCCGGCCGGCGCCTACCGGCTGTTCGTCGAGCGGGGCGGTTGCTGGCTGGCGGTCCGGCCGATCTCTCTCGCGGCCGGCCAGGCGCAGCGCTGCCCGATCGGCGCCGAGTAGTCGGCGCGCGCCCGCCGCCTCCGCGGGCGCGTATGATCCTCGCCATGAGAAGCAGGGACCGCCGCATCGTGCTCGCCCTCGGGTGTCTCGCGCTGGCGGCGTTCTACTGGACGGAGCGCCACGCCGGCTGCTACGGCGATGGCCTCCTGTTCGTGCAGATGTGGCGGCACGACGTGTTCGTGCAGCCGCATTTCCTGCTGCTGCCGCTCGCCAGGCTCGTGTCGCTCATCGCCGCGCCGTTTGCCGATCTCGACGCGCGGGCCGCCATCCAGGCGGTTTCGGCAGGAAGCGCTGCCTTGTTGGTCGCGCTGACCTGGAGCGTCGCGCGGCGGCGCTGCGGAACGCCGGCGGCGACCATTGCGGCGCTGTTTCTGGCGTTCACGCCGTCATTGCGCTTCTTCGCCGGGGCGGTGGAAGTGCCGGCCCTGGCGGGGTGCATGGCGCTGCTCGCCTTCGTGGCCGCGGACTGCGACGTGCAGTCGCGCCGCGGGGCGCGGCTCCTGCTGCTCGCAGGCTTCGGCGCGGCCGCGGCCACGCACGCGAGCCTGGTTCTGCTGTTGCCCGCGCTCTTGATCGTCCACGCCGAACGCGAGCGCCGCGGCGGCCGCGCGCTTTCGATGACGTCGTTCCTCGCCGCTGGCGCGCTGCTCGCTCTTGTAGCCGGCCTGGTCGCGATGCTGGTCGTGCTGCTCGATCACTGGCTCGTGCCCGCGCGCTTCTCGGGCTACTCGGCGGTGGAGACGTACTTGCGCTCGATGTCCCTGTGGCAGGAGGGCGCGCGGCCGCCGCTCGATTGGATCGTGGCGGGGGAGCTGCTCGCGCCGCAGGGCCTGGAGCGTCACCAGCGAGCCTTCGTA
>DYIW01000081.1:13878-20257 GCA_020723465.1 Phycisphaera mikurensis
GGGGGAGCGGCTCGCGCCGGTCGGGCCTCTCCTGCCGCTCGCCCTGGCGGGGGCGTGGGCCTCGAGGCGAGAGCGCGGGCGCCTGGCGGCTCTGATTCTCTGGATCCTGCCCTTCGCGGCCTGCGCCCTGCACATCGGCGCGCGCGAGGTCGGCGCCTACCTCCTGCCCGCTCTGCCGGCGCTCGCGCTGCTGGCGGCCGCGGGCAGCGCGCACCTCCTCGCGCGGGGCGGCGCGGCCGCGGCAACGCTCGTGGTGCTCTCGGCGGCGAGCCTCGCCGCCGGGCTCGCGTTGTTCGCCGCGTCCACGCCCGACGGCGCCTGGCTCGTCTCCCCGGAGACGCTGGCGCTGCCCTTCGACCCGCTCGATCTCGGCGTCCTCGCGGCCGTGCCGCCCGGCGCGGCGTGGACGGCGGCCCTCCTGCTCGCGCTCGCTGCGGGCGGCAGCAGCGGCGGCGCCGCGCGCGGCAGGATCGTCGCCTGCCTGGCGCTGGCGCTGCTCTTCGGCGCAGAGCTTGGCGGCGGCGAGCGCTTCCGGCGCGCCTGGCCGCAGCTCTGGAATCAGAGACTGATCGACTACTGCGACGCCTTGCGCGCGCGCACCGGCGCGCAGGATCTCCTTGTCACCTTCTGCCCGTCGATCAACGTGCGCTGGGCCATCGAGCAGTACTACGAGCGGCCGCTGGTCGACCTCTCGGAGGTCGACTCGTTCGGTGAAGAGGGCGCGGCGGCGTGGGTCGAGACGCAGGAACAACGCATGCTCGAGACGCGCGCGCGCGGCGGCCGGGTCTGGCTCGCCGATGACGGCCTCGCCGCTCTGTTCCTGTTGCGCGCGGTCCGGCCGCGCGCCTGGGCGCTCGCGCTCTCCTGGCTGGCCGAGGAGCGCGTCGCGCGCCTGGCGCCCCTCTGGCCGGCGTCGCAAGGCGCCCTCGAAGCCGCCGCGCCGCTCCTGCCCGCGCCGCGGTGACGGCGGGCGCGAGCGCGGCCGCGCTACTTGCGATGGATGAACACGTCGGGGGCGGAGTCCTCGTCCTTGCCCAGATTCGTGGCGGTCGACCCGAAGACCCCGTAGGCGCCGTTCCCGGACAGCGCCCCGTACCAGCACGACGCGTTCGCCGCCTTGCCCTTGCTGTTCACGGAAAACACGCGCGTCTTGCCGGTGTCCCGGTCGATGTGGTGCACGTGGTAGAAGAAGCTCGGTCCGCCGGCACGGGCGGTGATCGTCTCCCTCGACTGGACCAGGATGTACCGGCCGTTGCTGGAGATGCCCAGGGAGCTGCCCACCAGCACCTCGTCCTTGTGCTCGACCAGGTACTGCTGCATCTTCTCCTGCTTGCGGTCAAACACGAAGACATCCTGGTTCGAAGGCGCCTTGTCCTCGTTGGTCAGGTTGCTGGAGTAGGAGCAGAACAGCACGTAGCGCCCGTCTTCCGAGATGAAGGGCAGGAAGCTGCTGCTGTCCGGCGTCTGGCCGCCGTGCCCGCGCGAGATCAGGTCGGTCGTGCCGCTCTGGCGGTTCCGCACGTAGATCTGCTGCGGCACGGGGCAGCCGAGGTTCGTGGAGCCGGAGGAGAAGGCGACCAGGCGGCCGTCCCCGGAGATCGACGCGCTGCTCGAGCTGCCGTTCCCCTGCGTCCCGCCCGATGCGACCGAGACGCGCTCGATCGCGCCGGTCTCCAGGTCCCGGACATAGATCTGTGACATGCCGTTCCCCGCGACCGGGACCAGGTTGGTGGCGTCGGATTCAAAGGCCACGTAGCGGCCGCTCGCCGACACGCTGGCCGAGAGGCAGTCGTCGTTCGGCTCCTTGCCGTCATGGGTCAGCGAGACGCGCACGGTGGTGCCGGTCTTGCGGTCGTGGCGGAAAACGTCGCGATGGCCGAGGACGTCACCACCTACCAGGTTCGCGGCCGCGGTGTCGAAAACCACGTAGCGGCCGTTCGCCGAGACGCGGGGCGAGTAGCAGTGGGAGCTGGCCTGGACGCCGAGCGTGCTCACCGAGGCCAGCCGGCAAACCCCCGTGTCGCGGTCGAGCAGCAGGATCTGCGTCTGGCCGTTCCCGGCCGGATCCGTCAGGTTGGTCCGGTCGGACATGAACGCCACCCAGCGCCCGTTCCTCGAGACCGACGGATAGGCGCTGCCGCCGACGGGCGGCAACGATTTCTTGAAAGAGAGCACTTTGGTGTCTCCGGACTGGAGCGTGCCGGCCTGAGCGGTGAAGGCGAGGACGAGCAACGGCAAAGCGCTGGCAAGGGAACGAACGCGCATGGCAGCCTCCGGGTCCCGAATCGCCGCGGCCGGCCGGCCGCGCGAGTCGGTTGCTCAGGGTAGCGTCTTGTCGCCTCGCGGAGAACCGGGCGGGCGGCGAGCCGGGAATCGAGCGGGAATGCCCGGAAGCAGCGCGCCGCGCGGTCGTCCAAAGCGCCTGTAGGATGTGCGACTGAAGGTCTTTCGCTTCAACGGAACAGAGGAGGTTCCTGCCATGTTCAGTTCACTCATCGCGGCGTTCCTGGTGGCCGCGGGAGGCGCGGTCCAGCAGCAGGACGCGCCCGCCGCATTTGCGACCGTCGAGGGCGACCAGATACACATCACCTTCGACGAGCAGGACGGGACGCCGCTCGTGGAGTTCCTCGAGTTCGCACGGTCGAAGTTCGACCTGCCCCTCGAGTGGCGTCCCATCGACACGAAGGACGTGATGCTCCGCAGCCAAGGCACGACAACGGTCCCCTGTGACGGCTTCTTCGGCTACCTGCAGAACGTCCTCAGGGCACACGACTACCTGCTTGCCCCGTATGGAACCGTGGCGCTTCCCGGGCATCCGGCGCCCGACGGAGCGGCGACCGGCTTCCTGGCCGTGCGTACCTCGAGCTTCCAGGGCGCCGGGGGCAAACCGGGCTACGTCAGGTCGATGGCTCCGCTGGTGGGCGCGGACATGCTGGACGTGTACCGGGACGACAGCGGTATGGTCCTCACCACCTCGTTCCAGCTCCAGCAAGTCAGCGTGCAGGACGCCATGAACATGCTGCAGAGCTACTTCATGGATCCCATGCTCGAGGGTGTGCGGGGGGTGCCCGACTCCAACACCCTCGTGGCCACCGGCTTCGCCCCGACCCTGTTGATGGTGCGCGACTTGCTCCGGCTCATCGATGTCCCGCCGCCGGCGCCGGGGGAGAGGCAGCTCGCCCGCTTCGAGCTGCGCCACGCCGCGGCGATCGAGGCGAAGTCGGTTGTCGAGGGACTGCTCTGCCAGTCACCGCAGGCCGGCGCGGAGGCGCAAGGCCCCCGGCCGCTCCCTGCCGTGTCCGAGCCGGAGGTGCGCATCGAGGCCGACGCGAGGACAAACGCGCTGCTGGTCCTGGCCGGGCCTTCCACCCTGGCGAGGATCGAGGAGTGTCTGGCGCAGATCGACATTCCGCTCGAGCCGACCAACGAAAGGACGCAGGTCGTGCGCCTCGAGCTGACGAATGCCTCCAACCTGGCCGAGACCTTGAGAGCGTGGGCCGCGGGCATCGGCCTGGAACGGCAGGTGAGCGTCGTCGCGGACCACGGCTCCAACTCCCTGCTGATCACGGCGGAGGACGCGACGCTCGAGCGTGTGCTGACCTTGGTGAAGCAGCTCGACGCCAAGAAGTGAGGGCGCGCGGCCGTCCTGCGGCGCGCCTCAGTCGAGCAGAGCCGCCTGCGCGCGCAGCATGTCGTGCAGGGTGAACACGCCGGTGACGGGCCCGCCGGCGGTGTCGGCCACCAGGAACAGGCCGGAGGCCGATTCCACCAGGCGCGGCTCCACTTCCTCGAGCGGTGTGGTCAGACGCCCAGGAACAGCCTCAGTCCCGCCGTGTTGGAGATGCCGGCCAGAGCGCCGGCGTCGGCGAGCAGGGCCTGCGCGAAGATCGTGACGTTCCACAGGGCCGGATCGGGCGGGATGGCCCAGGCGAGAGTCAGGCCGGCCGGCGGCACGGGCAAGACCGCCGCGACGTTCGGAACCACGAGCAGGCTGCCGCCCCAGGCGCCGGGAGCGAGGGTCATTGCGTCGCCGGCGATCACCAGGCCGGTCGTGGCCACGCCGGCCGAGTTGCCGATCTGGACGGAGACCGTGCTTCCGACCACGGGTGGGCCGCTGGCGCCGATGGCGGGCACGCCGAGAGTCCCGGGGAAGCCCTGGCCGTAGACGCTCCAGGTCGCCGCCAGGCCGCGCTTCAACACGTACGTCCTGTTCGGCGCGTGCGTGGCCGCGCTGCCAATGAAGACGTGTGTCCCCGCCGCGTCGAAGGACAGCGCCGTGACGGACGAGCTGCTCGCAATCCAGGGCTGCAAGCTGGTGCTGCTCACGACCTGTCCGGCGGCGAGATCGACTTCCAGGAGGGCCCGGCCGGGATAGGTCGACAGGAACAGGTTCCCCGTCACTGGATCGAAGTCGGCGGCAAGTGCGGAGTCCGAGACTCCGCTCAGCGGCACGGGGTTCGTGAGCTGGCCGGTGGTCAGGTCGAACTTCCAGAGCACCGGCGGGAAGACCAGGGCGGGGACGACCCAGAGGCTGCCGTCCGGGTGGAATGCGGCCGCGGCGACGTTGTGGCTGCTCGGGTAGCTCTGGACGAGTACGCCGCTCTGCGTCACTCGCCCGGCCGCGTTGTCGCCGTAGGCTCCGAACAGGAACAGATCGCCGCTCGCCTCGTCGAGGGCGACGGCATCCGGCCCATCGGCCAGGCCCGGCACGACGGACGCGAGGAACCAGCTCCTGATCGCGCCGGTGAACGGGTCGATCTCGAGGACATTGTTGGTGCCGGGCGGAACGGCGGAACCCGTCCCTGCCCCGTCGCTGACCCAGAGGCTGCCCGTGACCTGGTCGAAGGCGCTGCCTCCAGGACCCAGGATGCTCAGGCTGTACTCGTGCTCCAGTGACAGGTCCAGTCCCTGCGCGTGGAGGGGCGCGGCGGCGAGGATCGGGCCGAGCACGAGTGTCGAGTAGAAGGTCAGGCGCGGGGGTCGCATGATCAAGTACCTCGAACAGGGGTAGCGGCCACGATGGTAACCCGTGGCGCTCACGCGCCTGAGGGGACGATGCACGTCCCGTGCCAGGAGGCCGCGCCTGCACCTGGGGTCTGGCCCGGGTCGTTATGGGCGTAAACCCGCCAGCGGCCGTGCCGAGCCTCTCGCCGGCATTGAAACCGCAGCGAGGCACCGCCTCTCCGGTCTTGACGGCGATGTAACCGTCGTTACCGCTGCGCCACGTGCGGCCGGCCGGCGGAACCAGAAGACGGCCGTTTCCACGCATGTTGGAGTGCCCGGCGCGCGGGGCACGGACGTTGCTTCCACGATCGTCGTCCCCGAGGGCTCGCGGGCGGAGGAACGAACGATGTGGCGGCGAATGTCCCTGGTGCTTCTCTCCGGCGTGCTGGCTGCGCTCGCGCGAGCGGACCAGGTCGCCATCCTGCGCTTCGACGCGGCCAAGGCGAAGAAGCCGCTGCGCATGGAAATCCACGGGTCGTTCGGGCCCGCCGGCGACTTCGTCGATCCTTTGATGGCCTACGATCCCAAGCTGTTCGCGCTGGGCGGCGAGAATCCGGTGCGCTTCGCCTTTGCCACCGACGTGAACGGGGCGGCCTGCGGCTTGAGCGAGCTGGTCATCGTGCGCGAGCGCACCAAGAAGAAGGGGCGTCTGGACCTGAGCGTGCATGTCCCGACAGCGAACCTGAACCAGGACACGGGTGAGGTCCTGGCCTCGTCCAAGGGCGCGGACCTGGGCTCTTCCACGGGCGACGGCCGGATCACGGCCATGGGGCCGCTGGACGTCGAGGGAGACCAGGTGTACGAGCTGGCGATCGTGCGCGCCTGGCTCGACGGCAGGCAGTCCCTGGAGGTGCGCCGCCTGCCGCCGGGCAAGAAGAAGAAGATGGGGCCGCCGCTGCGGTCGGACGCGGAGTTCGGCGCCGTGAGCCTGGACGAGGTCGTTTCCGTTTTCGGCTGCCAGCGAGACGGCGACGCCGAGCAGGAGATCGTCGTGCTGCGGCGGGTCTCGGGCGGACCCGACCAGCTCCACGTGTACGACCTGCCCGCGTCCGTGGACGGCGATACCGGGCTCCCGCTCCAGGCTGATCCCGCCGTGCTCGCGCCGGACGGCGCAGCGAATCAGTGCGCCGCGAGCTTCTTCCTGCCGGGCATGGGCGACGGCGTCCTGTTTCTGCGCCAGGCGCCGGACGGGACCCAGCGGGTGGAGCTGTTCGATCTCGCGTTCAGCGGCGCGCTCGGCCCGGCCGTGCAGAGCGACGCGACCCTCGAGCTGGCGGGCTCCGACATGCGGCTCTTCACGGTCTTTGGCATCTCCAGCGACTCAGAGCCTGAGCAGGAATCCCCCGCGGCCGCGTTGCGAGCGCCGGGGGGCCGA
>DYIW01000082.1 GCA_020723465.1 Phycisphaera mikurensis
GGGCGGGCTCGCCTTGCATTGAATAATGTGGCAACTGCGTGACTCACACCACTAGATGGTAAGCCGTATAAGCTCTGCGTATGCGACCTGAACGGTGATTGCAAAGAGGATGTTTGTGCTGGAATGGAAGGCGGTGGGGGGGTTTCGGTGTTGATGGGAGACGGGACGGGCAAGTTGACATTGACGGTGACAGTGGAGGGTGTGGCATATCCGGTTGGGATGGCATGTGGGGACCTGAATCGGGATGGAAAGATGGATTTGGTTGTCGTCGATTGGCACCAAATTGCGAGCAGGGTCGTGGTGTTACTTGGGGATGGCTTAGGTGGGTTGGTTAGCTGCGGAAGTTCTGAGTGTGGGTCGGCAGCAGAAAGCGTAGCGGTGGAAGACGTCAACGGGGATGGTTGCTTGGACGTGGCGGTGTCATCTTTGCACGATGGCGGCTCTGTAGCAGTCTTCATTGGCGACGGCCTCGGAGGGCTCGGAAATGCAGCGTGGTGGCGGTTGGGAGGGTGGTTTAGCTTTCCCTGGGGAGTGGCAGTCCGGGATGTCAGTGAGGACGGAATGATGGATATTGTGGTTGCGGATTGGTTCGGGTGTACCGTGGGCGTGTTTCGGGGGGACGGAATGGGAGGGTTCGCGAGTGAGAAGGCGGTCCTTGGGACCGTGTCAAACATGGCGGTTGGATTGGGCGACGCGAACCAGGATGGGTCCGTGGACGTGGTGGTAGGGGGTTCGGGAAGGCTTGGGATCGTTCTCGGCGCGTCAGAGTGAGTAGCGGCGTGTGGGTACAGCCTGGCCTGTGGCGTGAAGGCGTCAACGGTCAGCGATGAGGAGCTGAGCCTCCTCGAGGAAGCCCTGGAAGGAGGCGTCGTCTCCGGTGCGGCGGAAGAGGGGCTTGTCAGAGGGCGGTTCCTTAACGTCCTTGAGAAGACCCTTGGCAAGCGCGACGTCGCCACTCTGATGGGCGATGATGGCCCTGAAGAGGAGGAGCACGGGGCAGCCGACGTTGGACTGGCGGAAGAGCAGCTTCTGGGCCGTGTCGAGGGCGTCATCGGCATCGGGGAGGTTGCCCAGGCGGTAGTGGGCGATTCCGAGTGTGAGGTGGAAGTCCCAGACGTCCGGCCAGCTTGAGATGGCGCGCTCAGCGCGGTCGCGGGCATCCTCGTATAGCTTGGTGGGGCGGTCTTGAGAATCGACGAGCCTCCAGGCCTCGTTGGCGAGATCGTAGGGGCTGGGTTCCGCGCGGTGGTAAGTCGAGGAGGAAGCAGGGCCGAAGCGGACAAACTTCTCGATGACTGCGAGGGCCTGTTGCGGGGCCGGGGGAGGGCGGTCGCGGGCAAGGGCGGCGACATCCTGGAGGCGGGGCAGGGGCCAGAGGCGTACGGTGCCGTCTCTGGCGCCCGTGGCGGCCCACGAGTCGGTGGGGTCGACGGCTACGGAGGTGAGGGGCTGGGTGTGTCCGGGGAGGTGGGCAAGGCGTTGGCAGGTGGCGAGGTTCCAGACGGCTGCGGATTTGTCGGCGCATGCGGTGACAACGAGAGAGGACGTGGAATCATAGGCGGTGGCGAGGACGCGGTCGCCGTGGGGGAGCGGGCGCGTGTGTTCGAAAGCGAGGGCCGTCGTGGGGCAGATGCGAACGTCGCCGCCTAAGACGGGAGCCGTGAGGAGGAAGCGGCCGTCGGGAGACAGGGAAAAGTGACCGACGTCGTGGAGAAGGGTCAAGGAGTCGCCGGCCAAAGCGATGGTCTTCTTGTCGCTGCGCAGCGTGGCAGGAGACAGAGGAAAGGGCGGGGGCGGTGGGCGGCGCTCACCGGTGAGTGCGTCGAGGGCGACGAGTCCGGAGGCGTCGCTGCTGGCGGGGGCGACGACGAAAGTGCAGCCGTGGGACCAGATGGCGTTGATGGGCGGAAGGGTATGGGGTCCCCAGAGTGGCTTGGGTTCCTTCGAGTCCGTGACGTCCCAGGCCGTGATGTGGCCTTCAAGTGGAGCAGGCGAAGGCTGCCAGGCGGCGCAGAGAATGGTCCGTGCGCGACTCGGGTCAGTGGTGAGGGCTACGAAGACAATGGGCGAGTCCGCCTCTGTGGCGACCGAGAGGACGTAGGGATAGCGAGGGCGGCCGGCCGTGTCCCAGATTCGCGCGGTGCAGTCCGCGGAACAGGTGAGCAGGTACTCGCCTCGGGAGCTGAAGCGGAGAGAAGTGACCTCCTTGGCGTGGCCGCCAAGCACGAATCGACGCCGTTCAGTGCTTGGCTCCCAAATGGCGACGCGGCCGCCCACATCGCCGATGGCGAGAATCGGATCGCGTGGGTGGAATGCAAGTGCCGTGACGGCGCCGTCTGATGGGGAGAGCCAGTACGGGGATTGCGCGCTGCCATGGATGACGCAGGCGGATCCGTCCTGGAAGCCGACGGCCGCGCGGTGGTTCCGTGACTCCGTCGAGGCGCAGGTCGGCTGTGGGCCCCTTCGTGGAACAGAGACGGGTCCAGACGGGCCGATCGGCTGAAGGCACGCGCCACCGCCAGTGAGGAGAGTGAGGATGCTGTCGGTGCCGCTGTCCTCGGAGTGGAGGAGGTCAGCCCAGCAGACGAGGCCTTGATCTTGTCTCTCTGGGGCGGGAGTGACCCGGACGCAGTCGCCCGTGTCGAGGTTCCAGAGACGCGCGGTGCGATCGCGGGAGCTGGTGACGAGCTGCTTCCCGGTCGAGTCGACCGCCACGCACCAGACGACATCCAGGTGCGCGTGTTCGAGATGATCCCGCGATGGAAAACGCCGCAGCTCCTTGCCTTCAAAGTCGAAGAGGTGCACGGCGAAGTCGAAGCCGCCGGCAAGAACGAAGCTCTCGGCCTGCGGCAGGAGGGCGAGGAGGGGCGGATGGACCGTGTTCTCGGGCGGGCCTCGATACCCGTCGAGCGCCTGGCGGACGACGGGTTGGGCTCCCGAGAGGTCCCAGATGACGAGACTGCCGTCGAGGGAGAGGGTCGCGACGCGTGTGGCCGTTGCGTTGAACAGGGCGTCGATGACGGGATGCTCGTGGCCGTCCAGGGTGCAGAGCCTGGTCCAGAAGGCGTCGTCCGCGGCGGGCTTCTTCGTCCAGACGATTGCCGAGCAGTCGTCCGAACAGGTGACGGCCTTGGTCGCATCCGGGCTGAACCGACCTGAGCGGATGGGGCCGGTGTGGCCGGTGAGGAGGGACACCTCGCGGTAGGGCTCGCTGGCAGCCTCGGGGCCATCTGACCCGCGGTACAGGTGCAGCCAGGCTTGGTACCAGTTCTGGCACGCTTCGCCGATGGACGTTTTCGCCTCGGCGGCCTCCACGAGGGCCTGCTCGGCGAGGACAAGGCTCTCGAGGGAGTTATGGGTCTCGCGGAAGGTGCGGGAGCGGTCGATGCGTCCGTTGATGGAGTTCTCCGCCGTTTCTCGCGCCCTCTCGCGTTCGGAAGGGAGCCACAGCAGAAAGACCAGCGCCGGGGCCCCGAGGCAGATGAGCAGCGTGAGCACGACGGAGAGCGCGAGCGCGGGCCTGCGCCGCGCCCAGCGCAGGGCGCGCGTCACCGCTCCCACGGGACGCGCGCGCACCGGGCGCAGCTCCAGGAAGCTGCGCAGGTCTTCCGCCAGGTCGGCCGCTCGCTCGTAGCGGCGCCCGGGCTGCTTCTCCATCGCCATGAGGCAGATGGTCTCGAGGTCCTTGGGAATGAGGCGGTTGATGCGCCGCGGCGGGATCGGCTCGCGAAGGACGACTTGCCGCAGTACCGCCGCGGCGGTCTCACCTTCGAACGGCCTGCGCAGCGTCAGCAGCTCATAGAGCGTGACGCCGAGGGAGTACACGTCTGTGCGAGGATCGCTGGAGAGCGAGGCCGTCTCCGCCTGCTCCGGCGCGATGTAGTGGGCGGTCCCCGCGAACTCGCCGGGAAGCGTGAGCGTGGGCAACCCGGTCTGGCGAGCCAGGCCAAAGTCGGTGAGCTTGGCTGTGCCGTTCTCCAGCACGATGATGTTCGACGGCTTGACGTCGCGGTGAATCACGCCGGCACGGTGCGCGTGCTCCAGTGCGTCAGCCACCTGGGAGATGACGCGGCAGGCCCACGTGGGATCGATCGAGCCCTTGCCGCGGCGTGCCCTTTCAATGACTTCGTCCAGGGGCGTCCCCGCGACGAACTCCATGGCGAAGAACTGTTCACCCGTGGCCTGGCCCACCTGAAACACCTGGACGATGCCCGGATGGCGCAGGCGCGAGATCACTCCTGCTTCCCGGCGGAAGCGCTCCACGGCCCGCGGTGCGGCGGTGAGTGAAGGGGAGAGCACCTTGACCGCGACGCGCCGGGACAGCGAGATCTGCTCGGCCTCGTAAACCACCCCCATGCCCCCGCGGCCTACCTCCCGCAACAAGCGGAAGTCGCCGAGAACCCGTTCCTCAAGGTGCTCCGGCGCGGCACCAGCCGCCTCCTCGGGCGCGGTGGCGCTGCGTGTCTCCCGGAGTCCCTCCGCCACGTACAGGAAACCCTCGATCCGCTCGCGCAGCTCGGGACCGTATTGGGCGTGTTCAGCGCAGAAGCGGTCGAGATCGATCCGGGCGCCGGACAGCCACTCCTCCTGCAACCTCTCCAGCACCGCCTCGAGGGGCTCGAGTTCTCCCTCGCCTGGCTCGGGGATGGCCATCACGCCGGGCCCACGCTCAGCTCTTCCTGCAAGAGCTCCTTCATGCGTCCCTTGCGCAGGGAATCGACGACGCCGGCCAGGCGCCGCACGGCGCGCAGGTAGCGCTTGCGCGCCGCCTCCTCGCCGATCCCCAGGCGCTGGCCGATCTCGCGGAAGCCGAGCTCGTCCCAGTCGCGGAGCACGATGACGTCCCGATCCCCGGCGGCGAGGAGCTCGATGCCGAGGCGGATCCAGGCCTGGCGTTCGTCGCGCTCAAGCAGGCGGCTCGGCGTATCCCGGTCGATCTGCCCGCTGTCCAGGTCGAGAACGGAGTCGGAGGGCAGCGGCTGCTCCCTCGCCATGTCGCGGCGCCGCGCCGTGAACCAGTCGTTGCCGTCGCGCAACGTGGTGTCGATGATGCGGGCCATGAGCGCTCGGAAGTGCAGCTCGTCGGACGTCTTGAAGCGGGGGACGAAGCGCAGGAACTCGATCAGCGCGTCCTGGACGAAGTCGCCGGTCTCGGCCCTGGCGCGCAGCTTGGGCCCGAGGCGCGCGGCGACGACGGCGCGAACCCAGGGCAGGTGGCGCTCGACGAGGACCGCCAAGCTCTCCTCGTCCCCGTCATGCCAGCGGCCCAGCAGCCAGGCCGTATCCTGCTTCCTTCGATCCACGCCGGGTCCCAAGTAGGTCCGAGGGCGCATGATACCACAGCGCGGCGGCGCCGCAACCGCGGGTTCGGCAAGGGCCGCGAGCCACCGGCGAGGACTCTGCTCCGCGCCGCTGCCCCGTGCCCTACCCCGGCAGCTCCGGGCCGGTGCGGAAGAGGTGCTGCTGGCCGCGGGCGATGCGCTTGTCGCGCTGGCCCTCCTCCCAGCAGGCGTAGCAGCGCGGCTCGTAGAAGTCGCCGGCGCCGACCAGCAGGCGCTCGCTCGGCGCGTCCGGCAGGCGGAAGGTGTAGTAGGCGTCGTGCTTGCAGAGCGAGCACACGGCCGGGCACTTGACGATCTCCTCGGCCATGCCGAGCAAGTGCCCGACGGCCTCCCACACCTTGCCTTCCGAGTCCATGTCGAGCGTGGCCATGACGATCTTCTTGCGCTGGTCGTTCAGCGCACGCACGGCCTCGACGATGCCCGAGATCATGAACGCCTCGTCGATGCCCACCACGTCGGCCTGATCCGCGTGTTCGAGCAGCTCCTCGCCGCTCCGGACCGGCATGGCCGGGAAGGACGCGCCCGAATGCGAGCGGATGCAGGCTTCCCCGTCCCGCGTGTTGATGGCCGGGGTGAAGGCCACGACGCGGACCTTCTGGATGCGCGCGCGCACCAGCCGCGAGATCAATCCTTCGGTCTTGCCGCCCCACATGGGACCGCAGTAGACGAGGGGGCTGCGCACGGCGTGGTTCTCCGGCGTTCAGAATCGGGTCGCTTGGATGGTACCGCGCTACTCGCCGCCGAGGTAGCCGTTCTCCTCGAGCGCCTTCCTCATCTCCGGGTCGATGGGGTCCGGGGCGAAGCCGTGGTCGCGAGCCGCGATGCGCGCGAGCACCGCGCTCCAGCGCGCCACGTCCGCGGCGTGGCGCGCCTCGCGCGCCAGATCGGCGGTCTCCCCCGGATCGCGCGCCACGTCGTAGAGCTCGAGGCACGGGCCATCCGCCGGGAAGGGATCGAGGATCAGCTTGCGCCGATCGCTGGCGCAGAGTCCGCGCAAGCGGTGGGCCGGGTCCCGCGGCGCGACCCCGCCGAAGCGGGGATTATGCTCCCACGGCAGCGTCCGGTCGGATTCGGCGAAGAGCGTCCTGCCCTGGATGGCGCTGCCCGTGAGGGCCGCGGCGAAGGACGCGCCGTCCATCTCCGCGCCCGGCTCGAGCGCGAACAGGTCGACCAGCGTGGGCGCGATGTCGATCACGCCCACCTGCTCCTCGACGACTTGCGGAAGCACTCCCGGGCCGCTCGCGATGAGCGGCACGCGCAGGCAGTCGTCGTAGAGGAAGTCGCCGTGGCTGAACCAGTAGTCGTGCTCGCCCAGGCTCTCGCCGTGATCGGCCGTGACCACGAGGACGGCGTCGTCGCCGCGCCCGAGCGCACGCAGGCCCTCCACGAACGCGCCGATGGCCTGATCGGTGAACGCGATCTCGCCGTCGTAGAAGGCGATCGTGCGCTCGATGACGCGCGCGGGCAGCTTCTCCACGCCGTACTGGACGCGGCCGGTGCGGTCCCGCGCGTCCCGGCCCGTCGCTCCGGCACCGATCAGCGAGTCGCTGGTGGGTCCGTCGGGCTGAGGATCGAAGCGGGAGCGGAACGGCTCGGGCGGAGCGTAGGGGCGATGCGGGTCGCGGAAGTGGAGCCACAGGAAGAAGGGTGCATCGCCCTGCGCCTCGACCCAGGCAAGCGCGGCGGCCGTGACCGTGTCGGCGCGGACGTCGCGCTCTGCGGCGTCGAGCCACAGCTCGAAGTCGTCGCCGAAGCCCTGATCGAAGCCCTGCGGGCCCGGGAAGTAGGGGAGCGAAGCGAAGGCCGCCGTGGCGTACCCGGCTGCCCGGAAGCGCTCCGCCAGCGTGACGTGCTCCTGTGCCAGCACGTGGTGCAGCGATCTGACGCGATGGCGCGCCGGCGTCATGCCGGTGAGGATGCAGGCCAGCGACTGCGTGGTGCGCGGGAGCGGCGTGAGGCAGCGCGCGAAGCGCAGGCCGCCCGCGGCGAGCCGGTCCAGATTGGGGGACGTGTCGCGCGCCGAGCGGTAGCAGCCGAGGTGATCCGCGCGCAGCGTGTCCACGGTGATGAGCACGGCCGCGGAGAAGCGCGGCGCTCGCTCCTGCCGGCCGCAGCCCGCTCCTCCGAGGAGGAGCGGCAGCGCGCCAGCGGCGACGAGAACGGCGGCAAGGCGCGCGCGAGAGGACGGCATCGGCGTTACGCCCCGAGCACGAACAGGAACGCGTTCGGGCTCTTGTGCACGCGCTTCCAGCGCTGATCGACCTGGGTCACGGCCAGGGCGCTCGTCGCGCCCGGATCGTTCACCCGGATGAGCAGGTAGACCGGCCGCCGCAGTTCGGCCAGCAGGCGATACCCTTCCTCGCCGCACGGGATCCCACGGAACAGCCCCTCCACGAGCCTGAGGCGCGCGCCCAGGTCCGGCTCGTAATCATTCATGTAGTACTTGGTGTCCGTGAAGACCGGCCGCCGGGCGAGGACCGGCACCTCGTCGCCGTGCTGCGGGCCGACGAAGTGATGCGCGTTGCGCGCGTAGGGATTGTCGAGGATGACCGCGTTCTCCGGCGTGTTCTCGCGGATCCAGTCGTACATGGCGCCGATGGGCAGGACGGCCGGGTCCACGCGGATGGACGGCCCGTCGCCGAAGAAGGGCGCGGACGCCTCGCTGTGGGCCAGGTAGCCGCGGAAGCCCACGGCGTTCGCCGGCACGAACAGGAGCACCGCGAGCGTGCCCACGGCCGCCGCCGCCGCGCGGCGAAGGCGCGCGCACAAGAGCGCGATCGACCCGGCGGCGAACACTCCCGCTAGCGGCGCGGCCATGCGCACCATTTTGTACTCGCTGTTCACCGGCAGGCCGATCAATGCCGCGAGCGCGAGCAAGATGATGAGCGACCAGAGGAGCAGGCGCCCGCCGCCGTCCTCGCCGCGGAGCGCAGAGAGGGCCGCGGGCAGGCCGAGGAGGAGCACCGGGCCGAGGCTCCACAGGATCTGCTCGAGCTTGCCCCACTCGGGCTCGAAGGCGAGCAGCCCTCCCGAGCCGCCTCCGCCGAGCAGGACGAAGGGCGCGCACAGGACGAGCGAGCCGATGAGCGTGGCCGCGACCTGGAAGAGGCCCGCGTGCCAGCCGCCGCGCCGCAGCCTGAAGACGGCCAGCAGCACGACCGCGGCGGCGCCGAGCGCGAGGCCGGCGGTCAGGCCCGTGACCGGCGACAAGGCGATGCACCCGGCCATGGCCACGATGGCGAGGAGCGCGCTGCCGGGGCTCGGCGCCCGCGCCAGCCGCGCCAGCAGCAGGAACGAGCCGATGAGCAGCGCCAATGAGGCCGGGAAGGACGACACGTTCATGAACTTGGTGAAGGTCAGCGAGATGCGGTCGTCCTGGCCGATCACCAGGCTCTTCAGGTAGCCGATCGGATCGGCGCCCGCGGCCAGGTCCGCGAGCGAAGCGAGCGGCTCTCGTTTCAGGAAGAAGAGCACGCCCAGCGGGTTCAGGCCGAGGAAGCCGAGGAAGACCGCGAGGGGGCCCGCGCCGCGCGCGCGGAACAGCTCCCTTCCGAGCAGCCCGAGCAGCAGCAGGAAGGAGAGGAGCGCCAGCATCGTGGTCGCGGCGAAGACCACGGTCGGCTCGATGTCGCCCAGATAGCAGGACGCGGCCACGGCCAGGTGATGGGTCCAGTAGTAGCGGAGCTCCCGGCCGGCGAAGAAGGGGTTCTCGGGCGGCACGCCGCGGTCGACCGCGCTGTAGAGGATCGAGGCGTGCAGCATGCCGTGGATCGAGGCACGCACGCGGTTGCTGCGCGCCACCGGAACGGCCACGATCACGGCCAGGAGGAGCGCGGCCAGGATCGCCGGTGCGCCGAGCGCGCCCGCGCCGGTCTCCGGGCCAGGCGGCGGCTCCTCCGCGCGCCGCGCGCGGTACAGGTCGAAGGCGAGCGCGGCGGCCGAGAGCAGGCACACGGCGCGGCCGGCCCAGAGCGCGTCGAACCCGGCGAAGAGGAGCACGGTCATGAGCGCGCCCGCGACGAAGGGCGCGAGCGCGAGCGCCAGGGCCAGGAAGGCCGCCGCGCCCAGGCCGCGCCGCTCGAGCAGCAGGATGGCGGCCGCGCCCGGAGCCGTGGCCAGGGCGAGGATCGCGGAAGTGGCGCGGAGCGCCTCTGCTCCGGGGACGAAGCTAAGAATCAACGCCAGGAGCGCGAACGCCAGCATCCCGGCGCCGAGGGCCTTTCTCATCGCCGCTGCCCGCCGTCCGCCTTGCTGTCGTCCTCCTCGACCGGCGGGCGGGTCGTGCCGCTCGGGCCGAGGTAGCCAAGCTCCTCCAGCTCGGCGCGGTGCGCGGCGCTCAGCTCGTCCGCGAGCAGGCGCTGCGTCATGCGCTCGCGCCAGGCGTTGATCGCCTGGAAGAGCCGGTCGGCGATATCCGGGTGCTCGCCAATGACGTTCTGCTGTTCGTCCGGATCGCTCGGCAGGTGATACAGCTCCTGCTTAGCAATGGGGTAGTCGCCCTCCGCCGGCGGATTGTCCGGGTGCACGCCGCTCTCGTTCCAGACGTACATCCACTCGCGGTTGCGCACCGAGAAGATCAGCTCGCTCCGTCCCTCTTCCACCTCCTGGTCGACGAGCGCGTAGGCGAAGCCCTTCTTCACCGCGCCCTGGCCGGCGAGCACCTCGCTCAGGTCATTGCCGCGAAGCTGCGTGTCCCCGCCCGGGGAGGGCCCGCAGTCGGCCGCCAGCCAGCGGAGCACCGTGGGCATGAAGTCCACGGTCTCGACCATGCCCGACACGGCCTGGCCCGCGGCCACGGCTCCGGGCTGGCGGAAGATCAGCGGGATCGACGTGCTCGAGCGGTAGGCCGAGTTCGCGTGATAGTAGTAGTAGTTGTGGCTGTACAGGTCCTCGCCGTGGTCGGCCGCGAACACCACCAGCGTGTCGGCCGCCTGCCCCGTAGCCTCGAGCGCAGCGAGCAGCCTGCCGATGAGCTGATCGACGTAGGCGATGGTGCCGTCGTACACGGCCTCGATGTGGCGCCGGTCTTCCGGAGCGAGGTCGACGCGCTCGACGTAGATGCGGTCGAGCGTCTCCCCGGCGCCGTCGTACGTCCCCCGATAGCCCGGATCGAACTGCCGGTCGTACGGCGCGGGCGGATCGTACGGCTTGTGCGGGTTCATGTAGTGCACCCAGAGGAACTGCCGGCCGCGCTCGCCGAACCGCTCGCGGATGAACTTCTCGGCCTTGCCCGTCATCACCTCCTCGTCCGGGAAGAAGGAGTAGGCGTTCGGCTTGTAGCCTTGCTCGACGTTGTTGCGCTCGGGCATGAGCACGCCCGAGGCGTTGTAGGCGCGCGTGTGGAAGCCCGCGGCCTGGAGGCGCTCGGCCAGCAGCCACTCCGCGTCCGGCACGCGCTTCAGGTTGTTGACCACGCCGTGCTCGTAGGGGTACTTCGAGGTGAAGAACGAGGTCATGGACGGCAGGGTGACGGCGCGCTGGGCGTAGGCGTCCTGGAAGAGCGTGCCCTCGCGCGCCAGGCGGTCGATGTTCGGGCTCGGGCTCTCTGCCGCGCCGTAGCAGCCGAGGCGGTCGGTGCGTAGGGTGTCCACCGTGATGAAGAGCAGGTGCTGGGCTCTGGGCGCGGGATCGCCACCGCAGCCGGCGAGCGCGGCGAGCAGGAGCGCGAACAGGGCGGTGGCCCGGATGAGTGCGAGGCGCGGATCCATGCCGGGGAGTATACGCCGGTGCGCGCGGAAGCGCTGAGCCGCGTGGCGGCCGAGGCGCGCGCGGCCGTGGCGCGCCGCCTCCTCGCCCGCGAGGGCGACGGCGACCCGGCGGCGGTCTACGCCGAAGCCATGCTGGCGGTGGCGCGCGCCACCGCGGCTTCGCTGGCGGAGGAGCGCGGGCTCACGCCCTGCTGGCCCGCGGAGCGCGCGCTTGCCCCGGCGAGCGCCCGCGGCGTTCCGCCCGAGGCGCTCGGCGCCGTCTACGAGGCGGTCCTGGGGCTCGAGGCGCGGCGCGCGCCGTCCGGCGCCTGGCAGCTCTACCCGGTGCACGCGAGGAGGAAGGGCGCGGGCGCCTTCTACACCGGCAATCCGCTGACCGGACCGACTGTGGAGCGCGTGCTCAAGCCCCTGCTCGCGCAAGATACGGGCGGCCGGCCGCTTCGTGTCATCGACCCGGCCATGGGCGCGGGTGCGTTCCTCCTGGCCGCGCTGCGCGCGCTCGCCGCGCGCCGCCCGGCCGAGCGCGGCCGGGTCGCCCGCGAGTCGCTCTTCGGCGTGGACAGCGACCCGCTCGCGGTCGAGATCGCGCGCCTGGCGCTCTGGCTCGAGGCGGGCGATCGCGCGCTCTCCCTCGAGGACCTGGCCGAGAACCTGCGCTGCGGCGATGGCCTCGCGCCCGGCGGCGAGGGGTCCTTCGACGCCGTGCTCGGCAACCCGCCCTGGGAGACGCTCCGGCCGGACTCGCGCGAGTTCTTCGCCAGCCGCGACCCGGCGTTCCGCCGCCTCGGCAAGCGCGAGGCCCTGCGCCGCGCCGAGGAGCTGTGCGCGGCGGACCCTTCCCTCGACGAGGCGTGGCGTGAGTTGAAGAAAGGGCAGCGCGGCCTCGCGGCGCGCACGCGCGCCGCGGGGCGCTTCGTCCTGCAGGGCCGCGGCAGCCTGGCCACCTACAAGCTGTTTCTCGAGCGTGGCCTCGCGCTCCTCAAGGACGGCGGGCGCCTCGGCCTGATCCTCCCGTCCGCGCTCTACGCGGACCTGGGCGCGGCGGCGCTGCGACGCCACCTGCTCGACTGCTGCCGCTGGGAGTGGCTCTACGTGTTCGAGAACCGCGACGGCTTCTTCGACATCCACCGCTCGTACAAGTACGGCCCGGTGGTGGTGGAGAAGGGCGGCCGGACCGAGGCGCTGCGCGTGGCCTTCATGCGCCGCGACCTCGGCGAGTGGCGCGCGCCCGAGCAGCACGCGTACCTCTACCCGCGCGCGGATGTGCGGCGCTTCAGCCCCGAGGCCTCGGCCCTGCTCGAGATCCAGACCTCCGCCGAGCTCGGCCTGCTCGAGCGCATCTTCGAGCACTCGCTGCCGCTTCGCGATTCCTCCGACCCGCCGCTTCGCTACGCCCGCGAGGTGGACCTCACCAACCACGCCGCGCTGTTTCGCGCGCCCGAGGAGCTGCTCGCGCAGGGCCTGCGGCGCGACCGTCTGGGCCGCTTCCTCGACGCGGCCGGCAAGGTCGCGGCCCTCCCCCTCTACCAGGGAGTGATGATCGGAGCCTGCGACTTCGCGGCCGCGGCCTGCGCGGGCGGGCCCGGCTCGCGCGCCGACTGGCTGCCCGTGCCGTGGGAAGACAAGCGCGTGATCAGCCGCTTCGCGCTGGCGCTCGAGGACGCGCGGCGCCGCGTGCCAGAAGGCCTGCGGCCGCGCCTGGTGCTGCGCGACGTGCAGAACGCCAGCAACGAGCGCACGCTCATCGCCGCGCTCGTCCCGGGCTTTCCCTGCGGCAACACCCTGCCGTCCCTCTCCAGCGGTGATCCGCTCCAGGACCTGACGCTCCTGCCGGCCCTGTGCTCCTTTCCGCTCGATCGGGTGCTGCGCCTGAAGATGAGCCAGAACCACGTCAACTGGTTCTACCTGCGCGAGCTGCCGCTGCCGCGGTGCGTGCCCGAGCGCGTGCGCGCGGCGCTGCTTCTGCCGGCGGCGTCTCTCGCCCTGGCCGGGGATTGGTTCGCGCCCGAGTGGCTGCGGCTGCGGCAGCGCCTCGGCCTGCCGGGCGGCTTCCGGCGCGGATTCGCGCTCACGCAACACGAGCGCCTGCGCCTGAGGTGCGTGCTCGACGCGGCCGCGGCCCTGCTCTACGGCCTGGAGTGGGACGATTTCCGGCGCCTCCTCGCGGGCTCTGACCTGCCGGCCGCGGAGCTGAAGCGGCCGGACGCGCGGCGGCGCCTCGATCCCAAGGGCTTCTGGCGCGTGGATCGCGGCCTCGACCCGGAGCTGCGCCACACCGTGCTGGCGCTGCTCGCCTTCGCCGACCTGCTCACCCTGGTGCGCGCGCGCGGCTTGGAAGACGCCGTGGCCGAGTTCTGCGGGCAGGGCGGCGCGGGCTGGCAGCTTCCCGAGGAGCTGGCGCTTCGCGACTTCGGTCTCGGCCAGGGCGCGGCGGCCGGGCCGCTGCCGGTGCGCGCGCGCCTCGGGCCGCGCTTTCTGCCCTGGCAAGAGAGGGAGGACGCGGCCGCCTCGTGGGCAGAGTGCGGCGCGATCGCGGCCGCGATCACGGAGGAACGCGAGTTGGAAGGAGCGGCTCCGGCGCATGAGCGATGAGTAGACTGGCGCCGAGCGTGGGCGATGGAAGCGCGAGGCGATATCCCTTGACGGCGGGTCCGGGCGACGCAGGCGAGCGGCCGGCGGCCGCGCGACGCCTTCGCATCTACTACGTGGCAAACGTGCGCCTGCCGAGCGAGCGCGCCAACGCCTGCCAGATCTTCGCCCAGTGCGACGCGCTCCTCGCGCGCGGCCACGAGGTGCGGCTGCTGGCGCCGCGCCGGCGGAACCGCTTCTCCCTGGCGGACGCGGAGATCGCCCGCTACTACGGCCTGCGCGCCGCGCCGCTTCTTACGCGCCTGTTCACCATCGACCTGATCGAGGCTTTCCCGCCGCGCCTGCAGCGCGCGCCCTTCGTGCTGCAGGCCTTGACCTTTGCCTGGGCGGCGCGCCGCCGCCTGCGAGAGGACGGCGCGGCCGTGGTCTACACGCGCGATCCCTGGGCCCTGTACTTCTTGGCGCGCGCGCGGGACGCGCCCTGGCGGCTCTTCTACGAGGCGCACGACCTGCCGGGGCGCGCCGGCCAGAGGCGGCGGCTGCTGGATGCGCTCGAGCGCAGCGCGGGCGTGGTGGCGATCACGCGCGGCCTGCGCGCCGACCTCGTCGCGGGCGGCGCGCGCGCGGCGGACATCGAGGTCCTGGAGGACGGGTTCGACCCGGCGCGCTTCGCCGCGCTGCTGGACAGGGAAGCGGCGCGCGCGCGGCTCGGGCTCGATGCGGCGCGGCCGCTCGCGGTGTACGCCGGGCACCTCTTCGCCTGGAAGGGCGCGGACACGCTGGTCCGGGCCGCGGCCCTGTCTTCGCGCTTCGACGTCCTGCTCGTGGGCGGCAGGCCGGATGACCGGCAGAGGATCGAGGCGCTCGCGCGCGGCCTCGGGGCCAGGAACGTGCGCCTCGTCCCGCCGGTCGAGCCGGGCCGCGTGCCGCTCTTCCTCGCGGCCGCGGACGCGCTGGTGCTGCCGAACTCGGGCCGGGTCGCGATCTCCGCGCGCTACACCTCGCCCTTGAAGCTCTTCGAGTACATGGCGGCAGGCAGGCCGATCGTCGCGTCCGACCTGCCTTCCCTGCGCGAGGTGCTGGACGAGAGCACGGCCTTCTTCGTGGCGCCGGACGATCCGGAGGCCCTGCGGCGCGGCATCGAGCGCTGCCTGGACGCCGCGCCGGCGGCCGCGTCCGCGGCGCGGCGTGCCCGGGAACGCGCGGTCAAGTACACCTGGGACGCGCGCGCCGAGCGGCTCGAGCGGTTCCTCGTCGCGCGCGTGCCGGGCGGGGAGGGCCGATTGTGAAAGCTCGAAGAGGCGCGCTTCTCGCCATCGTGGGCGCGGCCGTGGTTCTGCGCGTCGTGGCCATCGACCACTCCCTGCCGTACAAGTTCGTGGCCGACACGCACGTGGTGCGCGGCGCGCTCGGCATGGCCAGCACACGCGATCTCGCGCCGCCGGCCGGGACCTTCACGTCCTACCCGTACCTGCTGCCGTACCTGCTGCTGCCCGAGTACGCGGCGCTCTACGCCGCGGGGCGGGCGCTCGGCGCCTACGAGAGCGCCGAGGACTTCGGCGCCAAGATCACGGACGATCCCACGCCGGTGTGCCTGATCGCCCGCGCGCTGGTGGTCCTGTTCGGGATCGTGGGGGTGCTGCTCGCCTACCGCGTGGGGAAGCGCGTGCTGGGGCGCGCGCAGGGGCTGCTCGCCGCGTACCTGGTGGCGACGTCGTTCCTGCTGGTGCACCTCGGCAACAGCGAGCGGCCGTGGGTGCCGCTGGTGACGCTCGTGCTGTTCACGGCCGAGCGCGCGCTCGCCTACGCGCGCCGGCCTGGGCTCAAGCGCGCCCTGGCCATGGGCGCGGCCGCGGGCTTGTGTCTGGCCTGCCATCAGAGCGGCGCGCTCGCCGTGCTCTTGCCCGCGGCCGCGGTGCTGGCGCGCCTGCGCGGCGGCGTGCGGCGCGCCGCGCGGGACGCGGTCCTGTCCGCGGCCGCCTTCGCCCTGTGCGCGCTGGTCCTCGGCTTTCCGTACCTGCTGCGCGGGAAAAGCGCGCGGGTGGGGGTCGCGAGCGAGCAGGAGGTCGAGGGCAAGTTCGACCTGGGCGGGCAGTCCTTCGCGTTCGAGAGTTTCGGCGTCGAGCATGCCGCGAGGTTCGCACTCGAGTTCGCGGCGGCCGAGCCGGCCCTGATCGTCCTCGGTCTGGTCGGGCTGTTTCTGGGCGCGCGGCGGCTCCGCGGGCGCGGCGCGCGGCCGGTGCTGCTCTTCTATCCGCTCGCGGTGCTGCTGATCTTCCTCTGCTACGCGGGCACGCACGTGCGCTACCTGAGCACGGCCGTGCCCTTCCTGGCACTCTTTGGCGGCGCGGGCGCGGCGCGGCTCTTCGCGCGCGGGCCGGTCGCGCGCGGCGCAGCCGCGCTCCTGTTGCTCGTGCCGCTGGTGCAGGCGGCGCGGCTGGGCTTCGTCATGCGCGGCGAGGACACGCGCGTCACGATGCTCGCCGAGGTGGCGGCGCGGGTCGAGCCGGGCGCGCGCATCGCGGTCGAGGCCTACGGCCCGCCGCTCTGCTTCTCGGCCGACGCGCTCGCGCTGTTGCAGGAGCGCGGCAAGTGGACGACGCGCCAGGAGGAGCGCGAGGGCGCGAATCTCTCGCCCCTCGATCCACGCCGGCCGGCGTACGGCGTGGTGCCGCTCGAGCGCTTCTACGAGTTCGCCTCGGTCTGGCCGCACCAGTGGCTCGATGAAGCGGGCCGCGCCAAGCCGGTGGAGGAGTTCCTGGACGAGGTGGGCGCGCGCTACCTCGTGACCGTGGACCGCCGGCCCGGCGCGCCGCGGAACTCCGCGCTCGACGACCTGCTGGCGCGGCGCGGCCGGCTGCTCGCCGCGGTGCGCCCCTGCGGCGCCAGCAACCCGCTCGAGGCCAACCTGCCCATGGACCCGTCCCTGCCGCTTCTCGCCATCTGGCGCGTCCACCGCCCCGGCCCGCTCCTCGCGCTCTGGCAGATCGAGTAGGCGGGTGGGGGCGCCGGGTGCGCGGGCCGGGTGCGCGGGCCTCCGGCCCGCTCCCGCGTACCATACAAGTCGCCGGACAAGTACCCGACAAGTCCTGCCAACTCCCGGCCCGCCTCGCAGGAGTAAGCTAGCGGCCGCGCCAGGGCATGCGGGCTTTCGAGCGGCTGGGCGCACGAGGACGGGCCCGATGGGAGACGTGGTTCGATGAAGCCGAAGGACATCGACATCCTCGTGCAGGAGGGCGAGGGCACGACCCTGGAGTTCAAGGCGGACCTCTCAACAGGCTTTGCGCGCGAACTGGTGGCCATGGCAAACACGGTCGGCGGCAAGATCCTGCTCGGCGTGCAGGACGATGGCGCCGTGGCCGGGGTCAAGGACTCGAATCGGCTGCGCGCCCGCATCCAGGACGTCGCCCGCGACTGCGACCCTGCAGTCCGAGTGCTGGTCGAGCCCGTCGGGAACGTGCTCGTGGTCCACGTGCGGGAGAGCGATGCCAAGCCGGTCCAGTGCGGCGACGGCTTCTTCTGGCGCCAGGGCGCGGTGACACAGAAGCTCTCGCGAGACGAGATCCGCGACTTCTTCCGCGCCGAGGGAGCGATCCGCTTCGACCTTTCGCCCTGCCCGCGCTTCCGCTACCCGCAGGATTTCGACCGCGCGAAGTACACCGCCTGGCTCAAGCTGTCGGGCATCACCGGCCGGCCGCGCACCGAGGACGTGCTCGTGAACATCGACGCCGCCGAGCGCGCAGGCGGCCAACTGCTGTTCCGCAACGGCGGCGTCCTGTTCTTCGCCAAGAACGTGCGGCACTTCTTCAACCAGGCGTACATCACCTGCCTGCTCGCCAAGGGCGAGGACAAGGTGCACATCCTCGACCGCAAGGACTTCGACGGCGGCGTGGTGGCCGACATCGAGGACGCGCTGCGCTTCGTCGAGCGCAACACGCGCACCGCCTACCGCATCGAAGGCCTGAGGCGCCAGAACATCACCGAGTACCCGATGAAGGCCTTGCGCGAGGCGATCACCAACGCGGTCATGCACCGCGACTGGTTCATCGACGGCGCCAACGTCTTCGTCGAGATCTACAGCGATCGCATCGAAGTGGTGAGCCCGGGCGGCCTGCCCAAGGGGATGAGGCTCGCCGACCTCGGCAGCAAGAGCGTGCGAAGAAACGCGCTCATCGCCGACTTGCTGCACCGCATCGACTTCATCGAGAAGGCCGGCACGGGCGTCAAGCGCATCCGTGACGAGGCGCGGAAGGGCGGCTATCCCGAGCCCGAGTGGCAGGCCGACGGCTTCACCACGGCGATCTTCCGGCCGAACCCGGAGGTGCGGGCGGCGGCGGGTCCTGCTCCGGGATCAAGTCGGGACCAAGTCGGGACCAAGTCGGGACCAAGTCGGGACCAAGTTGAGATCCTCGCCGTCTGTGAGACAGAGCAGCCCATCGCTGCGTTGATGCGCATCGCCGGCCGGACCAACCGAACGAAGTTCCGCGATGAGGTTCTGGGTCCCTTGCTGCGTCAGGGGCTGATCGAGATGACCATCCCCGACAAGCCGCGCAGCAGCCGGCAGCGCTACCGGATCACGGCCCGAGGCCTGGAGCTGCTCGAGCGGAGAGGGAAGCGCCCATGAGCAGCCGCGAGTCCCCCTGCGTCAGTGGATGGTGAAGCGCGCGCCGTTCGTGTTGGAGTAGCCGTGGGGGACGCCTGGGTCGGAGATGAAGGCCTGCAAGTAGACGGACCTTCGCCGCTCGCGAGAAGTGGACCAGGGCTGCGGGAGGGGTGTGAAGGCGGCGAACGCACCGGGTTGCGGGGCCAGGGCTGACACCCGAGCCGGTAGGCTGGACCTCAAACCGGCGTTGGCGGTAGCCCCGTCGCATCGGTGGAGGTGATGCCGTCGTCGGGGTAGGCGGGTGATGCCTCGAATGCCCTGCGCTTGCTGATCAGGTCCACGCGAAGCTGATCGTCCTTGAGAGCCTCCGCAAGTTCGGTGAGGCCGTTGAACGCGGCGACCGTGAGAATGCCCATTTCCTGGTCCCAGATCTCGATGTGCGGCGAGCCCAGAACGCCGCGCACGTGGAAGCGCTCGCTTGCTCCCTCGTAGAGTTCCATGATCTGGCTGTAGTGGCCGTGCACGTATCCGTCGAATCCCATTTCGATGTACTGAGTGAGCTTCTGGACGGCGTGCGTGTCGCCATCGTTTGCGAGTTGGCGCGCCGCTGAAGCGCGCACCTCCCGGCGCCCCAAGTAGCTCGCTTTCCGTTCCGCGGTGAACTCGTCGAACGGGATGACCTCGTCGGCGAAGAACTGCTCGAGTAGCCGCTGCTGCTGCGCGGTCGGATGGTCGGTCGCCATGGCCTCGCGGGCGAAGAGCATCTCGTTGAGGAAGTCGGTCACGGTTCGTGCGAGGACCCCCATCTCCTGCGTGTGGCCAACGACGAGCAGGCGCATCATGGCGTTCATCGCGCTCACGACGCGGACGGCACGCAGGTACATGAAGAGCGGCCAGTTCCTGCTCGGGAAGGAGAATCGGCAGCCCCCTCGGACCGAGTAGTAGATCGGGTGCTCAAGTCGGGAGCGCAAGTGATCGAGAGCGTGCTCGAGTTCGTCGAGGGCGCTTCGGATGAGCTGTCGCGTTGTGGTCTCGTTGGTCATGATGATGCCGTGAGGCCAGGCTCAAGCCGGGTTTGCCGAGCATCATGCCTTGCTCACGTCCGCTTGCGGAAGTCCGTGACGATGTTCGGGTTGAAGTCGAGCCGCCCTGCGGGCCCAAGAGGTCGCGGCGCCTGGGTCGGGTACGTCACGCGGAACGGGGGCGGGAGACTCGTCGGTTGCTGAGTCGGCACGCCCGAAGGGCGATGATGGCGTTGGCGCAGCGCACGGTCCAGTGAACCTGGTGATCTCCCCGGCGGACCCGGAGTACTCCTCGATCGTCCTGGATGGTGCTGCGGCCGAGTCTGCGCTGATCCTGGCGGAGTTCGTGACCGTTCTGAAGGTCGAATGACAGCGGCGCGGCCGGCTGGTCGCCGCCCAGCACCCCTGCGGCCACGAAGACCCGGGCGAGGCCAACCTGCCCACGGACTCCTCCTTGCCCTTTCTCGTTGTCTGGCACGTGCAGCCCCCCGGTGCGCTCTTTGTCCTCTGATGCATCGAGTAGGGGGGCTCCCGCCGGCGGTCTTCCTGCGGCGTTTGCCCACCGCTGGCCCGCCAGCGGCATTCTCCCGGAAGCTCCGCCGTTCGGTGTGGGCAGCGGAAGGAGCCTGTCTCGGCGTGTCCTGATTGGGGGCTGAACTCAGCCACGTT